>URXW01000038.1 GCA_900551995.1 uncultured Eubacteriales bacterium
GCGACCGCTGCGGCGTGGAGGTCACCCGCGCCAAGGTGCGCCGCGAGCGCATGGGGCACATTGAGCTTGCTACGCCTGTCAGCCATATCTGGTATTTTAAGGGCATCCCCTCCCGTATGGGTCTGCTGCTGGACATCAGCCCCCGTATTCTGGAAAAGGTGCTGTATTTCGCCGCGTATATCGTCACCGATCCCGGTGAGACGCCTCTGGCGAAGAACCAGATCCTCTCCGAGAAGGAATACCGCGATATGCGGGAGAAGTATGAGGATGATTTCCGCGCCGGCATGGGCGCGGAGGCGGTGAAGGAGCTGCTGCAGCAGATCGATCTGGAGCAGCTGAGCGAGCAGCTGCACACGGAGCTGAAAACCACCTCCGGGCAGAAGAAGGCGCGTGTGGTCAAGCGGCTGGAGGTGGTGGACGCCTTCCGTCTCAGCGGCAACAAGCCGGAGTGGATGGTCATTGACGTGTTGCCGGTGATCCCGCCGGAGATCCGACCCATGGTGCAGCTGGACGGCGGACGCTTCGCTACGTCCGATCTGAACGACCTGTACCGCCGTGTCATCAACCGCAACAACCGTCTGAAGCGGCTCATGGAGCTGAAGGCCCCCGATATTATCGTCCGCAACGAGAAGCGTATGCTGCAGGAGGCGGTGGACGCCCTCATCGACAACGGACGCCGCGGACGCCCTGTCACCGGCGCAAACAACCGCGCCCTCAAGTCCCTCAGCGATATGCTGAAGGGTAAGCAGGGACGCTTCCGCCAGAACCTGCTGGGCAAGCGCGTGGACTACTCCGGCCGAAGCGTTATCGTGGTAGGTCCCGAGCTGAAGATCTATCAGTGCGGCGTGCCCAAGGAGATGGCGGTGGAGCTGTTCCGCCCGTTCATCATGAAGAAGCTGGTGGAGGACGGCTCCGCCAACAACATCAAATCCGCCAAGAAGATGGTGGATAAGGGTCGCACCGAGGTGTGGGACGCGCTGGACGAGATCATCAAGGATCACCCCGTTATGCTGAACCGTGCGCCTACGCTGCACCGTCTGGGTATCCAGGCCTTTGAGCCGGTGCTGGTGGAGGGCCGCGCCCTGAAGCTGCACCCCCTGAACTGCACCGCCTTCAACGCCGACTTCGACGGCGACCAGATGGCCATTCACGTACCTCTGTCCGCCGAGGCGCAGGCGGAGGCGCGGCTGCTGATGCTGTCCGCCAACAACCTGCTGCGTCCCCAGGACGGCGGTCCCGTCACCGTGCCGACGCAGGATATGGTGCTGGGCTCCTACTATCTGACCTTTGAGCGGTTCGAAAACGGCTACTGCCAGATGACCAACGACGAGTATTGGCCGGAGGGCGTGGATTTCGCGCTGGCGGGCAAGACCTACGACGAGCTGACCGACGAGGAGCGGGAGAACGTCCATCTGAACATCTACCGCGACGAGGACGAGGCTCTCATGGCGTACAACGAGCACGTGATCGGCATTCACCAGCCCATCTGGGTGCGGGTGACGAAGCAGCTGAACGGGCAGGAGGTGCGCCATGTGGTGCGCGCTACCCCCGGACGCATTATCTTCAACCGCAACATCCCCCAGGATCTGGGCTTCGTGAAGCGGTTCAACGAGGACGGCACGCCCACCGACAAGTTCTTTGACTACGAGGTGACGGAGACCTGCGGCAAGAAGCTGCTGGGCAAGATCGTGGATCGCACCATCAAGCAGTACGGCTTCACCATCGCCGCCGAGGTGCTGGACAACATCAAGGCCACCGGCTATAAATACTCCACCAGAGGCTCCATTACCATCTCCATCGCGGATATGACGGTGCCCAAGGCGAAGTATGAGCTGATCAACGAGACGGAGCACCGCGTGGTGGACATCGAGGAGCAGTACAACATGGGCTTCATCACCGACGAGGAGCGGTATAAGCTGGTGGTGCGCGAGTGGGAAAAGACCACCGCCGATGTCACGGACGCGCTGACCGCCAACATGAACAAGTACAACCCCATCTTTATGATGGCGGATTCCGGTGCCCGTGGCTCCATGAAGCAGATCCGTCAGCTGACCGGTATGCGCGGTCTGATGGCCAACACTGCCGGTAAGACCATCGAGATCCCCATTAAGGCGAACTTCCGTGAGGGTCTGAGCGTGCTGGAATACTTTACCTCCAGCCGTGGCGCACGTAAGGGCTTGGCGGATACGGCTCTGCGTACCGCCGACTCCGGCTACCTGACCCGCCGCATGGTGGACGTCTGCCAGGACGTGATCATCCGCGAGGCGGACTGCGGCGTGGAGAAGGGTATCGTGGTCTCCGAGATCAGCGAGGGCGGTCAGGTCATCGAGAAGTTCTCCGAGCGCATTAAGGGGCGGTTCCCCGTGCGGGATATTCTGAAGCCCGGCACCGACGAGGTGCTGGTGTCCAAGGATCACATGATGACCGAGGACGACGCCGCGCTGCTGGAGTCCTTCGACATCCACACCGCCGAGATCCGCACGGTGCTCACCTGCCGCGCGCACAGCGGCATCTGCGCCAAGTGCTACGGCATGAACCTTGCCACCAGCAAGCCTGTGGGCCCCGGCGAGGCCGTGGGTATCATCGCGGCGCAGTCCATCGGTGAGCCCGGTACCCAGCTGACCATGCGAACCTTCCACACCGGCGGCGTTGCCGGCGGCGACATCACCCAGGGTCTTCCCCGAGTGGAGGAGCTGTTCGAGGCGCGCCGTCCCAAGAAGATGGCGACCATCGCCGAGATCGGCGGAAAGGTGCGCTTCGAGGAGGCCACCAAGGGCAGCCTGCTGAACATCATCGTTACCGCTGACGACGGCGATACCCGCACCTACGCGGTGCCCCACACCGGTCTGTTGGTACAGAACGGCGAGGTCATCGAGAAGGGACGCCAGCTGCAGGACGGCGCACTGAATCCCCACGACGTGCTGCGTATCCGCGGCGCATCCGCCGTGCACAACTACCTCATTCAAGAGGTGTTGAAGGTCTATCGCCAGCAGGGCGTGGACATCAACGATAAGCACATCGAGGTCATCGTCCGTCAGATGATGCGGAAGGTGCGCGTGGAGGACGCCAACGACGCAGAGGGGCTGCTGTCCGGCGCGATGGCGGACATCATGGAGGTGGAGGACGCCAACGCCGCTGTCCGCGCCCGCATCGCCGCAGGCGAGAAGCGGGAGGACGGCGAGGAGCTGCAGGAGGCCACCTACACCCAGCTGCTGATGGGTATTACCAAGGCGTCTCTTGCCACGGATTCCTTCCTGTCCGCTGCATCCTTCCAGGAGACCACCAAGGTGCTGACCGAGGCCGCCATCAAGGGCAAGGTCGATCATCTGGTGGGTCTGAAGGAGAACGTCATTATCGGTAAGCTGATCCCCGCAGGCGCGGGTCTGACCGCCTACCGCCAGCTGGCAGAGCAGATGGTGCCCGAGACGGAGGCAGAGCGCGAGGACGAGGCGGAGGCCACCCACACCGTGGTGCCTGCCGCCGACGCTGAGGGCGCGATGCCGGAGTCTCCCGCCAGTGCGGAGGACTTCGTGGAGACGGAGGAGACGGAGGTCTCCGAAGCCCCGGAGAACACCGACGAGGCGTAAAAACCTATACTGCAATATCCCCCGGCCTTGTGCCGGGGGATATTTGCCGTAGGGACGAGCCGTTTTTCGTGATTACCACTGAAATTTGCACGCAGATTTCAGTGGATTCCACAATTTTTCCCGGAATCGTACTTGACGCTTGCCCTCGGCTATGCTATAATTTCAAATTGCGCGGGAATCGCTCCGCGAGATTTGTTGTGCGATGACGGGAGGGAACCGTTCGTGTCCGGAGAGCTGAGCGTCAAGGAGAAAGTGGTGGGTCTGAAACAGGTTCGCCGCGCTGTGACGCAGGGCACCGCCCGGTGCGTTTATCTCGCCTCCGACGCCGAAGAACGGCTCGTTGAGCCGCTGCGCGCCCTGTGCACGCAGGAGGGCATCCCCTGGGACGGCAGCATGACGCTGCAGGAGCTGGGACGTGCCTGCGGTATCGCCGTTCCCGCCGCCGCCGTGGCTCTGCTGAGCCGATGAATTTGTTTCCGTTCGGAATAGGGGTCACCCATTCCGTGGAAAAATAAAGGGACAATGTCCCGGAAATCTTATGAAAGGAGAAACCAAATGCCTACTTTTAACCAGCTGGTCAAGCAGGGTCGGAAGAAGAGCACCTACAAGTCCAATTCTCCCGCGATGCAGAAGGGTCTGAACACGCTGAAGAACAAGGAGACTGATCTCAGCTCCCCCCAGAAGCGCGGTGTCTGCACTGCCGTCAGAACTGCGACCCCCAAGAAGCCCAACTCCGCTCTGCGTAAGATCGCCCGTGTGCGCCTGACCAACGGCTACGAAGTCACCGCCTACATCCCCGGCGTGGGGCACTCCCTGCAGGAGCACTCCGTCGTTATGATCCGCGGTGGCCGTGTCAAGGACCTCCCCGGCGTCCGTTACCACATCATCCGCGGTACTCTGGATACCCAGGGCGTCTCCGGTCGTATGCAGGCTCGCTCCAAGTACGGCGCAAAGCGTCCGAAGAGCAAGTAAGACTTGCATTATGAGCTTTGCCGAAAAGGTTTCTTATATTCTATATAATATAATTACCTCTTTGGCAGGCCGTACAACAGCCTACGCAAGCTGTTGAGTACCTGTGAAATCATATTTTTATGAAGGAGGGAAGCATAGTGCCCAGAAGAGGTAATGTTCCCAAGAGAGAGATCTTGCCCGATCCTATGTACAACTCCGTGCTGGTGACCAAGCTGGTCAACAGCATCATGTTGGACGGTAAAAAGGGCGTTGCACAGAAGGTCGTTTACGGTGCCTTTGACATCATCAAGGACAAGACCGAGAAGGATCCTCTGGAAGTGTTCACCCAGGCTATGGAGAATATCATGCCCAGCCTGGAGGTCAAGGCCCGCCGTGTCGGCGGTGCCACGTATCAGGTCCCCATGGAGGTTCGCCCCGCCCGTCGCCAGACCCTCGGTCTGCGCTGGCTGACGAACTACTCCCGCGCCCGCGGTGAGCGCACCATGGCCGAGCGTCTCGCCGGCGAGATCATGGACGCCGCCAACAACACCGGCTCTGCCGTGAAGAAGCGCGAGGACACCCACAAGATGGCAGAGTCCAACAAGGCCTTTGCCCATTTCCGCTGGTAAGCTTACCAACGAAGCAAAAAGGAGAACGGTATGCCGAGAAAGGTTACACTGGAAAATACGAGAAATATCGGCATCATGGCACACATCGATGCAGGCAAGACCACGACCACAGAGCGTATTTTGTACTATACGGGCGTGAACTACAAGCTGGGTGAGACGCACGAGGGTACCGCTACCATGGACTGGATGGAGCAGGAGCAGGAGCGTGGTATCACCATCACCTCCGCCGCTACCACCTGCTACTGGAAGGGCTCCAAGGATCAGTTCCCCCAGACGCGTATCAACATCATTGACACACCGGGTCATGTGGACTTCACTGTGGAGGTGGAACGTTCTCTGCGCGTGCTGGACGGTTCCGTCACTGTTATGTGTGCCAAGGGTGGTGTGGAGCCGCAGTCCGAGACTGTGTGGCGTCAGGCCGATCACTACCATGTCCCCCGGATGATCTACGTCAACAAAATGGACATCACCGGCGCGGATTTCTTCCACGTGCTGGACATGGTGCATGACCGCCTGAAGGCCAACGCCGTCCCCATCCAGCTCCCCATCGGGAAAGAGGATACCTTCCGCGGTATCATCGATCTGGTGGAGATGGATGCCGATATTTATTACGATCAGTTGGGCAAGGATATGCGCGTGGAGCCTATCCCCGAGGATTTGGTAGACCTTGCCAACGAGTACCGCGAGAAGCTGCTGGATGCCGTTTCCATGTTCGACGACGAGATCATGGAGATGTATCTGGAGGGGAAGGAGATCCCCACCGAAAAGATCCGCAACGCCATCCGCCAGGCCACCTGCGCCGTGGAGATGGTGCCCGTGGTCTGCGGCTCCAGCTATCGCAACAAGGGCGTGCAGAAGCTGCTGGACGCCATCGTGGACTATATGCCCGCCCCCACCGACGTACCCGCTATCAAGGGCGTCAACCCCAAGACCGACGAGGAGGAGGAGCGTAAGTCTTCCGACGACGAGCCCTTCGCCGCGCTGGCATTCAAGATCATGACCGATCCCTATGTGGGTCGTCTGAGCTTCTTCCGCGTCTACTCCGGCACGCTGAGCACCGGGTCCTCTGTCCTCAATGCCACTAAGGGCAAGCGCGAGCGTATGGGGCGCATTTTGCAGATGCACGCCAACCACCGCGAGGACATTGATACGGTCTACTCCGGCGACATCGCCGCCGTGGTGGGTCTGAAGAACACCACCACCGGCGATACCCTGTGTGATGAGAAGCATCCCATCATTCTGGAGTCCATGGAGTTCCCCGAGCCCGTGATCCGCGTGGCCATCGAGCCCAAGACCAAGGCCGGTCAGGAGAAGATGAGCGTGGCTCTCGCCAAGCTGGCGGAGGAGGATCCCACCTTCCGCACCTACACCGACGAGGAGACGGGTCAGACCATCATCGCCGGTATGGGCGAGCTGCATCTGGAGATCATCGTGGATCGTCTGCTCCGCGAGTTCAAGGTGGAGGCCAACGTGGGCGCACCTCAGGTGGCGTACAAGGAGACCATCCGCAAGGCGGTGGATCAGGATACCAAGTATGCCCGTCAGTCCGGCGGTAAGGGTCAGTACGGTCACGTCAAGATCCACGTGGAGCCCAACGAGTCCGGCAAGGGCTACGAATTTGTCAACGCAGTGGTGGGCGGCGCGATCCCCAAGGAGTATATCCCCGCTATCGACGCCGGTATCCAGGGCGCAATGCTCTCCGGCACCGTGGCTGGCTATCCCGTGGTGGATGTGAAGGTCACTCTGTTCGACGGCTCCTATCACGAGGTGGACTCCTCCGAGATGGCGTTCAAGATCGCCGGCTCCATGGCCTTCAAGGAGGCTATGCGTAAGGCGGAGCCCACGCTGCTGGAGCCCATTATGAAGGTCTGCGTTATCGTGCCCGACGAGTATATGGGCGACGTTATCGGCGACCTGAATGCCCGCCGCGGTCAGATCCAGGGCTATGAGATGCGCTCCGGCGCACAGCAGATCGATGCGTTCGTTCCGCTGGCTGAGATGTTCGGTTATGCCACCGACCTGCGTTCCCGTACACAGGGCCGCGGTCAGTATACCATGGAGCCCAGCCACTATATCGAGCTGCCCAAGGGTCTGCAGGAGAAGCTCATCGCCAAGCGCACCGGTAAGGAAAATTTGTAAAAGCGTATTTTACGATTGATTTTCCCACCGAAATATTGTAAAATGGCAGTGTTAGACTGTAACGCTGCCCACACATGATACAAAAATGTTAAGGAGGATCATTTCAAATGGCTAAGCAGAAATTTGAGAGAACTAAGCCCCACGTTAACATCGGTACCATCGGTCACATCGACCATGGTAAGACTACCCTGACCGCAGCCATCACCAAGTTCCTGGCTCTGCAGGGCGGTGCTGAGTACACCGATTACGCTTCCATCGATAAGGCTCCCGAAGAGCGCGAGCGCGGCATTACCATCAACACCGCCCACGTGGAGTACGAGACCGCCAAGCGTCACTATGCCCACGTTGACTGCCCGGGCCACGCCGACTATATCAAGAACATGATCACCGGTGCTGCCCAGATGGACGGTGCTATCCTGGTTATCGCTGCCTCCGACGGCCCCATGGCGCAGACTCGTGAGCACCTGCTGCTGGCCCGTCAGGTGAACGTGCCCTCCGTGTTGGTGTTCCTGAACAAGTGCGACCAGGTCGACGATGAGGAGCTGCTGGAGCTGGTGGAGATGGAAGTTCGCGAGCTGCTGGACTTCTACGGCTTCCCCGGCGATGACACCCCCATCATCCGTGGTTCCGCTCTGAACGCTCTGGTTTCCGAGTCCACCGATCCCAACGCTCCCGAGTATGCCTGCATCAAGGAGCTGATGGACGCTGTTGACACCTGGATCCCCACCCCCGACCGCAAGGAGGATATGCCCTTCCTGATGCCCGTCGAGGACGTGTTCACCATCTCCGGCCGTGGTACCGTGGCTACCGGCCGTGTGGAGCGCGGTAAGCTGACTCTGAACGAGAAGGTCGAGATCGTCGGTCTGTCCGATGAGAAGCGCGAGACCACCGTTACCGGTATCGAGATGTTCCACAAGCTGCTGGACTACGCTGAAGCCGGCGACAACATCGGTGCTCTGCTGCGTGGCGTTGCCAAGACCGAGATCGAGCGCGGTCAGGTTCTGTCCAAGCCCGGTTCCATTCATCCCCACACCAAGTTCGTTGGTCAGGTGTACGTTCTGACCAAGGACGAGGGTGGCCGTCACACCCCCTTCTTCAATAACTATCGTCCCCAGTTCTACTTCCGTACCACCGACGTGACCGGCGTCATCACTCTGCCCGAGGGCACCGAGATGTGCATGCCCGGCGATAACGTCGATATGAAGGTCGAGCTGATCACCCCCATCGCCATCGAGAACGGTCTGCGTTTCGCTATCCGTGAGGGTGGCCGTACCGTGGGTTCCGGCGTTGTTATCGAGATTGACGAGTAATTTACCCCCACAGGGATAAAGCAAAAAGAGGAAGCCGAAGGGCTTCCTCTTTTTTTGCGTGGGGAGAGGGCACAGGGCGGAAATACCGGCGGTGGGAGATAATGCTCTGTATAATTGCGGCAAGATTCTACAAATTGTATCGTTTTTCTACACCGCGGGGAAGGGCAAGCCATGCTGGAAGCCGCCTTTTCCCGTGGCGACGATGTCTCCGCCGATGAGCACGTCACCGCAGAGATACAGGTTTGCCTGCACACCGGCGTCCACGCCGGGGTAGTTGGTCACGCGGAAGGTGTACCGGCGCACCGGTTGTCCCGCATAGTCTGTAAAGGGAAAGCCCTGTTCGGTCTGCATCTGACCGTAGTCGCCCCAGCTGTCCGTCAGCTGCGGGGGAAGCTGGAGATCCAGCGTCTCCAGAGGGGCGTCCTCCACCTGCCAGCCCAGCTGGCGGAGATAGCTCGTCATCGCCTGCGTGTCCGACAGTGTAATAGGCTCCGCCTTGCCGGCGAAGCACCCCGCCAGCACCACCGCCGTGGCGGCGATCGCCGCCGCAATGGCGGCGAAGCCGGCAAACCGCCGCTTGGAGATATGCAATATCACCATGTTCATCACCTCATAATTACCTATTTCCAACCCGGCGGGAATATGCTATCATAGGGAAAAAAAGCGGGAAGGGGGCGCGGAGAATGGAGCGTCTGGACAAGGTGCTCGCCGGCACGGGCAGGTGGTCGCGCCGGGAGGTGAAGCTGCTGGTGCGGCAGGGGCTGGTGCGTCTCAACGGCGCGGCGGCAGGCTCCGCTGAGGAGAAGTGCGACCCGGAGACGGCGGTCATCACCGTGAACGGGGAGACGGTGGTGCTGCGGCGGTTCACCTATGTGCTGCTGCACAAGCCCGGCGGCGTGCTCACCGCCACGGAGGATCGGCGGCAGGAGACGGTAATGGAGCTGCTGCCCCAGGAGCTGCGGCGGGTAGGGCTTGCCCCGGTGGGACGGCTGGACAAGGACACGGAGGGGCTGCTGCTTTTGACCAACGACGGGGAGCTGACCCACCGGCTGTTAAGCCCCAAGTACCACGTGGATAAGCGGTATTTTGCCCGCGTGGACGGGCACCTGACGGCGGCGCACGCGGAGGTATTCGCCAAGGGCATGACGCTGGGGGACGGGCTGAAATGCCTGCCGGCGCGGCTGGAGATATTGCCGGACAACGGGTGCATCGTCACGGTGCGGGAGGGGAAGTTCCATCAGGTGAAAAGGATGCTGGCATCCTGCGGCGCGCCGGTGGTGTATCTGAAGCGGCTGTCCATGGGGCCGCTGGTGCTGGGGGACGAGCTGGGGCGCGGAGAGCACCGTATGCTGCGGGATGAGGAGGTTGCGGCACTGTACCGGACGTGCGGTCTGTGATTATTTTGACATAACCACAAAAAACGAAGCAAGTTTTTTGTATAAAAGATAAAAAAATACTTGCAAAACCGTGATTATGACGATATAATAGGAGTGTCAACTGAGCAGATTGCACAAAGTACCCACGCGGGTCATGCAGGAGGAGAGACTATGTCCGGCAGAATTTTTCAGAACTCTGTTCTTCAGTTCAAGGAAACAACAGACCGCACCATCGGTGTGATCGACGGCGAGGGAACCGTTATCGCGTGCAGCGAGCTGACTGCCATCGGCAAAAAGTGGGGCAAGTATGTGGAGCCCATCACTGCGGCAGAGGGTGCCTGCGTTGCTTTGGAGGGCAAGTACTTCAAGGCTCTGCCCAGCTGGAGCAACGCCTTTGACTACGCAGTGTTCGCCACCGGTGACGACAGCATGAGCCGCACGGTTTGCAGCATGGCGGCGGTGGCGTTGAACTCCGCCAAGAACTACTATGAGGAGAAGCACGACAAGGGCTCCTTCATCAAGAATATCATCTCCGACAACATCCTGATCAGCGACATCTATATGCGCGCCAAGGAGCTGCACGTCGCCGCAGAGGTGGCGCGGGGCGTGTTCGTGATCCGTCCGGTGGACGACCGGTTGGACACGGTGCCCGTGGACGTGGTGCAGTCCCTGTACCCCGACCGGCAGAATGATTTCGTCCTCAGTGTGGGCGAGCACGATGTGGCTCTCATTCACCAGATGGACGAGAACGCCTCCGCCAAGGACATGGAGGTCGTGGCGCAGCGCATTGAGGAGGCTCTCCGCGCTAACGGCGAGAGCCGTGTGTTCGTGGGTATCGGCACGCTGGCTCTGCACCTGCGGGATCTGGCGAAGAGTTACAAGGAGGCGCAGATCGCCATTGAGGTGGGCAAGGTGTTCGACACCGAGCGGTACGTTATCAACTACGAGAATCTGGGTATCGGCCGCCTGATCTATCAGCTGCCCACGACGCTGTGCGAGATGTTCTTGCAGGAAGTCTTTAAGAAGAATCCCATCGACGCGCTGGATCAGGAGACGCTGTTCACCATCTACAAGTTCTTTGAGAACAATCTGAACGTGTCCGAGACGGCGCGGAAGCTGTTCGTCCACCGGAACACGCTGGTGTACCGTCTGGAGAAGATCAAGAAGCTGACCGGTCTCGACCTGCGGGAGTTCGACGACGCCATCACGTTCAAGGTAGCGTTGATGGTCAAGAAGTATCTCACCAGCCGCGGTATCGACGCGTAAAGGTACATACAAAAAAGCACCGCTGAGGCGGTGCTTTTTTCGTGGGCGGAGGCGGGGAGGGGAACAAATTTCCGGCGGGCTGCGTCGAAAAAACAGGGATATTTTACGGGCTACGGGACGGGGAAGCGGCGGCGAAAAATTAAAATAATTTCATGTCATTTCCTGTTGCCATTTTGTAACTATTTATATATAATGGTATTTGTGGTTGTATTTAGCCACAATATGTTGCATTTTGACGGACAGGAGCGTTGCTATGATTCGTTTGATAGACGCGGAAAAGATATACGACAACGGGACGCACGCCCTGCAGGGCGTATCCTTTACGGTGGAGGACGGGGAGTTTGCCTTTCTGGTGGGGCCCTCCGGCTCCGGAAAATCCACCATTATCAAGCTGCTCACCGGAGAGGTGGTGCCCACGGCGGGGCGCGTTATGGTCAATGGCTTCTCCATGAGCCGTATCTCCGAGCGGCAGCTGCCCTATATGCGCCGCACCATCGGCGTGATCTTTCAGGATTTCCGGCTGATCCCCAACAAGACCGTCCACGACAATCTGGCTCTTGCCATGCGTGCGGTGGGGGCGTCCCAGCGGGAGCTGAAAAACCGGATACCCTACGTGCTGGAGCTGGTGGGGCTGGCGGACAAGGAAAATTCCTATCCGGATCAGCTGTCCGGCGGCGAGCAGCAGCGCGTCGCCATTGCCCGGGCGTTGGTGAACAACCCCAGCACCATCGTGGCGGACGAGCCGACGGGAAACCTCGACCCCGCAAGGTCGCTGGAGATCATGACGCTGCTGGAGCGCATCAATGCACTGGGCACCACGGTCATCGTTGTGACCCACGAGCGGGGGCTGGTCAACCACTTCAATAAGCGCATCATCCTGCTCAACGAGGGCCGCGTCATCGGCGACGGCATGGGCAGCTACGAGGTATGACGTATGGAGCATAATTTCAAGTTTTTCGTCAAAGAGGGCGCGGGGAATATGTTCTCCCATGGGTTCATGTCCTTTGCCGCCATTGGCGTTACGGTGGCGTGTCTGCTGATCATGGGCACCTTTACGCTGGTGGCGTATAACGCCAACGAGAATCTGGCGGACTTGCAGCAGGAGAACGCCGTGGTGGCGTTCGTGGACGAGACGCTGGATGAGCCGGAGGCCCGCGCCTTGCAGGCGAAGGTGGAGAGCACCGACAATGTGGCGGACTGCCAGTTCGTCACCCGGACGGAGGCGCGGGACGCCTACGTGGAGAAGTACGACGACGAGGGCGTGTACGGCGACCTGGATCCCACGGTGTTCCGCCACCGGTTCGTGATCCACGTGACCGACCCGGATCGCATTATGGAGACGAAGGCCGCTGTGGATAACATTCCCGGCATTGCCAAGGCGCGGGCGGACGAGGCGGTGGCAAACGGCTTTACCACCGTCCGCAACGTGGCGGGCGTGATCTCCATCGCGCTGATCGCCATACTGCTGCTGGTGTCGGTGTTTATTATCTCCAACACCATTAAGCTGACCACCTTTGACCGGCGGGACGAGATCGCCATTATGAAGATGGTGGGAGCCACCAACGGGTTTATCCGCTGGCCCTTCGTGTATGAGGGACTGCTGCTGGGGATGTTCAGCGCGGTCATCGCCTTCGGCTTGCAGTGGGGGCTGTATGCCGCCGTGGCAAAGGGTATCGCCAATTCCGACAGCTTGCAGATCCTGACGGTGGTGCCCTTTGAGAAGATCTGGCAGTTCGTGGCCCCGGTGTTTCTCGGTGCCGGTATTCTGGTGGGTGTGGGCGGCAGTCTGACGGCCATCCGCCGCTTCCTCCGGGTGTGAGAAAGGAGCATTGCCCATGAAGTTTGGGAAACGAGTCCTCTGCGCCGCGCTGGCCCTGCTGTTGCTGCTGACGGCGGCAGCGGCGGTGGCTGTCCGTCCCGCCTACGCGGAAAAGACGGAGGAGCAGCTGGCGGAGGAGCAGCGCAAGGCGGCGCAGATCGCCGCGCTGGAGCAGAAGAAAAAGGAGCAGCAGGCGAAGCTGAAGGATCTGGAAAAGCAGATCTCCGAGGCGAAGGCGAAGAAAAACGACGTCATGGAGACGAAAAAGCTGCTGGATCAGCGGAACCAGCTGCTGCTGGAGCAGATCGAGGACACCCAGAACCAGATCGACGACGCCGCCGCCCAGATCGCCCGGTACGAGATGCTGGAGCAGGAGCAGTATGAGCTGTTCTGCCGGCAGGTTCGCAGCGAGGAGGAGCGGGGAAGTCTCAGCTATCTCTCGGTGTTGTTCAAGGCGAGCAGTATGTCCGACCTGCTGAACCGCATGGAATTCGTCAATGAGGTGGCGGAGTACAACAAAAGGCTGATCGCCGCCATGAAGGAGACGCGGGAGAACATCGCGGAGGAAAAGGCGGCCATGGAGGCGAAGGAGGCGGAGCTTGGTCAGCAGCAGAGCGAGCTGCAGGCGAAGCTGACGGAGACCACCAACCTGATGAACGAGTACGCCGCCGACCAGAAGAAGCTGGAGGCGATCTACGCCGCCGAGGAAAAGGCGGGAAAGGAGATCGCCGCGGAGATCGACCGGCTGCTGGCGGAATCCGACGTGGTGCCCAGCAACGAGGGCTTCATCTGGCCTGTCAATACCAGCAAGAAGATCAGCTCGCCCATCGGCAACCGTGTCGCCCCCGGCGGCTTCGGCAGCACGAACCACAAGGGTGTGGACATCTGCAACGTGGGCTTCACCAGCAGCGTGTTCGCCGTGAAGAGCGGCAAGGTGCTGCTGACCAACACCAGCGGCTACGGCGGCGGGTACGGCAACTACGTGGTCATCGACCACGGCGGCGGCGTGACGACGCTGTACGCCCACATGAGCGTGGTGAAGGTATCCGAGGGGCAGATGGTGTCCCAGGGCACGGTGCTGGGTATTACCGGCTCCACCGGAGCCTCCACAGGCCCCCATCTCCACTATGAGGTGCGTATCAACGGCGTGTACCAGAATCCGCTGAACTATCTGGCGGGGTATATTGCGGCGTGGTAAAGCGCAGGCTATAAGGCATATTGAAAATGCTGTCCCATACAATGGGACAGCATTTTTTTGCGGGAGAGGGGACACCATGATAGTTTACATAACACAAGCGAGACGGACGGAACTGTCTGCGGTGGAGGTGGAGGGGCTTCCCCTGTGGCGGCTGGCCGTGGGCGGCGGATTTTTGGCGCGGCGGCGGGCGGCGGGACTGCTGGAAAAGCTGTACGACGGAGGGACGCGGCGGTGCGTCTGCCCGGAGGGACTGCGGATGCTGCCGCTGCGGGCGGGGATCACGCCGGTGGGTGCGCTGCCCTTCCGCAGAGCGGTGGCGGGGCAGCTGCTGGACGTTCTGTGCCCGGAGGGGCTGGGGGGTGGCTGCGCCGTGCTGCGGTGCGGCGGGAGCGGGGAGGAGACGGCACGCGGTCTGCTGCCGGTGCTGTCGTCCCGGGCAAGGTACGTGCGTCTGGAGGGGGAGGGGACGGCGTCGCTGGCACGGGAGCTGATGTACCGCTGGGGCATCGCCGCCGGGGACGGCGGGCGGGCGGCGGCGGTGACGGTGCTGTGCGGCGAGGGGTGCCGTGTGCCGGAGGGGAGGACGCTGTACCTGACGGGGGACTGTGGGCGGTACCAGCGTTGGGCGTGGACAGCCCCACGGGGAGAGGGTGCGGCGGTGGCAGTGACGGAGGAGCTGGCAGGTGTGCTGCTGGAGGCGGGGAAATGGGAGGCATCGGACATTCATATCATATCCTTGCTTGACATACGGGGGGAAAATCACTATAATGCAACGTGACATATTGTTTATATCCCGCGCAGCGGGTATCCTAACGGATAGAAAGGGAAGTGCAGCATGGCAAAGGAATTCAAAATGAGTCAGGCTCGCTACGACGAGCTGAAACAGGAGCTGGATTACAGCAAGACCACCCGCGCCGACGAGGTGGCGGAGCTTATCAAGGAAGCCCGCGGCTTCGGCGACCTCAGCGAGAACAGCGAGTACGACGAGGCGAAGAACGAGCAGGGCAAGCTCTATTCCCGTATTGCCGAGCTGGAGGACATCCTGCTCCACGCGGTCATCGTGGACGAGTCCGAGACGGACTCTGACAAGATCTCCATCGGCTGCACCGTCACCGTGACGAATCTGGATATGCGAAAGCAGATGCCCGCCTATAAGATCGTCGGCTCACAGGAGGCCGATGTGATGAGCCGCGCCATCAGCGAGGACTCCCCCTTTGGCAAGGCACTGATGGGGCGCAAGGCGGGCGATGAAGTGACGGTGGAGGCTCCCAAGGGCGTTATCCACTACCGTATTGACACCATAGAGAGATAAACCGCCGATCCCGGCGGACGGATATACAAAGGAGGCTGCATTATGGCAGACGAGAACAATCGCAACGTGACCGAACAGCCCCAGCAGGACATGGGCGAGCTGTTACGCATCCGCCGCGACAAGCTGAAGGCTTTGCAGGAGGAGGGGCGCGACCCCTTCACCATTACCAAGTTTGATGTGACCCACCACACCCAGGACATCAAGGACAATTTCGACGCCATGGAGGGGCAGAGCGTCTCCGTGGCAGGCCGGCTCATGAGCAAGCGCGGCATGGGCAAGGTGTCCTTCTGCGATTTGCAGGACAAGACGGGACGCATCCAGATCTACGCCCGCAAGGACGAGATGGACGAGGACAACTATAACCGCTTCAAGAAGTACGACATCGGCGACATCGTGGGCGTGCAGGGTGAGGTGTTCCGCACCCAGCGGGGCGAAATGTCCGTCCGCGCACGGGACATCACACTGCTGTCCAAGTCTCTGCGTCCCCTGCCGGAGAAGTTCCACGGGCTGACCGACAAGGAGATCCGCTACCGGCAGCGGTATGTGGATCTCATCATGAACCCGGAGAGCAAGCGGAATTTTGAGATCCGCAGCAGGTTCGTGGCGTATCTGCGCCGCTATCTGGATGCGCTGGGCTTCATGGAGGTGGAGACACCCGTTCTCAGTCCCATCGCCGGTGGTGCCAACGCCCGCCCGTTCATCACACACCACAACGCGCAGGACATTGATATGTATATGCGTATCGCCACGGAGCTGCACCTGAAGCGGCTGATCGTGGGCGGCATGGAGCGTGTGTACGAGGTGGGGCGTATCTTCCGCAACGAGGGTATGGATACCAAGCACAACCCGGAGTTCACCACCTGCGAGCTGTACCAAGCGTTCACCAATCTGGACGGCATGATGGACATTCTGGAGGGCATCCTCTCCGGTGCCGCCAAGGAGATCCTGGGCACCTACCACGTCCAGTGGCTGGGGCACGAGATCGACCTGACCCCCAGCTGGCAGCGCGTGACCATGGCGGACGCCGTGAAGAACGTCACCGGAGCCGACTTCATGGCGTGTGTCGGCGACGCCGACAAGGGCGTGGAGCTGGCAAAGAGCGTGGGCGTGGACATGGACGGCGTGCCGCACACGTGGGGCAACGCCCTGTACGAGACGTTCGACCAGAAGGTGGAGGAGACGCTGATCCAGCCTACCTTCATCACCATGTACCCGGTGGAGGTCAGTCCGCTGGCCAAGCGCAGCCCCGTGCAGCCCGCCCTCACCGAGCGGTACGAGATGTTCATCTGCGGCTGCGAGATGGGCAACGCCTTCAGCGAGCTGAACGACCCCATTGACCAGTACGAACGCTTCAAGGCGCAGGCGGAGAAGCGCGCCAACGGCGACGAAGAGGCGGACATGATGGACGAGGACTTCGTCATGGCGTTGGAGTACGGTATGCCGCCCACCGGCGGTCTGGGCTTCGGCATCGACCGGTGCAGCATGATGCTGTGCGGCACGGATTCCATCCGCGACGTGATCCTGTTCCCCACAATGAAGTCCTTACCGAACGACAAGTAAGAAAACCCCAGTATTTATG
>URXW01000039.1 GCA_900551995.1 uncultured Eubacteriales bacterium
TAGATCTGTCCCTCATCGGGGAAGTAGATGCCGGAGAGCATATTCATCAGCGTGGTCTTGCCGCTGCCGTTTTCACCCAGCAGGGACAGGATCTCACCTTCGTACAGGTCAAGGTTCACGTCTTTGTTGGCGATGACCTTGCTGCCGAACCGCTTGGTGATGTTCTCCATTTTGATCGCGCATTTCTTTTCCAAGGCTGTCATCCTTTCTTTCGGCGCAGATGGCTGCAAACACCTCGTAGCACGCCGGGGATAATTTCCGTACGACTAATTCTACCATAGAAATACCCCATTGTAAATCAAAAATAGCAAAAAATTTGTAAGGTACATACAAAGAATGTAAGGTTACACAAGAAACCCTTGTCCCCTTTGTGAGAATCGTCAATTTGTCGATTATTGAGGGAAAAAGCAGGAGGTGGGCTGCCTGTGCAGCCCACCTCGTTGTGGTGCAATATGCTATTCCTTACGGAATTTACATTACATCTTGGTGTCCAGACGGGTGATGCCGTCGATCTCCAGATCGAAGTAAGGAGCAGAGCGCTTCTCAGACTCGGCAAAATAACCATCGTGGACGACCTCGGTGTCACCGGTATAGTCCTGATCGGTATCGACATCAGCCATATAGGAGGTGATGTGACCGTCAGCATCGACCTTCAGGTAGTCGACCTTGAAGGCGTTCATGGTGTCATCCGCCTTGGTGGTAAAGGTGGAGCAATCGAACACATGGATCTCGCCAGCTTCCAGCTTGGCAGCGGCTTCCTTGATGGCGTCGGCGGTGCCGGCAGCGGCAACGGTCTCGTTCACATCGGTCAGAACCACGGAGCCGGTCTTCAGAGTGCCGGTCCAGTCAGCGGGGATCTCGGTGCCGTCCATGACAGCCTTGATGCACATCTCATAGTAGGGAGCCCAGTCGATACGGGAAGAGACGATGAAGGTGTTGGGGCAGGCATCCTTGGTGGAGCCGTTGTAGGAAACGTTGGGCACACCGGCGTTCTCGCAGGCGGTAGGAGCACCCAGAGAGTCAGCGTGCTGGCTGATCAGCTTGCAGCCGCCCTGGATCAGCTTCTCTGCGCCTTCCTTCTCCAGAGTCTCATCGTACCAGCTGCCGGTGAAGGTCACGTCCATGGTGACGGTGGGGCAGACGGAGCGAGCACCCAGGAAGAAGGAGGTGTAGCCGGAAACGACCTCGGCGTAGGTGAAGGCACCCACATAGCCCATCTTGGCCTCTTCAGCCTTGATGTCGCCGGCCTCGATCATCGCGTTCAGCTTCAGACCGGCAGCGATACCGGCCAGATAGCGGCCCTCATAGATGGAAGCAAAAGCGTTGTGGTAGTTAGCCAGACCCTCGGTGTGAGCGCGGGTACCGGTGCTGTGGCAGAACTGCACCTCGGGGTTCTCCTTGGCGACCTCGATCATGTAAGGCTCGTGACCGAAGCTGTCGGCAAAGATGATGTTGCAGCCGGCGTCCACCAGATCAGCGGCGACCTCGGCGCACTGCTCGGTCTCGCCCACGTTGGTCTTGATGAAGTAGTTTTCATTCTCGACCAGACCCAGGGTGGCGCAGGCAGCCTTGGCGGCATCAATGAAGTTCTTGTCATAGGTGGAGTTCTCATCATGCAGGGTGATGAAGCCCACCTTCACGGTAGCGGTCTGCTGGTCGCCGTCAGAGCCGCCTTTGTTGTCGGGCTGATCCTTCTCACCGCAGGCCACCAGGCTCAGAGCCATGACCAGGGCGAGGAGCATTGCAAGGAACTTTTTCATTCTTGTTTTCCTCCTTAAAATATGTGACGTACACCTGAAAGTAAATCAGATCCAAGCGCACGTCTGAATAACGGGCTTCCGACCCGTGATTCACACAATTCATACGGACGCTGGTATTATACAGGATTCCGCCGCGGATTTCAACAGAAAATGTGGATTACGGCAAAATTTCTTTGCGCCGCACAAAAAAACTTTGTAAAACTTGTGCAGTATACGGCATTTAATAGAATTTCGCCCACCGGCGATACCCATTCCAGATGGCAGGGATAAGCGCGTTACTGGTGGATGCGGGTGCCGGTCTTGCCCTCGATGCCGTCCTTCGCCTTCTCCAGCAGGGTGATGAGGGCGGTGCGTCCCGCCTTGGATTCGGCGAATTTCACCGCCGCCTGCACCTTGGGCAGCATGGAGCCCTTGGCGAACTGATTCTCGCCGATGTAGCGGTACGCCTCGCCGGGGGTCAGGTCGTCCAGCCCCCGCTGGTCGGGCTTGTTGAAGTTGATGGCGACCTTCTCCACGGCGGTGAGGATAATGAGCATATCAGCGTCCAGCAGCTCCGCCAGCAGCTCGCTGCCGAAATCCTTGTCGATGACGGCGGGGGTGCCGGAGAGACGGCCGCCCTCCCGGATGACGGGGATACCGCCGCCGCCAACGGCGACCACCACGTGTCCCGCGTCCACCAGAGCTTTGATGGAGGTCTTCTCCACGATGTCCACAGGCTTGGGGGAGGGCACCACCTGCCGGTAGCCGCGCCCCGCGTCCTCCACCATTGTGTAGCCCTTTTCGGCGGCGATACGGTCGGCGGTCTCCTTGTCGTAGAAGGCACCTACGGGCTTGGTGGGATTCTGGAAGGCGGGGTCGTCTTTGGAGACAACGGTCTGGGTGACGATGGTGGCAACGGGCTTATCCATGCCGCGGCTTGCCAGCTCGTTGCCGATGGCCTGCTGGAGATGATAGCCGATGTAGCCCTCGGACATGGCACCGCACTCCGGGAAGGGCATATCGGACTTGATGGCATTGACCTCGGCGGCGGTGCTCAGACCCAGATTGATCATGCCCACCTGGGGGCCGTTGCCGTGAGCCACCACCACCTCGTTTCCGGCGGCGATGAGATCCACGATGGAGCGGGCGGTCTCGGTGACCAGCTGCAGCTGCTGGGCGGGTGTGCTGCCCAGCGCGTTGCCGCCAAGGGCGATGACGATACGTTTAGACATAGTTGTTACCTCATACACTGTCGTTAGGAAAAAGCACCAGCGGCGGCGATGCCGCCGCTGGTGCGGGAGATCGGTTTTCTCAGAACTTCTTGCGGGTGTCCTTCGTCTCGTCCAGCTCCATGAGAGCCTTGACGGGATCCTTCACCTGCGCCATGAAGATCATGGCGGCGATGATGTAGGGCTTATAGGACGCCTGCTTGTACAGGGGCACGATGTAGCGGTCGAACACGGAGTTGTCCACCTCGCCCTCATCGCAGCTCAGACCGGTGATGTCGGCGGGCAGGCAGTGCAGATACAGAGCCTTGCCGTCCTTGGTGAGCTTCATCATCTCCTCGGTGCACGCCCAATCCTTGTGCTGGGCGTTCTGGGCGAGGAGACGCTTCTCCAGTGCGTCGATGCCGTCCTTGTCGCCGGCGGCGTACAGCTTGGTGCGCTCCTCCATGGCGGCGTAGGACGCCCAGCTCTTGGGATACACGATGTCGGCGTCCTTGAACGCCTCTGTCATGGAGTTGGTCTTGTGGAACTTGGAGCCGTACTTCTCGCAGTTTCTGCGGGCGACCTCCTCCACCTCGGGCATCACGTCGTAGCCCTCGGGGTGCGCCAGCGTCACGTCCATGCCGAAGCGGGTGAACAGACCGATAACGCCCTGGGGCACGGACAGGGGCTTGCCGTAGCTGGGGGAGTACGCCCAGGTCATGGCGACCTTCTTGCCCTTCAGGTTCTCCACGCCGCCGAAGTGGTGGATAACGTGGAGCATATCCGCCATGCACTGGGTGGGGTGATCCACGTCGCACTGGAGGTTGACCAGCGTGGGCTGCTGCTCAAGGATACCGTCGCGGTAGCCCTCCTTCACGGCGTCCATGAAGGTCTTCTGGTATTTGTGACCCTCGCCGATGAACATATCGTCGCGGATGCCGATGACGTCCGCCATGAAGGAGACCATGTTGGCGGTCTCGCGAACCGTTTCGCCGTGGGCGATCTGGGACTTCTTCTCGTCCAGATCCTGCACCTCCAGACCCAGCAGATTGCAGGCGGAGGCGAAGGAGAAACGGGTGCGGGTGGAGTTGTCGCGGAAGATGGAAATGCCCAGTCCGGAGTCGAACACGCGGGTGCTCTTGTTGCGCTCACGCAGGTCGCGGAGTGCGTCCGCCACGGTGAAAATGGCGTCGATCTCGTCATCGGTCTTGTCCCAAGTCCAATAGAAATCGTTCTTGTACATATTGTTGATGTTCAAGGTGGACAGATGACGTGCCAGCTCAACAGTCTTGCTCATTTTGCATTTTTCTCCTTATATCGTATAAATATTGGCGAAATTACTTAATATCGTTGCCGGTCAGCTCCTGACGGAAGCTGGTGGCGGAGCCGTCCTTGTTCTCCGGATGGTACAGACCGGGGACGGCGGCATACAGGGCGGCGCAGGTGACGAGATCCTGCTTGAAGGTCACCTCGTTGGGGGCGTGCGCCTGAGACTCGGCACCGGGGCCGAAGCCCACGCAGGGGATACCGTAGCGACCCTGAATGGACACGCCGTTGGTGGAGAACGTCCACTTGTCGGTGAGAGGACGACCCTCGCGCTTGGAGGCCGCCAGCTCAGTGGGCATGAGACGCTTGTCGCCCCACAGGTTGTGGTGGGCATCGATGAGAGCCTGCACGTGGGGAGCGGTCTCCTTGTTGATCCAGGTGGGGAAGAAGCACTCCGTTTCGTAGACGTGACCCGTCCAGGAGGGGCGGTCGTACATGTACATGGAGACCTTCACGTCCTTGGCGTACTTCTTGCAGGCGGGCAGATCCTCGATCTCCTTCAGGCAGGAGAGGTACGTCTCGCCGGCGGTCATGCGGCGGTCGATGGAGATGGAGCAGCTATCCGCCACGGCGCAGCGGGAGGGGGAGGTGTAGAAGATCTGGGAGGTGGTGCAGGTGCCGCGGCCAAGGAAGCGGGCGTCCTCGTAGTGGTCGGGGTTGAACTTGGGGTCCAGCATCTTCACCAGGCCGTTGATCTCGGTGGAGCCGTCGGCGGGATTCTCGTTGAGGTCGCGGACGTTGAGGAGAACCTCCGCCATCTTGTGGATGGCGTTGTCGCCGCGCTCAGGGGCGGAGCCGTGGCAGGAGACGCCGTGCATATCCACGCGGATCTCCATGCGGCCACGATGACCGCGGTAGATGCCGCCGTCGGTGGGCTCGGTGGAGATGACGAATTCCACCTTCTCGCGGGCGTCCTCGGGACCGTTGAAATACTCGTTGACGATGGACTGCCAGCACATACCGTCGCAGTCCTCCTCCTGTACGGAGCCAACCACCATCATTTTGTAGCCCTTGGGCAGCAGATCCAGATCCTTCATAATCTTCACGCCGTAGGCGGCGGCAGCCATGCCGCCCTCCTGATCGGAGCCGCCGCGGCCGTAGATGACGTCGTCCGTCTCGTAGCCCTTGTAGGGGTCGGCCTCCCAGTTTTCGATGTTGCCGATGCCCACGGTGTCGATGTGGCTGTCGATGGCGATGATCTTGTCGCCCTCGCCCATCCAGCCGATGACGTTGCCCAGCTTGTCGAACTCAACCTTATCATAGCCCAGAGATTTCAGCTCCTCGGCGATGCGCTTGACGACGCCCTCCTCCTCGCAGGACTCGGAAGGAATGGCGATCATGTCGCGCAGGAACTTGACCATGGCGGGCTTGTACGCCTCAGCAGCGTTTCTGATGGCAGCGAAATCCATAATGTACCTCCGCAAAAATTGTTGATTCATGTGTAAAAACAGGCAGACAGTATCTACCATCTACTATCATAGCACATGACGGCAGGATGTCAAACAAAAATTTAGGAAATCTAAAATTTTTTTAGAAAAACCGTTGCTTTTTGTGGGAGGTGTGGTATTATGTATGAGGAGAAAAGCGAAGAAAAGGAGGGCGTTATGGAGGCGAGACGGTTAGAGTCGCTCAAGCAGATCGCCGCGGGGATCGCGGCGCAGTTCGGCGACAAGTGCGAGGTGGTCATCCACGATGTATCCAGCAGCCACCCGGATCACACCATCGTACACATCGAGAACGGGCACGTGTCCGGACGGAAGGTCGGGGACGGCGCGTCCAGAGTGGTGATGGAGCAGCTGGAGCACCAGCACGAGCAGCCCCAGGATCATCTGTGCTATCTGACGCGGACACCGGACGGGAAGATCCTGAAATCCTCGTCCCTGTATATCCGCAACAGCCGGGGGGCTGTGACGGCGATTTTTTCCATCAACTACGACATTACCAATATGATGCTGATGCATCAGGACTTGGGCGAGTTTATGCTGACCCGCGACAGGGAGCAGGAGGAGCCGGAGCGGATCATCAATGTCAACGACGTGCTGGAGGATCTGATCCGGCAGTCCGTGGCACTGGTGGGGAAGCCGGTGGCTCTTATGAACAAGGACGACAAGGTGCGCGCCATACGGTTCCTCAGCGAAGCAGGGGCGTTCCTTGTGACGAAGTCCGGCGACAAGGTGGCAAAATACTTCGGTATTTCCAAATATACTCTATACTCTTATATCGACGCCAACAAACAACAGGAGGAAAAGAACCATGGGTAAAATCGATCTGTCCATTAACAAAGCCGGTCTGGAGCATAATATCCAGAAGGCCAAGGAGAACAACGTTATCATCCCCACCATCGCCCAGATGCAGAACCCCGATCTCATTCCGGAGAAGATCAAGGCGAAGCTGAGCCACACCGGTCTGTGGGATGTGGACCCCGTGAACCTGTTCCGTATTTCCTGGCACAATGAGGCCAAGGAGAGCGGCGGTCTGTTCCAGAAGGTGCCCAACTATGTGGAGATCCCCAGCGCGCTCTCCGGCGTGCCCTGCCGCATCATCGCCATGGCCGGCAAGTGGTTCCCCACCGGCTGCCATAAGGTGGGCGCGTCCTTCGGCTGCCTGGCTCCCCGCCTGGTGACCGGTCAGTTCGACGCCACCTATCACCACGCCGTGTGGCCCTCCACCGGCAACTACTGCCGCGGCGGCGCGTTCAACTCCAAGCTGCTGGCCTGCGAGTCCGTGGCGATTCTGCCCCAGGATATGTCCAAGGAGCGTTTCGACTGGCTGAAGTCCATCGCCGGTCAGATCATCGCCACCCCCGGCTGCGAGTCCAACGTGAAGGAGATCTTCGACAAGACGTGGGAGCTGAAGCAGGACCCCACCATGATGATCTTCAACCAGTTCGCCGAGATGGGCAACCCCCTGTGGCACTACAATGTCACCGGCTACGCCCTCGCCGAGCTGTTCGAGGCCGTGAAGAAGCCCGGACAGAGCTTCGCCGGTGCGTGCTTCACCTCCGGCTCCGCCGGCACCATGTCCGCCGGTGATCTGCTGAAGGAGCGGTATCCCCAGCTGAAGCTGGCCGTGGGCGAGGCGTTGCAGTGCCCCACCATTCTGGACAATGGCTTCGGCGGCCACCGCATCGAGGGTATCGGCGATAAGCACATCCCCTGGATCCACAACGTGAAGAACACCGACATGGCTATCGCCATCGACGACGAGGACAGCCAGCGGCTGCTGCGCTTGTTCAACACCGATGAGGGCAAGAAGTACATGAAGGACGAGCTGGGTATGTCCGACGAGCAGGTGGAGAAGATGAGCTGGCTGGGTATCTCCGGTATCGCCAACGTGCTGTGCTGCATCAAGATGGCGAAATACTACGAGCTGACCGAGAACGATGTGGTGGGCACCGTGCTCACCGACTCCGCCGTGATGTACAAGTCCCGCGTGGACGAGCTGAACGAGATGCACGGCGCGTACAACGCACACGAGGCGGCTCTGGATCACAACCTGCACATGCTGGGGCTGAAGACCGACAGCATGATGGAGATGGGCTACGCCGAGCGCAAGCGCGTCCACAACCTGAAGTACTACACTTGGGTGGAGCAGCAGCAGATGAAGGTGGAGGATCTGAACGCCCAGTGGTACGACACCAAGAACACTTGGGACGCCGTCCACGCACAGGCCAAGGAGCTGGATGAGCTGATCAACGAGTTCAACGAGGCCACCGGGCTGCTGAAAACGCTGTAAAAGAGAAAATAAGAACGCCTCAGGGCGGGGCAGTCGCCCCGCCCTGATTTTCCATCGACGGAGAAGGAGAGACGACATGAAAAATGTGAAGTACGGTAAATGCGTCCGCTGCGGCAGGACGTATGAGGCGGTGCCCGATCTGACCAACTGCCAGTGCGGCGGGATTCTGGACATCGTGTATGACTACGACTACATCAAGTCCGTGCTGACGAAGGAGAAGCTGCAGAAGCGGGAGAACCGCTCCATGTGGCGGTACCGGGAGCTGCTGCCTGTGGAGGAGACCACGCCGGACACACCCCTGCGGGTGGGCTGGAGCCCTCTGTACGAGGAGCCGAAGCTGGCGGAGCTGCTGGGCATCAAAAGGCTGTGGGTGAAGGACGACGGGCAGAATCCCACCGCGTCGCTGAAGGATCGCGCCAGTGCCATGGCGGTGGCGAAAGCCATGGAGGCGGGCGCAAAGACCATCGCCTGCTCCTCCACCGGCAACGCCGCCAGCTCTCTGGCGGGCAACGCCGCCGCCGCGGGGATCAAGACGTATATCTTCGTGCCGGAGCGCGCCCCCAAGGGGAAGGTGGCGCAGCTGATGATCTTCGGCGCGAACGTGATCTCCGTGAAGGGGAACTATGAGGAGACGTTCAAGATGTCCGCCGCCGCCATCGACAAGTACGGCTGGTACAATCGCAACGCCGCCATCAATCCGTATCTGTCCGAGGGCAAAAAGACGGTGGCGTTGGAGATCGCCGAGCAGCTGAACTGGGAGATGCCGGACTATCTGGCTATCTCCGTGGGCGACGGCTGCACCATCGCCGGTGTGTGGAAGGGCTTCAAGGATCTGTACGCCATCGGGTTTATCGACAAGCTGCCCCGGCTGATCTCCGGGCAGTCGCTGGGGTGCTATCCCATCAACCGCGCCATTCAGGAGGACAAGCCGTGGGAGCCTATGGAGGAGAACACCATCGCCGACTCCATCTCCGTGGGCGTGCCCCGGAACGCCGACAAGGCGTTGATGGCGATTCGGGAATCCAACGGCATCGCCGTGAATGTGTCCGACGAGGAAATTCTGGCGGCGCAGCGGCTGCTGGGGCGCACCTGCGGTGTGTTCGGCGAGCCTGCCGGTGTTACCGGCGCGGCGGCGTTGAAGAAGGCCTGCGAGGAGGGGCTGATCCCCCACGACGCTACGGTGGTCAGCGTCGTCACCGGCAACGGGCTGAAGGACGTGGCCAATGCCATCAAGTCCGCCGGTGAGCCTATCCACATCGAGCCGGATCTGGAGCTAATGGTGGAGGAATTCAAAAAGCGCGGCGTGACCGTGGAGTAAAGGAAAGGTTCTCCCCCGCCCTACGGCGGGGGAGAATTTTTGCATATTGCAAGGACGGGAAAAGGGTGGTATACTAAAAACAGAGATAGAACTCATATAGCCCTGCGGGAATGGCGCGGGGCGTTTCTACGGAGCCGCCGACGGCTCTGCTATGGGTGTTTCGGTGTGCAGCATCGGGGCATCCTTTTTTATTTTCGCGGCAGGAGGGACAACGTATGAAACAGGTTTTGCGGGGAAACATCATACACGCACCGGAGATGGGGCGGCTGGAGATCCTGGAGCACGGCTGCATGGTGCTGGAGGACGGCGTGATACAGGGGCTGTACCGGACGGTGCCGGAGGGCTTGGAGGGCGCGGAGATCAGGGACTTCGGCGACAGGCTGCTGATGCAGTCCTTTGCCGATATGCACCTGCACGCGCCGCAGTATCCCATGCTGGGCATGGGAATGGATCTGCCGCTGCTGGACTGGCTGGATACATACACGTTTCCCACAGAGGCGCGGTTCGCCGATCTGGACTATGCGCGGCGGGTGTACCGGCGGCTTGCCGGCGACCTTATCACCAACGGCACCACGCGGGTGTGTATGTTTTCCTCTTTGCACACGGACGCCACGCTGGTGCTCATGGAGGAGCTGGAAAAGGCGGGCGTTACCGGCTATGTGGGCAAGGTGAACATGGACAGAAACGGGCTGCCGGGGGTGCTGCAGGAGACGACGGAGGAATCCGTCCGGGAGACGCTGCGGTGGCTGGAGGGCTGCCGGTTCGAGCACGTGAAGCCCATAATCACGCCGCGGTTCACCCCCAGCTGCACCGATGAGCTGATGACGGAGCTGGGGCGTATCGCGCGGGAGAGGGGGCTGTACGTGCAGTCACATCTGTCGGAGAACACCCGAGAGATCGAACTGGTGCGGGAGCTGCACCCCGACTGTCAGCAATATTGGGAGACGTATGATAAGTACGGCTTATGGAAAGACCACACGCTCATGGCGCACTGCGTCCACTCGGACGAGAGGGAGCGCGATGCCATGAAGAAGGCGGGTGTGGTGGTGGTACACTGCGCGGATTCCAACGTGAACATCTGCTCCGGTCTTTGCCCTGTGCGGCAGATGGTGCGGGAGGGGCTGTGGGTGACGCTGGGCAGCGACATCGCAGGCGGCGCGCAGCTGCCCATGTACAAGGTCATCACCATGTCCATACGCACGTCCAAGGCGCGGCGGGTCACGGACGAGTGGCACCCGGATTTCCTGACGGTGCCGGAGGGGTATTATCTGGGCACCACGGCGGGACACCGGTATTTCGGCGCGGGGGAGGGGTTCGCCGTGGGCGACAAGCTGCACGCGGTGGTCATCGACGACGGGGATTTCCCGGAGGCGGCGCACGCGCTGTCGGTGCGGGAGCGGTTCGAGCGGGCGATCTACATGACGCACAGGCACAATATCGTGTCGGTGTGGTCGGAGGGGAGAGAGGTGAAGCGGGAGGCGCGCCCGTAAGGGGGAGAAATGTTTATTGAAGCCCCGCCGAGAAATCGGCGGGGCTTCAAATTTTACTGCTTATGCCAGCACCTCCGCCAAGCCCACCATCAGCGGCATGGTGATGGCGGAGATAGCGGTCTGGACGGACACCAGCGAGGAGGTCAGCGACGTGTCCTTGCCGAAGCGGGCGGCGAACATACTCAGCAGTGCCGCCGGCGGCGCGCTGGCGGCGATCAGCAGCACCAGCGTCAAATCGTGGGGGATCTTCAGCGCGAGGCACACGCCCAGCGAGACGAGCGGCAGCACCACCAGCCGCAGCACCAGCGTCACCCACGAGCTGACGCCGCGGAGTGCCACCCGGAAATTGGCGTGGCTGAGCTGATAGCCGACGACCAGCATGGGCAGGGGCGTGTTCAAATTGGCGAGATATTGGATGGGCACCATCAGAAACTCCGGCACGGTGATCTCCACCAGATACAGCACCATAGCCACCGCCACGCTGAGCACGCCGGGGTTCAGCAGCAGAGGCCGCAGCCGCAGCTGGCGGCGATCCCCCGTAAAGACGTACACGCCCCACGTCCAGCTGAGCACCGTGAACACGATCACGTAGGCGGAGCCGTAAAACACGCCGAGGCTGCCCAGCATGGCGGTCATCAGCGGATAGCCCATAAAGCCGCAGTTGGTGAGCACGGCGGCGAAGCGCAGACTGCTCTGCCGCTCCCGATCCCTGTCGCGGATCAGCAGCGTGGCGGCGGCAATAAATATGGCGTGGAGCAGTATGGAGACGGCGACCACGATGCCGAAGCTGTGCAGCGTCGCCGACTCCAAGGGGCGTTGGAACGCCACGATCATCATGCAGGGCGTCACCGCGAACATGACCACATTACTCATGGCGGTGGAGGCGTGGTCGTCCAGTATTTTTGCCTTTCCCAGCACGAAGCCCACCACCAGCAGCAGATACAGCGTGATGATCTGCTGACCTACGGTGAGAAACGATTGCAGCACGGGGCATCCCTCCTACATAAGAACAAATTACGCACCGCCACAGTGTACCACAAAATGGCGCGGTGTCAAGGGGTCGGCGGGAAAAACGGGAGGCTTTACCTCCCGTTTTCGTCAAATATCGTCCTGCCGCCGACCCACGGACTTTTCCGTGGAAAAGCCGCCCGGATAGCGGCGTTCCAGCTTCTCCAGATTGGCGCGGAGGATGTCCTCCAGGGGCAGTTCCAGAGCGGTGGCGGCCTCGGCAAGATACCACGCCACGTCGCCCAGCTCCTTCGCCAAGTGCTCCTTGTCCAAGGGGTGCCCCTGCGCCAGCCACTTTTTCACGATGTCGATGGCTTCGCCGGACTCGCCGCACAGCCCCATGACGCTGTTGATAAGCACGTCCTTCCCCTGTAGGTGGGGTTCAGAGACGCCATGGCGCGCTGCTGGTATTCGTTGATGGTCATACAGATGCCTCCCTCAAAAGCCCCGGTATCTGCCGCAGGTCGCTGACCTGCCAGCTGACGTCCCGGCTCTCCGGCGCGCCGGGGCGGCGGAAGTAGCAGGTACGCATCCCGTACCCGCGGCCGCCCGCCATGTCGGAGGTCAGCGAATCGCCGATGATAACGCAGTCGGCGGGACGCACGGACGTCTCCCGCCCCTTGTTCAGCTCCGCGAAAGCCCCGTCGAAGAAGGCGGCGGCGGGCTTGGACACGCCCAGCTTCTCCGAGACGAAAAACCAGTCGAAATACGGCTTCATGCCCGCCAGCTCCAGCCGGTGCAGCTGCTGCTCGTAGGGGCCGTTGCTGGCGACCGCCAGCGTGTAGTCGCCGTGGAGGGCGCGCAGCAGCTCCATGGCTCCGTCCACGGGGATGGCACTGTCGTACAGCGCGGCGCGGAAGTATTTCTCAAACACCGGACCGTCGAAGTCTATTTGCAGGGCGCGGAACACGTTGTTCCAGCGAATTTGCTCCAGCTCGCGGAACGTCAGAGTCCCCGCCTCGATCTGGTGCCACAGCTTGCCGTTCTCCCGGTGGAAGACCTCCTCCATGTACGGCTCGTAGGGGCGCAGACCGAAGTGGGCGAAGCCCTCCGCCATCGTCTGCCGGATATAGGCGTCAAAGTCCAGAAGGGTGTTGTCGATGTCGATGAAGATCACAGGCATGGGCGATACCTCTCAGATGAAGAATTTACGGTGCAGGGAGCGGCGCAGGGGCTTGCACACGGCGACCACCAGCAGCATGGCACCCAGCACCACGCCCGCCGCCAGCGGGTAGAGCGACCACAGGAACGTGTCGTGCAGTCCGAAGGTCAGATTCAGCAGGTACTCCACCAGCACCGCGCCGCCTCCGGACAGTATCAGCGCGCCGCCGCAGATATACAGTGCCGCGCCGGGGAGATACCGCAGCAGCGTCACCATGGCGCACACCAGCAGACCCGTCGCGCCTGTCACCGGCAGGGCGAACGTTAGGAACCAGTGACCGCCGGTGGCGAAATTGACGTACAGCAGGAACACGCCGATCGCCACAAAGTCGATGGGCACGAAGATCACGGGGTTGGGACGCTTGAACCACAGGGGTAGCACCGCCAGAAGATACAGCAGCACCAGCCCGCCCACGGCGAAGCCCGACCACACGATCCGCCCGTTGATCCGCCAGTCGCACAGCACGGTGATGACCGCCGGCAGCAGCATACACATGGAGAGCACGAACAGCGCGCCTATCCGGCTGACCTCCTCCCGGCGGGGGCGTTCCTCCGGCGGGTAGGGCGGCTCCCCCTGCCCGCAGGGCAGATCGGGGTGAAACACGCGGGTGCCGCACAGGGGACAGACGCGCTCACTGTCCGCCAGCTCCACGCCGCACTTGACACAATACATAGAAATGCTCCTTTCCCGGATTCAGCGTTGGTTGCTCTCCACCTTTACCGGCAGTCCCAGACCGTGCAGGACGCGGTAAAAGTGGTATTCCAGCTCCGGCTCCTGAATACTGCGGATGCAGTTGATATACGCCGTGTTTCCCCATGTGACCACGCCGCAGTTGTGGGGTGCCTTCGCCTGCACGCCGATGATGAAGTCCATCCGGCGCACGTAGGGCACCATCACGTCCGGAAGCTCCACCTTTCCCAGATTGGACAGGCACAGGCAGGATTTGCACTCGCCCACGGTGTCGAACACCGCTTTCATGGCGATGTTCTTGATGAACAGCGGCATGACCCGCAGAATGGGGGAACGCTCACTGGCAACGTTGGCGGCGAACTTCGCCCGCATGGTACGCCGGTTGTTCTCCAGTCCCATCTTGTGATGCACCAGCGCGCACAGCTCGGGGAAGCTGCACTCCCCCATGCGGGGGTCGATCTCCGGCGTGATGTAGGACACGAAGTTCCGCAGCGTCTTGCTGGGGAACAGCGTCCGCAGGTTCACCGGCAGCAGCACCTTCACGGGCTTGCGGTGGCGGACGTTCGGCTCCTTCTCTGCCTGTAGGTCGAGTATCGCCTGCATCATGGCGGCGCACAGCAGCTCCGTCACGGACACGCCCCGCTTCCTGGCGCACTCGCGCAGCCTGTCGGCGGGTACCATCAGCGTTACGAGATTCTTGTACCCGTCCCGCTCCGGCGTCCCGCTCAGATGATAGGCGGTGGACTCGGCGCGGCTGGCGGTGATGTCCCCGGCGTACCGGGCGAAGCTGTCCTCCAGCTCCTCGGCGGACGGCTCCTCCAGCCGCCCCAGCACACCCTTTTCCGCCGGGATGGTCAGCTCGTATTTTCGGCTCAGATACTCCGCCAGCAGCGATTTCACGAACACCAGCGCGCCGGAGCCGTCGGTCAGCGAGTGGAAGAACTCCACCGCGAAGCGATCCCTGTACACCAGCACACGGAAGGCGCACTGCCGCACCTCGTTGAAGGGCGCGTGTGCCAGCGGGCAGCTTTTCTCCGGCTGGAGGGCGGGCGTGTGGGGGATCTCCTCCAAATAGTACCAGAACACGCCGCGGCGCAGCCGCACGGCGATCGAAGGGAACCGCCGCACCGTCACGTCCAGAGCCTGCGCCAGCACGTCGGTGTCGATAGGCTCCGTCAGCGTGGCGGAAATGCGGAAAAAGTTGTTCCAGTTGCGCCGCTTGGCGGCGGGGTATATTTTGGCGGCGTTGTCCAGCCGCATCCACCGCAGACTCCGGGCAGGGGAGAGGTTCTGCGACATGAAGCGGTTTATCTCCGAAAGATCCTGCTCCATGTTCTCCTGCAGGAAGTACAGCACGTAGGCGTGCCACCGCTCCGGTGCGATAATGAGCTTGCTGCGGCAGCCCGCCTTTTTCAGCCTCTCGTGGAGGCTCCGCGCGTCGTCCAGCAGTATCTCGTCCCCGCCCACAAACAGCAGGGAGGGGGGCAGCCCCGTCAGATCGCCCAGCAGGGGGGAGCACAGGGGGTCGGTGGGGTCGGCGGTGTAGCAATTGGCGTAGAATGCCAGCAGCTCCTGCGTCAGCGATGGGTCGTTATCCCGGTTAAAGCCGTAGGACGCGCCGGAGCCGGTGAGATCCACCCACGGGGAGATACCGATCAGCCCGCAGGGCAGCTCCCGCCCCAGCATTTTCAGCCGCAGGCACAGGGCGTAGATCAGCCCGCCGCCGGCACTCTCGCCGCACAGCATGATCTGCTGGGGGGCGTACCCCTTGTGCAGCAGGTAGTCATAGGCGGTCAGCGCGTCCTCCACCGCGGCGGGATAGGGGTTCTCCGGTGCCAGCCGGTAGGCGGCGCAGAACACCCGCACGCCGCACTCGCTGGCAAGCGTGGCGGCAAAGCCCTTGGCGTAGTCCAGACTGCCGCAGGTATAGCCGCCGCCGTGGAGGTACAGCACCACACCGCTGCGCCGCTCGTCCTTGGGCATGACCCACGCGCCCTGAAACGCGCCGAAGTCGTGATCCCGGTCGATGACCTCCCTGCGGTGGAGCGCGCTCATCAGCTCGCCCAGCTTGTCCTGCCCTTTCCGCGTCGTCTCCAAGGAGCACCCCGCCACAAAGGGTTTGAAGAAATTCAATTGTGAACGCACCAGCTTTGCCGGTAATTCCATAGCGGTCGTTCCTTTCCCGTTGCGATTCAATATAATAACCGATTATAGCATAGACGGCAGACGTTGTAAATATAAGGAGAAGCAGCCCCGATGGGGCTGCTTCAGGCTGTCGAAAAAGCCGCCGGCTTTTCTCGACAGCCTGAAATAATGCCG
>URXW01000040.1 GCA_900551995.1 uncultured Eubacteriales bacterium
TTTTGGAGCTTGTGGCCGGACTCGAACCGGCGACCTGCTCATTACGAGTGAGCTGCTCTACCAACTGAGCCACACAAGCATATTGCGCCGAACGGTAGTATAGCATATTCTGGCGTCGCCGTCAACTGCTTTTCTTCGGGATCCTGCGGGTTTTTGAAACGGTTGGCTTCGGGAGTCTGGGAGCGGCGGAGCTGCGGCGCACCTACCGGGGAGGTAGGCAGGTGCCGGGAAGAAATATACATAATGTAATCGGAGGTTTACAGTGGAGGGCGACCCGGCGGAAAAGTTGGAAAACCTCCGGCGGGCGTTTCCGGGGGAAAGCGACACGGTTCGGCGAAAGGGGAGAGGATGCGGCGGTTTTAGAGGGAATTACACACAAAAAACCACGGCGGAGACAATGCGAAGGGCTTTACAACCGTTTGACATAATTCTACATCACATAAATTTTACAAATAGTTATCCACAGTTTCCACCACTTTTTCCACAGCGGGGAAAACCGTGTAGTTATGCGGAAAAATCGAAAAACGTGGGAAAAGAGGGGGCGCAAAAACGGTACTTTCGCCCGCGAAACACAGGTTGTTCACTTTACATAACGTCGTTTTCTGACGGCGGCGGACGAAATGGTGCACCCCGAAGGCGGAAACGGAGGTTTTACGTAAAGTTGACAAAAGCCTCCCTCCGTTTTTTACGGAGGGAGGCGGGGTCAAAGGGTGGGGTCGCCCAGATCCATGGTGGCGTAGGCGTTCAGGTCGAGGCCGGCGGTGCGCCCGGCGCAATACTCATAGTACCCCTGGGCACCGATCATCGCGCCGTTATCACCGCACCACTTCAGGGGCGGCAGGAACAGCCGGACATCGGCTTTGCCGCAGGCTTCCAGCAGGTCGCCGCGGATGACGGAGTTGGCCGCCACGCCGCCGGCTGCCACCAGCGTCTTGCGTCCGGTAAGCTCCAACGCCCGCATGGCGCGGGGCACCAGCTCCCCGGACACGGCGTGGGCGAAATCCCGCGCCAGCGCGGGGGCGTCCAGCTCCTCGCCCTTCTGCCGGGCGTTGTGCGCCAGATTCACCACCGCCGTTTTCAGCCCGGAGAAGCTCATATCCAGCTCCGCGCCGGCCACGTGGGCACTGGGCAGGTCGTATTTGCCCCCTTGGGACTGCTGCGCCAGCTCGTCCATGGGCTTGCCGCCGGGGTAGGGGATCCCCAGCACCCGCGCCGCCTTGTCGAAGCACTCCCCCGCCGCGTCGTCGCGGGTGGAGCCGAGGACGGTCATGCAGGTGTAGTCCGCCACGTCCACCAGCAGGGTGTTGCCGCCGGAGATGGCCAGTGCCACGAAGGGCGGCTCCAGCTCCGGGAACGCCAGATAGTTGGCGGCGATATGACCCCGTACATGGTGGACGGGGATCAGCGGCACGCCCAGCGCGTAGGCGGCGGATTTGGCGAAGCTGACGCCCACCAGCACCGCACCGATAAGACCGGGCGCGTAGGTGACCGCCACGGCGTCCACGTCCTTTTTCGTCAGACCCGCATCGGAGAGTGCTTTGTCCGTCAGGGCGGCGATCGCCTCTACGTGCTTGCGGGAGGCGATCTCCGGCACCACGCCGCCGTACAGGGCGTGCATATCCGCCTGGGAGAGAATGGCGTCGGACAGCACCTGCCGTCCGTCCCGCACCACCGCCACCGCCGTCTCGTCACAGGAGGACTCAAAGGCGAGGATGTTCATTGTGCCGCCTCCTCCGTGTAGTATTTGGTGAGGATGAGGGCATCCTCCTTGGGCAGATCGTAGTAGTTCCTGCGCCGTCCCACCTGGCGGAAGCCGAAGCCCTCATACAGTGCAATAGCCGCCGCGTTGGAGGGGCGCACCTCCAGCGTCAGGAACGCCAGACGGCTGCCCCGGGCGAAGCTGTCGAACACCTGCAGCAGCTGCTGCGCCACGCCTTGACGGCGGCGGGAGGGATCCACCGCCACGTTGGTGATATACCCCTCGTCGGCGGCGACCAGCAGCCCGGCATAGCCGATGACCTTCTCCGTCTCCGGCTCCACCGCCACCAGAAAGGCGGCGCACTGGTTGTCCAGCTCCTCGGCAAGCATCTGCCGCGACCAGGGGCGGGAGAAGCACGCCAGCTCCAAAGCCGCCACCTCGTTGATATGCTCGGCGGTCATGGGTACGATACGTATTGTTTTCATAGCATTTATCCCTTCGCTTCCAGCCAGTTTTTGCCCCAGTGCGCGTCCACGGTCAGGGGGACGGACAGGGTGGCGGCGTGCTCCATCTCCTCCGTGAGTATCCGCGCCACCTGCTCACGCTCCGCCTCCGGGCACTCCACGATCAGCTCGTCGTGCACCTGCATCAGCAGCCGGGCGCGAAGACCCTCCCGGTGCAGGCGGTCATGGACGCGGAGCATGGCGAGCTTCATAATATCGGCGGCGGTGCCCTGCACCGGCATATTCAGTGCCACCCGCTTGCCGAATTCCCGCAGGTTGAAGTTGCTGCTTTTCAGCTCCGGAAGGGCGCGGCGGCGGTGGAACAGCGTCTCCACGTAGCCGTCCTTCTCCGCCTGCGCCACGATGTCGGTCATATACTGCCGCAGGGTGCTGTACGTCTCAAAGTACCGCTCCATGTAGCCCTTGGCCTCCGCCACCGGCACGCCCAGATCGCGGGACAGGGAGAAGGCGGAGATGCCGTAGACCATGCCGAAGTTCACCGCCTTGGCGCGGCGGCGCAGCTCCGGCGTGACCTCGTCCTCCGGCACGTGGAACACCTTGGCGGCGGTGGCGGCGTGGAAGTCCGCGCCGCTGCGGAAGGATTCCTGCATGACCTTGTCGCCGGAGATATGCGCCAGCAGCCGCAGCTCGATCTGGGAGTAGTCCGCGTCCACCAGCACGCAGCCCTCCGGCGCGGTGAACATACGGCGCAGCTCGCTGCCCAGCTCCGTGCGGGTGGGGATGTTTTGCAGGTTCGGCTCCGTGGAGCTGAGCCGCCCCGTGGCGGTGGCGGTCATCTGGAAGCTGGTGCGAACTCTGCCGTCCGGGTCGATGACCTTCAGGATGCCGTCCACATAGGTGCTTTTCAGCTTGGCGTATTGCCGGTAGCGCAGGACGTTCTCCACCAACGGACTGTCGTACCGCAGCTTTTCCAGCACGTCGGCGTTGGTGGACCAGCCGGTTTTCGTCTTTTTCCCGTGGGGAAGCCCCAGCTTGTCGAACAGGATGACGCCCAGCTGCTTGGGGGAGTTGATGTTGAACGTCTCCCCCGCCTCCGTATAGATCGCCTGCTCCGTTGTGTCCATGGCGCGCTGGAGCATTCCGCCGAAGTCCGCAAGGGCGTTCCTGTCCACGAGGAACCCGGCGTTCTCCATGTCCGCCAGCACGCGGCACAGGGGGAACTCAATGTCCCGGTACAGGGCGTCCAGCCCCATCTCCGTCAGCCGCCCCGGCAGCGTCTCATACAGCGCGGAGACGGCGGAGGTGTAGCTGTCCAGCGCGACCTGCGCCTCCGCGCCGCCGCCCAGCAGGGGGTTGAAGGCGTCCGCACGCAGGTGGGCGGCAGGGGGCAGCTCCTCGTTGAAGTAGCTGACAAACAGCCGGGGCAGGTCGTAGCTTCCGGCGGTGGCGTCCGCCAGATACGCCGCCAGCGCCGTGTCGAACACGAAGCCGTCGGCGGGCAGGTCTTGAGAGAGCAGGGCGCGCATCATGTCCTTGACGTTGTGCCCCACCTTTCGGATGTTGGCGGAGAAGAGCGCGGTCAGCAGGCCGTGCCAGTCGCCGGTATATCGGTTTACATAAATTTCAACAAGCAGCGTGCTGTCACCGCCGGTGGCGCACTCCACCACCAGCGCGTCCAGCTCCGGCGTGCCGTATACGGTGACGTGCTCTGCCGTCCGCCACAGGGTCAGCAGCTCCTCCGCCCGGCGGGGCTCCTCCAGTATCTCCACGGCGGCGGTGTGCCGGGGCAATTCCTCCGTTTCACGGGCGGGGGAGAGGTGGTACTTGTCGATGAGCTTCTGAAATTCCAGCTTCAAAAACAGGTCGTACAGCTCCGGCTTGAAGGGCCGGCGCACATTGTCCTCCGGCTTGAACGCCAAGGGGGCGTGGGTGTCGATGGTGGCGAGCCAGTAGCTGTGGCGGGCGGCGGATTCGCCGTCCTTGAGTTTACATAAAGATGACGGGCGCAGCTGCAATTCGTCGATGTGGCGGTACACGTCGTCGATGCTGCCGTAGGTCTGCACCAGCCCCATGGCGGTCTTTTCACCGATACCGGGCACGCCGGAGATGTTGTCGCTGGCGTCTCCCGCCAGAGCCTTCAGGTCGATCATGTGGATGGGGTCGAAGCCGTATTCCTCGCGGAAGCTGTCCTCGGTGACGCTGCGGGCGGTGTCGCTCTTGCTGCTGAGGAGCCGGACGCGGGTGTGGGGCGTGATGAGCTGGAGGCTGTCCCGGTCGCCGGTGGCGATCACGCACTCCCAGCCCTCCGCCTCGCACCGGCGGCTGATGGTGCCGATGAGGTCGTCCGCCTCGTAGCCGGTCAGCTCGTAGCAGGGGATGGACATGGCGGCCAGCACCTGCTTCAGCGGCAGCATCTGCTGCGCCAGCTCGTCAGGCATCCCCTTGCGGTTCGCCTTATAGGCGGGATCCGCCGTGTGGCGGAACGTAGGCTCCCGCCGGTCAAAGGCGACGCACACCGCCTCCGGCTTTTCGTCGTCCAGCAGCCGCTGGAGCATGGTGATGAAGCCGAAAATGGCGTTGGTATACAGCCCCTGCCGGGTGGTCAGCAGACGCGTTTTGCCCACGCCGTAGAAGGCGCGGTTGACGACGCTGTTGCCGTCGAGTACCATCAATTTCATAGGGGAGCCTCCCGAAATCATATTCTAACCACCCTATTATACGCCGTTTTCGCCCTTAACACAACCGCTTTTCCCCGCCGTCCGGCAATTTTCGCCCGCTCAAAGGGAAAGCCACCCGGACATTCGTCCGGGTGGCTGGTGCGGAAGGGTCTATTTCCGGGGGACGCGGCGGGGCGCGATCTTAAAACGCCCAGTTGCCCTTGCGGAAGATGGGCACCACCCGTCCGTCCTCGCACAGACCGTCGATGTCCATGTCCTGAGAGCCGATCATAAAGTCCTCGTGGATCATGGAGTCGTTGACGCCCAGCGCGCGGCACTCCTCCAGCGTTCTGTGCTCGAAGTCGTTGATGGTGTCGGCAAAGCCCATGCCAAGAGCCAGATGGCAGGCGGCGTTCTCGTCGAAGAGCGTGTTGTAGAACAGCAGCCCCGACTGGCGGATGGGGCTGTCGTAGGGCACCAGCGCACACTCGCCCAGATACGCGCTGCCCTCGTCCATGGTGATGAGCTTCGTCAGCAGGTCGTTGTTCTGCTCCGCGTGCCACTCCACCGCCTTGCCCTCATGGAACCGGATCCAGAATTTGTCGATCAGCTGCCCCTGATAGCTCAGGGGCTTGGTGGCGTAGACGACGCCCTCCGCCTCGCCCCGCTTGGGGGAGATGAAGCATTCCTCCGAGGGGATATTGGGGTTAAAGACGACGCCCCGCAGGCTGCGCTCGCTGCCGCCGCAGAAATGCGCCTCCGGGATCATGCCCACGGTGAAGTCCGTGCCGGTGCTGCTCTTGTAGCGCAGCTGGCGGATGTGCAGGCTGTTGAGATAGTCACGGCGGTCGTGGATGTCCTTGTTGTGGCGCGCCCAGTTGTCCTCCGGGTCGCCCTCCAGGGCGCGGGAGGTGGACAGGATCGCCTCCCACAGCTTCTCCACCGCCTGAGATCTCCGCAGACCGGGGAACAGCTTCTTCGCCCACGCCTCGCCGGGCACGGCGGCGATGCACCACTGGTACTGGTTCTCGAGCTTGTCACGGTAGGGCTTGATGATGGGGAATTTCGCCTGCTGGCTCTTTGCCAGCTTCTCCTGGTCGATGCCCTTCAGACCGTCGGGATCCTCGGAGAGCAGGTAGATGCGGCAGGGGATGGTGTCCACATAGTGCTGCCAGCGGGTCAGCTCGTAGTCCTCCACCTTGGAGAGCGTGGTCAGGCTGCGGTGGCGGACGTGGAGCTTTTGCAGGGGCTGGTAGTTCCAGTCCACCACCACCTTTTTCGCCTTGCACTTGTAGCACTCGTCCACCAGCATCGCCACGAACTCCGGCTGATCCAGATCGGCGGAGATGAACACCTCCTGTCCTTTCTGGATGTTGACGCCGGTACGGGCGATCAGCCGCGCATAGGCGCGGAGCACAGATTTTTTCATGGAAAAAGCCTCCTTGTGTGACTGATTTCTGTTAGTGCTATTGTACCACCGCAGGCACGATTTGAAAAGCGGCAGGGGAGGACTTTCAAAAATTGTTTTCATTTGCCACTTTTGCCCCGCCGGGGAATTACCGTTGACTTTTCCGCGCCCAGCGGGCATAATGGGCATACTACGTTGACGGAGGTGAGGCTGTGGCGCGGGAGTTTTCTTCGTTCGTGCTGCCCCTGTACGCGCCGGATCTGCTGGTGCTGGCGGCGGTGTATCTCCTGCTGCTGCGGGGCTGGAAACGGGAGGGAGGCCGCCGCGTGGCGGTGCATACGGTGTTCTGGGTCTATCTGCTGGGCGTTCTGTGGGTGACGGTGCTGCCGGTGCTCTCCCTTTGGGGCGTGCACCATCCCTACGTGCCCATGAACATGGAGCCGTTCCGGGATCTGAAGGCGGGGTACGGCAACGCCGCACGCCAGCTGGCGTTGAACGTGGTGATGACGGTGCCCTTCGGCATTCTGTGGCCGGTGGTGCGCCGGGGCAGGGCGGGCATTTTCCGCACGGTGGGCGCGGCGTTCCTGCTGAGTCTCTGCATTGAGCTGGTGCAGCCTCTGCTGCCCACCGCCCGGACGTCGGACGTCACCGACCTCATCTGCAACACCGCCGGAGGTCTGGTGGGGTACGCGCTCTACCGCCCGTGGAAAAAAGCACTGACGCGCTGGATGTAAACGACAAAGGAACCGCCCCCATGGCGCAGCCATGGGGGCGGGTTTTCTTATTGCAGCGCGCTTCGCAGGCGCGTGACCTTCTCCGCCAGCGCGGCAAAGGCGGCGGGCGTGATGGACTGCGCCCCATCGGACAGGGCGGTGGCGGGGCGGTCGTGCACCTCCACCATCAGACCGTCGGCTCCGGCGGCAACGGCGGCCAGTGCCAGCGGCTCCACCAGCTCGGCGCGTCCCGCCGCGTGGCTGGGGTCCACGATGACCGGCAGGTGCGTCCGGCTTTTCAGCACCGGGATGGCGGACACGTCCAGCGCGGCGCGGGCGGGGGTAAGCCCGCTGCGGACGCCCCGCTCGCAGAGGATCACCTGCGTGCTGCCGGAGGTCATCAGATACTCCGCCGCCAGCAGCAGCTCCTCCACGGTGGCGGCAGCACCGCGCTTGAGCAGCACGGGCTTTCCCGCCTGTCCCAGCGCGCGCAGCAGCGCGTAATTCTGCATATTCCGGGCACCCACCTGCAAAACGTCCACCTCCGCCAGCGTCTCCAGCTGGGAGGTGTCGGTGATCTCCGTCACTGTGGGCAGGCCGCTCTCGCGTCCCGCCTGCACCAGCAGGCGCACGCCCTCGCTGCCCAGCCCCTGAAATGTGTAGGGGGACGTGCGGGGCTTGAACGCGCCGCCCCGCAGCAGCCGGCAGCCTGCGCTCTTCACGGCGCGGGCGACCGTTTGCAGCTGGTAGGCGGACTCCACGGCGCAGGGCCCCGCTATGAGGCAGAAGTCCTCGCCGAACCGCGCCTCGCCCACGGACACGACGGTGTTCTCCGGGTGCGCCGTCCGGGACGACAGGCGGTAGGGCGGCGTCAGCCGCCGCGCCTCTTGCACGAAGGGCAGGGCTTGCAGAGCGGTGGGGTCCAGCCGCCACGTCTCGCCCACCAGAGGCAGGAGGATGTTGTCCTCCCCGGCGACACAGCCGCCCTTGACGTTTTGCAGCGACAGCTGCGCCAGCAGCTGACGGATGGCGGGCTCCGGGGTGTTTTTCTGAAGTATGAGTATCATAACGGGTCGCTCCCTATTTTTTAGTCAAGTCATTATACTGTATTCCGCCGGTTTTTGCAATCCGTGAAAGCCGCATATTGACAAGATTTGCAGGAGGCGTATAATACTTCTTAGGTAATATGGGATATTAGGAGGATAGTATGGATAAGAAATTTACACTGAGCTGCTGTTCCCCGGTGGATCTCCCCTACGCCTATATGAAGAGCCGGGACATCCCCGTGCTGTTCTATACCTACGAGGTGGACGACAAGATCTACGAGGACGATATGGGGCGCGACCCGGCGGCTCTGCCCCGGTTTTACCAGATGCTGCGGGAGGGAAAGCTGCCCCAGACCAGTCAGGTGAACGTGGCGGGGTATACGGACTTTTTCGAAAGCCTGCTGCAAAAGGGCGGCGACGTGCTGCACATCGCCTTCACCTCCGGGCAGTCCGGCTCCGTGAACAACGCGTATCTGGCGGCGGAGGAGCTGCGGGACAGGTATCCCGGTCAGAGGCTGACGGTCATCGACTCCCTGTGCTCCTCCAGCGGCTATGGCTTGCTGGTGGACTACGCCGCCGATCTGCGGGACGAGGGGAAGTCCATGGACGAGGTGGCACAGTGGGTGCTGGACAACCGCAACCGGGTGCACCATCAGTTTTTCTCCACCGATATGACGCAGTTCCGGCGGACGGGGCGCGTCTCCGGCGCGACAGCCGCCGTGGCGACGGTGCTGAACATCTGCCCCATCATGCGTTTGGACGACAGGGGAGCGATCAAGGCGTACAGCAAGGTGCGCGGCAGGAAAAAGGCGGTGGAGGTCACGGTGGACACCATGGAGCAGTGCGCCCGGAACGGCCGGGACTACGACGGCAAATGCTTCCTCTGCCACAGCCGATGCCCGGAGGACGCACATGCGCTCGTCGCCGCTGTGGAGGAGCGGTTCCCCAAGCTGAAGGGGAGGGTGCGCCTCTGCGACATCGGCACCGTCATCGGCAGCCACGCTGGCTCCGGCACCGTGGCGGTGTTCTTCATGGGCAGCGAGCGACCCCACATGGACTGAAGGCGGTAATACAGAAAAAAAGAGCACCCTGGGGGGGTGCTCTTTTTCTGCGCTGCGCGCTCACATGACGCCGTAGCCCTGCCCTTGGGTGATGATATACGACCACAGCACCGGCCCCACCGCGCCGGTGGGGCTGTACCCCAGCCGCGTTTGCAGGGCGCGCACCGCCGCGGCGGTGGCCGCGCCGAAGATGCCGTCCGCGGTGAGCGTCGGCAGCGAGGGATCCCGCGCCGCCAGCTGGTTCAGCCGCGTTTGCAGCAGGGCGACGGCTTCGCCGGTGTCGCCCTCCACCAGAAAATGACCGGGATAGACCTCCCGCGCAAAGCTCTGGTATGCGGCGGGGAGCTGTTGGAGCGTCTGCTCGTAGACGTTCTGGAGCGTGTTCCACGTGCCGCGTCCCACCGTGCCGTCCACCGTCAGACCGTACAGGCTCTGGAAGGTCAGCACCGCGTCCCGCAGCTCGTCGTCGAACACGTCGGAGATGCGGATGTGCGGCAGCTCCGGCAGGAAGAAGCCCAGAAACGCCAGATAGAACCGCACCGTCTGCACGCCGATGCCCACGTCGCCGCGCCGCAGCACTTTGGGGAACTCCCGCTGTGCCTCGGAGATGGTCAGCCCCTCGCTGGTGACCTCGGAGAGACTTTTCACGCCGTTGTAGACGGATTTGATGCGATACCACGTGGCTTTCCCCACCACGCCGTCCTGCGTCAGCTCAAAGACACGCTGGAACTCCTTCACGGCGGCGGCGGTGTCCGCGCCGAACACGCCGTCGGTGTGGGCGACGGCGGGGATGGCGGGGTAATTCTTGTGGATACGGTTCAGCTCACGCTGGAGCGTGCGGACATCCTCGCCCGCGCTCCCCAAGGTCAGAGGACGGCCGGGGTAGGAGGGGGTGCTGTCGCCCACCGGGGCGTTGTAGACCAGCTCGATGTCCTGCCCGTAGTAATGCTGCAATATCTCCCAGAACGTCTTGCCCTTGGCGGCAAGCTCCTGACTGCCCCACTGGGACAGCCCGCGGCAGCGGGTGCGGACACCGTCGCAGAACTGAGCGTACAGCGGCTCGATGTTCCCGCGGCGGACGATGTAGTTGTTGAAGCTGTCGTCCACGATGGCGTTGATGTTGTCGAAGGTCTCCTGATCCGGGGAGAACGCCTGGTCGAACTGGGTGTTGTTGGTGATGTCGAAGTCGTACCCCCGGCTGCGGTAGTATTCGGTGTAGACACGGTTCAGTGCCACGGAGATCTGCGCCAGCACGTTGGCGCGGAGGGCGTTTTCCTCCCACGTGGGGTAGATCTCGCTGGCGGCCACGCCCTTGATGTACCGGGGGAACGTCACGGTGACGTTCTCCGCCGGGGCGTCCGGCGCGCCCAGATGCACGGTGATGTACTCCGGGATCACAGGATAGGGCATGGTCTTACACCTCCCCTCGCTGCGGCGGCAGCGACACGGCGAGCACGGACTCGATACGGGGGAACACCAGCACCTGCTGGTGCTCCGGCTCCTGAAAGTCCGTGTGGCGCACGGCGACGCGGTAGGCGGTGCCGCTGCTGCCCGCCGTCTCCGACGACAGACCAAGCGACACCGGCAACGCCGGAAGCAGGATCTTCTCCGCGATGCCGGAGGCGTCGGTGACGCCGGTGAAGAACGTCTCCCGCACGGCGCCGAAGTCACGGTAGACCTCCACCGACGCGCCGGGGATGGGGAAAATACCCTGCGCGGCGGTGACCTTTACCCGTAAGCTGCCCTGCTCCGGGTGCGCGCCGCGAAAGCAAGTGATAGGATCAAGCTGAGCCATGGTCATTCCTCCCAATCGTTTTGGGAGAGTATATGCGCCGCCACGCCCGAAAATCCCACGGCGAAAGCGGAATATCCCCATCTCCGGGAGAGCTGTCAAGCGCATTGGCAGCCCCGGAGACGGGGATATTGTTCTCTCTGCGCGGCGGGCTCGCCGCTTATGTGTGCCAGCCCATGAGCTGGCTGATGGCACTGGCTGTCTCTTGCAGGGGGGTGACCAGCTGCGCCATGGTGTCGTCCGTCATTCTGGCGGCGGGGCCGGAGATGCTGATGGCTCCCACGGGGTCGCCCTTCCAGTTCCGTACCGGGGCTGCCATACAGCGGACGCCCAGATCGTGCTCCTCATCGTCGATGGCATAGCCGCGCTCCCGCGCACGCACCAGATCCTCCCGCAGAGCTTCCAGCGTGGTGAGGGTCTTTGGCGTGAACTGGACGACCTGCGAGCCGTTCCAGATCTTCTCCACCTCGTCCTCCGGCAGATACGCCATAATGCTCTTGCCAACGCCCGTGCAGTACATGGGGTTGTGGAGTCCCACGGAGGAGGTGATGTTGATGGGGCGGAGGAACGGCTCAAACTTGTGGAGGTACACGACCTCGTTTCCGTCCCGTTCCACCAAGTGCACGATCTCCTTTGCGTCGTTGGACAGCTTCTCCAGCATCGGCTTGGAGGCGGAGAAAAGATCCAGCACCATGGAGACGCGGCGGGAGATCTCGTAGAGCCGCAGCGTCAGGCGGTATTTCCCGTTGTCCGGGTCCTTCCGCACGTACCCCCGATTCGCCAGAGCTGACAAAAGCCGGTGGGCGGTGCTGGCGTGCAGGGAGGTGGCTGACGCCAGATCCGACAGGGAAAGCCCTGTCGGCGTTGCAGACAAAGTCTCTAAAATGTCCAATACCCGGTCAATGGACTGAACCGGTCCGGTACCCTCTTTCATATATACCTCTTTCCACATTGCGAAATCACACCTTAATAATACCCCTTTTTTTGTCGTTTTGCAATAGATTACGACGGCTTTTTTGGTAAAAATGCGGGATTGACATTTGACAAACTCTTGGCAATAATATAGGCAAGATTCCACTTTGTGATACTTAATTTCATATTGTGGAAAAAATACGTGAAAGGAAAATGGTTAAGAGGAGGAAAAAATCATGAGTGAAGCAACAAAAACTAAGAAGAAGCTCAGTATCCCCGTAAAGCTGGCGATCGCGCTGGTTCTCGGTGCGATAGCGGGTCTGATCTTCAAGGAGAAGGCCTCGTATGTGGCATTCATCGGTTCCCTGTTCATTCGACTCCTGAAAATGTGTGTGTACCCCCTGGTGCTGTTCAGCATCATCGCCGGTATCGCAAACGTGGCGGACATTGCCAAGCTGAAGAAGATCGGCGGTCAGTTCCTGCTGTATACCTTCATCACCTCCGCTGTGGCAGGTGTTCTGGGCTGCATCGCCATTACCATCAGCGGCGCGGGCACTGGTCTGGTATTGCAGGCGACAGTGGACTCCAGCGTTCAGCAGCTTAACATGGTGGACAGCATCGTGGGTTGGGTCCCCGACAACGTGTTCGCCTCTCTCGCCAACGGTACGCTGGTGCAGATCATCGTTTTTGCTATCTTCTTCGGCGTGATGATCACCAAGATGCGTAAGAACGCCAATACCGTGGACATGGTCGCCATGGTCGTGGAGGGCTGCAACCTCATCATGCAGAGAATGGTGGCAACCGTTATGACCGTCGCTCCCTACGGCGTGTTCTGCTTGATCGCCAACCTGGTGGGCACCACCGGCGTCCAGAACCTGAAGGAGATCTTCACCATGGTTCTCTCCCTGTGGGGTGCTTCTCTGGTGCACATGCTCATCGTCCTGCCCCTGCTGCTCCGTTTCTTCGGACGTGTCAAGCCCTTCAAGTTCTTCAAGAACATTGTCCCCGTTATCTTGATGGCATTCTCCACCCAGTCCAGCGCGGCTACGCTGCCTGTGACCATGGAGGTCTCTAAGGAGAAAAACGGTGTGCCCGATGACGTCGTTGACCTGTGTGCCGCTCCCGCCGCCACCATCAACATGGACGGTGCAGCCATTGAGTACACGGTGTACACCCTCTTCGGCGCGCACGCCTTCGGTGTCCACTTCACCCCGTGGCAGCTGATATTCATGGTCGTCCTGTGCGTGGTCTGCTCTGCCGGTGCAGCCGGCGTCCCCGGCGGCGGCATCGTGATGTGCTCCATCTGCCTGGCAACCATGGGTCTGCCCAACGAGGAGGTCACCGCGATGGTGGCGGGCGTCTATGTCCTGCTGGATATGGCCGCTACCACCCTGAACGTGACCGGCGACTGCTGCGGCATGGTCTGCATCGCCAGCCGTCTGGGCATTCTGGACAAGGAAACGTACAACGCCTAAAAGCAATTACCCTCCCTCACAATAGAAGCGACACCACACGCTGCCGCACCTGTATCTGCATGGAGACTCTCCCTCCTGCGGCGCGACCGGGTGACAAGGGCTACGTGTGGTGTCGCGCCCATTTTGCAAGCCTATTAAACTCCCAACAGAAAGGACAAGAACCGTCATGTCATTTATTTCCAACAAGAGCCAAAAGACGCCCCACTCCGTCATTCGCGAGATGTTCGCCATGCAGGCGGGGCTGGACAATGTCATCAGCTTCGCGCTGGGCGAGCCGGACTTCACCGCCCCCCAGCACGTCATCGACGCGACTGTGGCCTCCTTGCAGCGGGGCGAGACGCACTATACCCCCAACGCCGGTATTCCGGCTCTGCGGCAGGCGGTGTCCGATCTCTATAAACGCCGCGGTCTGGAGTACAAGCCCAGCGAGATCCTCATCGGCGCAGGTGCCATCAGTATGCTGAATCTGGCGTGCACCGCCATGCTGGACATCGGCGACGAGGTGCTGGTGCCCGATCCGGGCTGGGCAAACTATGTGGGACTGATGATGCAGGTGGGAGCCGTGCCCGTGCCCGTCCGGCTGAAGGAGGAAAACGGCTTCATGTACGACGTGGCAGACCTGCGCGCGGCACTGACGCCCAAGACCAAGGTGATCCTGCTCAACTCCCCCTCCAACCCCACCGGCGGTGTGGCAAGTGCCGAGAACCTGCGGCAGCTGGCGGATTTCGCCAAGGAAAACGACCTCTACATCCTCACCGATGAGATCTACCGGGAGCTGCTGTGGGACGACGAGCCCTACACCAGCATTGCCAGTTTCCCCGGCATGAAGGAGCGCACCGTTATCGTGGACGGCTTCTCCAAGACCTACGCCATGACCGGTATGCGTCTGGCATGGGCGGCGGCACCGGAGGAGGTCATCGTGGTGATGACGAAGCTGCTGGAAAACGTGCTCTCCTCCGTAAACGAGGGCGTGCAGTGGGGCGGCGTGGCCGCGCTGAACGGCAGCCAGGAGTGCGTCGAGGAGATGAAGCGGCAGTATCGCCGCCGCCGCGAGATCATCGTCGGCGGGCTGAACGACATGAAGGGCGTCAGCTGCCTTATGCCCAAGGGCGCGTTCTACGCCTTCCCCAATATCTCCCAGCTGGGTATCCCCTCCCGGGAGTTTGCCATGCGTCTTCTGAAGGAGAAGCACGTGGTGGTCGTCCCCGGCACCGGCTTCGGCGAGGGCGGCGAGGGCTTCGTCCGTCTGGCGTATGCCACCAGCGAGGACAACATCCGCGAGGGCTTGAAGCGCATCCGTGAATTTGTGGAAACACTTTCCTGACAGGCTGCTACTATACGAGGAGGATTTGCTATGAAAAGAGAAAATACAATGCCCACCATGGAGACAGTCAAGAGCTTCAAGACCGCCATGGCGTCGGAACAGGGTGCTTTCGGACCCTTTATGATCACCTCTGACCCCGCCTTCGTGGAGGCGGCGGGCTACGCCGGTTACGATTTTGTGCTGCTGGATATGGAGCACGGCCCCGGCACCTTTGAGAACCTGCAAAACCTGATCCGCGCCGCCAACGTGGCGGGCGTCTGCCCCGTGGTGCGCGTTCCCCGGGGAACGGACATCTGGATCGACCAAGCTCTGGACGTGGGTGCCGGCGCGGTGATGATCCCCCAGATCGACACCGCAGAGCAGGCGAGGATCGCCGTCTCCGCGGC
>URXW01000041.1 GCA_900551995.1 uncultured Eubacteriales bacterium
TCTGGGTGCCGCCGTCGCGGAGGCAGATCATGCCGGAGAAATAGTCGTGCATAGCACCGCCGATGATGTTGCCGATGGGGATGGTCAGGAACGCGATGGGCCCAAACAGGATGCCCTGGATCGGCCCGAGGATAGGACCGGTGCCTGCGATGTTCAGCAGGTTGATGAGGCTATTTTTCCAGCCGCGCATGGGAACGAAGTCAACGCCGTCCTCCTTGGTGTAGGCGGGCGTCTTGCGGTCGTCAGGACCAAAGACCTTTTCGCAGAAGCGGCCGTACAGTGCAGCACCGCCCAGCAAAATGACGAGGCCGATGATGAATGTCGTCACAAAAACACACTCTCCTTTGTGCAGTGAAATTATTTTTCGAGGTGTCCGGATCGCCTCTTAAAACCATGATAGATTATAACACCGGTTTAATAAAATGCGTGTTAATCTTTCTATATAATACATAAATTTGTCATAAATAAATTGTCGAACTGTGTTAAGACGTGTCAAAAAAGGAAACTTGTAAAAACCTTTAACGATGGGTGCTTTTTCCGGCGTTTCCTGCCGGGAACCAAAAGCCAAAAACCTTGGGTCAAACAAACTTTTTGTTTGCCGGAAACGTTTTCAGATTTCCGCCGAAAACCGCCCGTCCCCTTGCCCCCCTTTGGCAAATGTGGTATCATATCCCCAACGCAAAAACAGGGGAGGAGAATCGCCATGGAGTACAACAAAACCATCCAAACCATGACCCCCGGCGACGAGGTCGAGGGCTTTTACATCTTGAAGACCGCCACCCCCAAGGTGGCTGCCAACGGCAAGCCGTTCCTCACCGGAGCCATCAGTGACCGCACCGGCGCGATGGAGCTGAAGGTCTGGGACTACACCGGCCCCCTCTCCGCCGCCGACGAGGGCACGGTGGTGAAGGTGCGGGGCACCGTGGGGGAATACCGGGGCACGCCCCAGTTCACCGCAGGGCGCATCCGCCCGGCGGCGGAGGACGACCCGGTGGACGTCTCCACGCTGGTGCCCACCGCGCCCATTGACCGCCGGCGCGTCATGGAGGAGCTGCGGGAGACGGTGAACACCATCGCCGACCCGGACTACCGCGCCGTGGCGGAGGATATGCTCACCGCCCACGGCGACGCGCTGGAAGCCATCCCCGCCGCCAAGAGCGTCCACCACGCCTTTCTGGGCGGGCTGCTGATGCACACCGCCAATATGCTGCGCCTCGCCGATTTTCTCGCCGGGATGTACCCGGAGACCGTGGATCGCAGTCTGCTGCTGGCGGGCACGCTCCTCCACGACATGGCGAAGGAGCAGGAGTTCGTGTTCTCCCAGCTGGGGCTGGCGACGGACTACTCCGTCCGCGGGCAGCTGCTGGGACATCTGGTCATGGGCGCGCAGGAGACGGCTGCCGCCGCCGCCCGTCTCGGCGTTCCGGAGGAGAAATCCGTCCTGCTCCAGCACCTGATCCTCTCCCACCACGGGGAGCCTGAGTTCGGCGCGGCTGTCCGTCCCCTCTGCGCCGAGGCGGAGCTGCTGAGCCTCATCGACGCCATCGACAGCCGCATGGAGATCTACCGGGAGACGTATGAGACCATGGACGCGGACACCTTCTCTCCCCGCATCTTCGCACTGGAAAAGAAGATCTTCAAGCACAGCTGACAGCGGCAGTAACCCCCACCAAACAAGAAAGACACCCATACGGGTGTCTTTCTTGTTTGGTGGAGCTGAGGGGAGTCGAACCCCTGTCCGAAAGCACTTCGACAGGACTTTCTCCGGGCGCAGTCCGGTTTCAACATTCCCTCCCTGCGTAGACACCGGACAGACTACGCAGTTCAGTAGAGTCATAATGCATGGGCGGGGCAACTCTTACCCGCCGCACGTCCGCCACATTAACGACGCCTTCCCCGGCCTGTGGCCTCTCCGGTTCAGACGGCTGCCTTTAGTTAGGCAGCGACAGCAATACGATTGTTGTCAGTTAATTTTTAAGTTGCCCGTTTTATGGCGGTCAGGCACCGCCGCCCGCTTATCCAGCCTCCACACCCCCGTCGAAACCGGTGCAGCCCCAAATATACGCTGAACGATCCTCTTATGGGTATTTGTTCCAAATACCCGTGTCGAATCGGTGCAGCCCGCAGGGGACACGGCGGGGAGGGGAAGCTCCCCGCCGGTGTAAATGCTGTGAAATTCGTTTTATCTCCCGAAGGGATCTGCCAGCTTCTCCGGTGCCGGATAGTCCACGCCCTGCGTGTCCACCGTGACCTTCACCATGACCTGATCCTTCTTGGGCTTGTTGGTCATCATGTTCCGGGGCTGGTTGGCGATGCGATCCACCACGTCCATGCCGTCCATCACGCAGCCGAAGGCGGCGTACTGCCCATCCAGATGGGGCGCGTCCTTGTGCATGATGAAAAACTGACTGCCGGCGGAGTCCATCGGCTGCGCCCGCGCCATGCTCAGCACGCCCCGCGTGTGCCGCAGGTCGTTCTGCACGCCGTTGGCGGCGAACTCGCCCTTGATGCAGTAGCCGGGGCCGCCCATGCCGTTGCCGTCGGGGCAGCCGCCCTGGATCATAAAGCCGGGGATGACCCGGTGGAAGATCAGCCCGTCGTAGTACCCGGCGTTCGCCAGCGCGATGAAGTTCCGCACGCTCTCCGGCGCGATGTCAGGGTACAGCTCCGCCACGATCCTGCCGCCGTCCTCCATCTCGAAGGTCACAATAGGATTATTTGCCATAACCGTTTCCTCTTTTCTGTCGTTCTGTGTCAGCTGCGGTTTTTCTCCCGCATGGCGCGGTCCATCTCCCGCTTGGCGTCCCGCTTTGCCACGGCGTCCCGCTTGTCGTAGGTCTTTTTGCCCTTGCACAGCCCCAGCTCCACCTTCACGCGGGAGTTCCTGAAGTAGACGGACAGGGGGATCAGCGCATAGCCGTCCTGCTTTTGCAGGTCGTGGAGCTTCCGTATCTCCCGCTTGTGCAGCAGCAGCCGCTTCGGGCGATCCGGGTCGCGGTTGAAGATATTCCCGTGGTCGTAGGGGGAGATGTGCAGGCTGTACGCGTACACCTCGCCGTCCTTCGCCACGCAGAAGGAGTCCTTCAGGTTCAGCGTGCCCGCCCGGACGGACTTGACCTCCGTGCCGAACAGCTCGATACCCGCCTCGTAGCGATCCTCCACAAAGTAGTCGTGGTACGCCTTGCGGTTCTGCGCCGCGATCTTTACGCCGGACTTCTCCATGGACGACGCCTCCTTCCTCTGATGTGAGTGGTAGTATACCACATTTTAATGTGCGGCGCAAGGGGTAGAGGGTCTGGCAATTCTGAACTTTCTGTGATATACTGTCTCCAAAAAAGGGAGGTGCCCCTATGGAGCTTACCGAAAAAACTCTCACCAGCCGCGAGGTCTACCGCGGCCGTATCCTCCGCGTCCGGGAGGACACCGTCCGCCTGCCCAACGGCAAGACCGCAGAGCGCGAGGTGGCGGAGCACCCCGGCGGCGTGGGAATTTTGGCACTGGACGGCGGCGACGTGCTGCTGGTGCGCCAGTACCGCTACGCCTTCTCCCGCGTCCTCACGGAGATCCCCGCCGGCAAGCGGGAGCCGGGGGAGGAGCCCTTTGTCACCGCCCAGCGGGAGCTGCGCGAGGAGATCGGAGCCACGGCGGGGAAGTGGACGGAGCTGGGCGCGCTCATCGCCTCCCCCGGCTGCTACGGGGAGGTGCTCTACCTCTACATGGCGCAGGAGCTGACCTTTGGGGACACTCACCCGGACGAGGACGAGTTTCTGGACATGGTGCGTATGCCCTTCGACCGTGCGGTGGAGCTGTGCATGACCGGCGAGCTGACGGACGCCAAAACCGTGATCGCTCTGCTGAAGGGGAAGCTCCTGCGGTAAATTGCCCCTTGTATTCTGCCCCGTTTTCCGCTACAATCAAACCAACGGGCGCGCCGCGCCCAAGGGAGGAGAGATACCGATGTCCATGCAAACGAAGAAAAACATCTCCATCGCGCTTTTGGCGGCGGCCATGCTGCTGTGGATCCTGCGGAAGATGAACGTGCTGTACATTCCCGGCCTGTCCATGTTCCTGCTGGCGGTCTCCATGCTCATCGTCGCCGTTATGATGTTCCAGCTGAAGCAGAAAAAGAAGGCGGGCGGCACGCTGCTCTTCGCCTTCGGGCTGTTCTGCATCGTGGCGGGCATCATGGAGATCAAGGGCTACATGGCGTGACCCACAACAAAAAAAGAAGCACCCGAGGGTGCTTCTTTTTCGTTGTCAGTCAACAATATCCACAGACACCTTTGCGCCGGTACGCTGGGCGTAGGAGCGAACGACCGTGCGTATCTCCTTGGCGATACGCCCCTGCCGTCCGATGACCTTGCCCATGTCCTCCGGTGCGACGCGAAGCTGAAGCGTCAGCTCGTCACCGTTCTCCACCTCGGTCACGCTGACCTGCTCCGGGTGCTCCACAAGGTTCTGCGCGATATACAGCAGCAGATCCTTCATGGCGCAGCTCCTGCCTTACAGTACGTCGACCTTCTTCAGCAGGGCGCGAACGGTATCGGTGGGCTGTGCGCCGGTCTTGATCCACTCACGGGCGCGGTCGGCGTCAATGCTGATCTTGGCGGGGGAGACGGTGGGATCGTAAGTGCCGATCTCCTCGATAAAACGGCCGTCACGGGGATAGCGGGAGTCCGCCACGACCACGCGATAGTAGGGAGCCTTCTTCGCACCCATTCTTCTCAGACGAATCTTAACCATTGTTGTGTTCCTCCATGTAAAATAATAGTTTTTTATATCTGTTAAATGCTTCTGCACTCACATACGCATTTACACACTTATTTAAGCCGCTTCTTCCTGCCGAAGCCGTGCATGGCACCTCGCGCCACCTTGCCGCCGAAGCCGCCCATCATGCCGCCCAGACCGCGCATACCGCCGCCCTTCGTCATGGCGCGGGTCATCTGCTGGAGCATCTCGAAGGATTTCAGCAGCCGGTTCACGTCCACCACCTCCAGCCCGCAGCCTGCGGCGATGCGCTTTTTGCGGCTGGCGTTCAGTATCTGCGGGTTCTCCCGCTCCAGGGGCGTCATGGACTGGATGATCGCCTTGTTGTGCGCCATCTGCTTCTCGTCGATCTGGCTGGCGTCGAAGCCCTTCGCCATGCCGCCGGGCAGCATATCCGCGATCTGGCTCAGATCGCCCATGCTCTGCAGCTGCTCCATCTGGTCGAGATAGTCCGTCAGCGTCAGCCTGTTTTTCCGGAGCTTTTCCTCCAGCTTCTTGGCCTGCTTCTCGTCGTACTGCTGCTCCGCCTTCTCGATGAAGGTCAGCATATCGCCCATGCCCAGAATTCGCCCCGCCATGCGGTCGGGGTGGAAGGGCTCGATCATGTCCAGCTTTTCGCCGGTACCCACGAACTTGATGGGCTTGCCCGTCACCGCCCGGATGGACAGTGCCGCGCCGCCTCGTGCGTCGCCGTCCAGCTTCGTCAGCAGCACGCCGTCGATGCCCAGTGCATCGTCAAACGCCTTGGCGGCGTTCACCGCGTCCTGACCGGTCATGGCGTCCACCACCAGCAATATCTCGTTGGGCTTCACGGCGGCCTTTACCGCCTTCAGCTCGTCCATCAGCGTCTCGTCGATGTGCAGCCGTCCGGCGGTGTCCAGAAACACGATGTCGTTGCCGTGGTCGGCGGCGTACTTCACCGCCTCCTTGGCGATGGTCACCGGGTCGATCTGCCCCATCTCGAACACGGGGATGTCCAGCTGCTGCCCCACCACCTGTAACTGGTTGATGGCGGCGGGACGGTACACGTCGCAGGCGGCCAGCAGGGGGCGTTTCCCGTACTGGCGGCGCATAAGCCCCGCCAGCTTCGCGCCGTTGGTGGTCTTACCGGCACCCTGCAAGCCCACCATCATCACAACGGTGGGGCCCTTGGACGCGGTGCTCAACCGGGCGTTGGTGCCGCCCATGAGCGCGGTCAGCTCCTGATTGACGACCTTGATGATCTGCTGCGCCGGTGTCAGGCTCTCCAGCACATCCGCGCCCACGCACTTCTCGGTGACGGACGCCACAAAGTCCTTGACCACCTTGTAGCTGACGTCCGCCTCCAGCAGAGCCAGCCGTACCTCCCGCATCCCCTCACGGACGTCGGCTTCGGTCAGCCGTCCCTTGCCCCGCAGACGCTTGAATACGCCGTTCAGTTTTTCACTCAGTCCCTCAAATGCCATGGGTCGTTACTCCTTCAGGGCGGCAGCGGCGGTGAGAATACCGTCCGCCAGCTCCTCCAACCGGTGGTTTTCATACTGCCGGTAGTTGATGGTCTTGATGTCTCTCGCGGCGTCGGCGATGGCGTCCACGTGCTGCTGCATCTGCAAGAAGCGGCGCACCAGCCCCGTCTTGTCCTCCAGCTCCGTCATGGCGTTCTCTGCGCGAACGATCACGTCCCGCACGCCCTGCCGGGAGATGCCGCAGTTTTCCGCGATCTCCGCCAGCGACAGATCCTCATTATAATACAAATCGAACAGCTCCCGCTGCCTCGGGGTCAGAATATCGCCGTAAAAATCGAACAGCATGGTCATGCGGTAGGTCTGGTTTTTCACGGTGCTGCCTCCTTCTGTAAAGTTATACGCCTTTACAACACCGAATATCATACACGATTCCTCCGCAAAAGTCAAGACGAAATCCGCCGCAGAACACAAAAAAACGCGTCCGGGAGGACGCGTTTTTTGCTTCAGTGCTTCAGCCGCTTGTCGCATTTCTTGCCCAGCCACGTGCCAAGGCTCTGGAACACCTGCACCAGCAGGATGAGGATGACCACCGCCACCAGCATCACCAGATACTTGTACCGGTAATAGCCGTAGTCAATGGCGATCTTGCCCAGACCGCCGCCGCCGATGATACCGCTCATGGCGGAGTAGCCCAGAATGGTGGTCAGCGCGATGGTCACGTTCTGAATAAGGGACGGCACGCTCTCCGGGATCATCACCTTGCAGATGATCTGCATAGGCGTGGCACCCATGCTCTGGGCGGCCTCGATGATGTTGCCGTCCACCTCCCGCAGACTGCTCTCCACCAGACGCGCCACGAAGGGGAACGCCGCCGCCACCAGCGGAACGATGGTGGCGGTGGTACCCACGGCGGTGCCGATAAGCAGACGGGACAGGGGGAACACCATGATCATCAGGATCAGAAAGGGGATAGAGCGCAGCAGGTTGATGACAACGTTCAGCACCTGCATGAGCCAGCGGGGCAGGGGCAGCACGCCGCCCTTCTCGCCCGCCACCAGCAGCACGCCCAGCGGCAGCCCCAGCACCAGCGACAGCGCGGTGCTGACCACCGTGACGTAGAACGTCTCCCAGATGGCGGTGGGCAGGGAGGGCAGCACCGTCATCAGATCCTGCACGGACTGGGCGGAAAACAGATCACTGTACATCTTCGCCCACCTCCTCTACTTGAATGTCGGCGACGTTGTGGATAAAGGCGACGGCCTTCTCAAGCTGCGCGCTGGGGATGCCCAGCATCATGCTGCCGTACACCGTCTCGGAGATCTTCTGCGTGCTGGCGGAGATAATGTTGCACAGGATACCCTCCTCCGATGCCAGCCGGGCGATCAGGGGCAGGCTGGTGGCGGCACTGTCCTTGAACACCAGCCGCACCAGCTTCTCATCCGCCGGGTTGTACACCTGCGCGTCCGCGCCGCTGGGGAACACCAGCCTGCGCCCCGCCTCGGACTTGGGCGCGGCGAACACCGTGCCCACCCGTCCGGACTCCGCCACGCAGCCGTCGTCTAAGATCGCCACGTGGGAGCAGACCTCCTTCACCACGCTCATCTGGTGGGTGATGATGACCACCGTGATACCCATTTCCCGGTTGATGTCCCGTATCAGCTCCAGGATCTGCCGGGTGGTCTTGGGGTCCAGGGCACTGGTGGCCTCGTCGCACAGCAGCACCTTGGGGTCGGTGGCAAGGGCGCGGGCGATGGCGACGCGCTGCTGCTGTCCGCCGGAGAGCTGTGCGGGATAGGCGTCCGCCTTGTCGGGCAGCCCCACCAGCTCCAGCAGCTCGCGGCCGCGCTTCTCCGCCTCCGCCCGCTTCACCCCGGACAGCTCCATGGGGAAGCACACGTTCCGCAGGCACGTCCGCTGCATCAGCAGATTGAAGTGCTGGAAGATCATGGTGATGCTCCGCCGTGCCTGCCGCAGCTGGGCGGGCGTCATGGTGTCCAGCCGCTTCCCGTCCACGACGATCTCGCCGCCGGTGGGCCGCTCCAGCAGGTTGATGCACCGCACCAGCGTGCTCTTTCCGGCACCGGACATACCGATAATGCCGTAGATGTCTCCGTCCTCGATGGTGAGGGACACATCCTTCAGCGCGTCCACCCCTCCGTTAGCCCCGGAGTCGTATTTTTTGCATACGTGTTTCAGTTCTATCACGTCAGTGTCCCTCGATTTCCGTTCGTTTTATGTCCCCCGCTCCGCCGCATTCCCCGCCCTGCGGTGCAGACGGGGAACGCAGTGAGGGGGTAGGAGGATAGAAAAGGCTTGCTTCGTTTACTGTGCGCTCAGGGCGTCCAGCGTGGTCTGCTTGCCGCCGTACAGACCCATAGGCTCCACGTGGATGGCGGCGACGGAGGCGATGTGGGTGCCGTTCTGGGCGTTGAAGTCCTCCAGATAGGGCAGGTGCTGGAAGTAGTTGGCAGTCACGGTGCCGTCATCCACCACGGTGTTGGGCACCACATAGTCGTTGTACACCTGAATGTCCAGCGTGATGTCCTTGGCGGCAAGGATCTCCTTGGCGATCTCCAGGATCTCGGCGTGGGGCGTGGGGGAGGCGGCGACGGAGATGGTCTCCCCCTTCAGAGCGTCGTAGTCCACCTGATCGCTGTACCCGTCGGTGGGATTCTCCACCACGGAGATCACGGAGCCGGCGTACTTCTCGGCGATGAAGTCCGCCACCTGCTTGCTCTCCAGCGCGGCCTTCAGTGCCACCACCTGTGCGGACTCGTTGCCCTCCTTCACCGCCAGAATGTTGGCGTAGGCGGAGGAGCTGCCCTCGATGAGCAGGGAGTCATTCACGGGGTTCAGCCCGGCGTTGATGGCGTAGTTGCTGTTGATCACGGCGTAGTCCAGATCGGGCAGCATATTGGGCAGCTGGGCGGCCTCCGCCTCCACGATCTCCACGTTGTACGGATTCTCCACAATGTCGTTCTTGGTGGCGGTGATGCCTGCGCCGTCCTTCAGCTTGATAATGCCGTTCTCCTGCAGCAGCAGCAGGGCGCGTGCCTCGTTGGTGGTGTCGTTGGGAACGCCGATCTTAATGGCGGTCTTGGCGTCGCCGCCCTTGCTGCCGCAGGCAGCCAGGCTCAGAGCCAGTACCGCGGCGAGAGCCAGAGTGATGAGCTTAGTGAGAGTGTTGTGTTTCATGTTCACAGTCTCCTTTTCAAATTTGTCCTTCGGAAATGTATACTCTTGCTGACGGCGCACCGCGGGATCGTGCACATATCCCGCCGTCCGCCGGAACAAAACAGGAAATAGGGAGGGGGCGTCCCCGCCCCTGCCGGATCCGCGCCCTGGGGCGTGACCTGCCGGCAAAAACAAAAACAGCGGCTGGTCATCACTGACCATCCGCTGCTTGCTCACACACGGGCTTTTTTCAAGCCCTCAAACAGTTTTCGGAAAGCTGACGACCCTTATTGGCGCGACGAAACATGCACATGGACATCATACCCATGCACATCTCGCACATCATCATGGTGGCAAAAACGCTGCGCTTCATGTCGGCTTTCCTCCTTCTGTGGTTTCTCCGGCGGTGTTCCGTCCGGGATGGTGGCATAATAACGCCGTCGGCGGCGAATGTCAACCCCCTTTTCACCTTTCTGCGTTTTCCTCAAAAAACCCTACAAGACAGGTATGCAATTTCGTCAAATTTTCCCCAAATAAAAACAGAGACGGCTTACGCCGTCTCTGTTTTCCGCAGGAACCGCCGCAGGAACCACACCGCCATCACCGCGCACAACGCCTCGGAGATCACCGGCGCGAACCAGATGCCCGTGCCGCCCACGGCGGCCGCCAACAGCAGCAGCGCACCGGCCTGGAACGCCAGTCCCCGCCCCACGGAGATGGAGATAGCCGCCCTCGGACGCTCCACCGCCGTCAGGAAACCGCCCATGAGGATGTTGCTTCCCAGCAGCAGGTAGCACAGACCGTACCGCCGCAGCGCGCCTGCCGCGCTGCCCAGCAGCTCCGGCTTCTCCGCGCCCAGGAAGATCCCGGCGATCTGGGGGGCAAAGACCATCACCCCGGCGAAGATCACCGCCGTCATAATGCCCACCGCCGTAAAGCCGTACCGCAGCAGCTTCCTGTAGCCCGCCGCGTCCTCCTTGCCGTAGTGATAGCTCACCAGCGGCTGGCTGCCCTGGGAGATACCCAGCATGGTGTTGATGATCAGCGTATTCACGTAGGCGATAATGGTGTAGCACACCAGTCCGTCGTCGCCGAGGCACCGGAGGATGACCCGGTTGAACAGGAAGATCATCACGCCGTTGCACAGCTCCGTCACGCCGTCGGCAAAGCCCAGCGGTATCAGCCGCTTGTAGATCCGCCAGTCCACCTTGAAGCGCACAAAGTGGAACGTATTGTGCCCGCCCAAGAAGTGGCGCAGATAGATAACGCACGTGAGCAGCTGGGACAGTCCCGTGGCGAACGCCGCGCCCCACACGCCCAGATTCAGCACGAAGATAGCCACGTAGTCCAGCACGCAGTTGGCGAGACAGCCGGTGATGACCGTCAGAATGGCGAGCCGGGGATAGCCGTCCGTCTTAATGAGCACCTCCATGTTATAGGAGACGATAAAGCACAGCGCGAAGGGGGCAAGACCCCGGAGATAGTCGATGGTATATTGATACGTCACGCCCTTGGCACCCAGCAGCACGGCGAAGGGCTCCAAAAACACGAACACGAGAATAGAGATGACCAGCCCGATACACGTCAGCAGCACGATGTTCTGGGAGAACAGGCTGTTGGCCTTCTCCCCCTGCCCCTGCCCCAGATAGATGGCGATAATGGTGCTGGTGCCCACGGCGAAAATAACGCCGATGGAGAACAGCACGTTGGTGAAGGGCACCGCCAGATTCACCGCCGCCATGGCGTACTCGCCTACGCCCTTTGCCACCATCAGCCCGTCCACGATAGAGTACAGGCTGAAAACCATGAGGGACGCCACCGTAGCGGCTACAAAATGCAGGAATTGTGATAACAGACTTCGCTCATTGAGCATTTTCGATAAATTTCCTTTCCTTATTCAAAGTTCCCTTTCTGTGAGGGTGGCGCGGCATGGTCGCCGCGCCTCTTCTGTGGTTTCTATTCTAACGAAATTTTTCCCGAAAGTCAAATACTATTGCCGTTTTGACCACGACAGTATATAATCATCTTGATTAGAAAAACTTGGAGGTGCAATTCCCTATGGAACTCTACGTCATGGATGCCTTTTCCACCCGTATCTTCGGCGGCAATCAGGCGGGCGTCGCCCTGCCGGATCGCCCCCTCTCCGATGATACCATGCGCCGTATCGCCGCGGAGCTGAAGCACTCCGAAACGGCGTTCGTCACCCCGGAGCCTGACGGCTCCGTCTCCCTCCGCTACTTTACCCCGGCGGGGGAGGTGGAGCTGTGCGGCCACGCCACCGTGGCGTCCTTCGCCCTGCTGCGCCTGCTGGGCAGGCTCTCCGACGGCGACCACACCGCCCACACGAGATCCGGCGACCTGAACATCACCGTCCGCGGTGCCGCCGTCTGGATGGACATGGCGCCGCCCCGCCTGCTCTCCGACATTCCGGCGGAGGAGTGGGAGCCTCTCTACGCCGCCTACGGCCTCACCCTTGCGGACGTTCCGGCGACCTATACCCCCCGCATCGTCTCCACCGGCCTTGCCGACATCATGCTGCCCGTCCGGGATCACGACACGCTCCTCCGCGCCGTCCAGAACGCCCCCGCCGTCACGGAGCTGTCCAAAAAGTACGATGTCACCGGCGTCCATATGTTCTGCCCCGGCGACGGTGCCGTCACCGCCTATTGCAGCAACTACGCGCCCCTGTACGATATTCCCGAGGAGTGCGCCACCGGCACCAGCAACGGCGCGCTGACCTACTACCTCTACCTGCGCGGCGGCGTGAAGCCGGGGCAGGAGAACGTCTTTTTGCAGGGGGAGCACATGGATCGCCCCAGCGAGATACGCAGCATCCTCTACGAGCGGAACGGTGAGATCACCGTCCGCATCGGCGGCTCCGCCGTCATGTCCCTCTCCTGCGACCTCAAGCTGTGAGCAAAAAAAGAAAGCCCCCAAGGGCTTTCTTTTTTTGCCCAGCCTGTCAAAGAACCTACCCGGTCACAAGTATCGGAGGGAAGGATAGTGTGAAAGGGAACCGTCAGGGTTCCCTTTCGCGTTCAATCACCCGCCGCAGCGACCAAAATCGCAAAATAAAATACTGTTTTTTATTTTGCGATTTTGCTGGCAGCTTGTCAAAAAGTCCGAACGGACTTTTGTGACAAGCTGCAAAAAAAAGAAAGCCCCCAAGGGCTTTCTTTTTTTGCCTTATACCCGCCGCGGCGTCGCTTACACGTACCGCTGGGTCGTCACATCGAACACACCCCGGGTGGTGATCCGCAGGCTGGGGATCACCGGCAGAGCCATAAAGCTCAGGGTCATGAACGGGTCGATGCCCTCGGAAACGCCCAGCGCGTAGGCGGCGGCCTTGGCGTCCTCCAGATCCCGGTTCACGTTCACCAGCGTGTCGTCGGACATGATACCGGCGATGGGCAGCAGCAGCTCACCGCGCACCTGCCCGTCCTCCACCACGGTGATCCCGCCGTGCTGCCGCACGATGCGGTTGGCGGCGCAGGCCATGTCCTCCTCGTTGGTGCCCACCACGATGATGTTGTGGCTGTCGTGGCTGATGCTGGTGGCGACTGCGCCCTTCTTCAGCCCGTAGCCCCGGATATAGCCCAGACCGATGTGGTGGGTGTTCTTGTGCCGCTCGATAACGGCGATCTTCAGAATGTCATAGTCCACGTCGATGCGGTCGGTGTACCCGCCGTCGGTGGTGGTGATCTCCCCGTCCACCATGCCGATGACGGCGTGGGGACGCTGGTCGATGAAGTCCTCGGCGCACAGCGTCGCCACGTGGAACGTGTCGTGGGCGTGCTTCACCAGATACGGGTCGATGTCCGGCGCGGGGAACTCCGCCACCTGCCCGTGATCCACCATCAGCTCGCCCTTCTTATACACCTGCTCGATGTTGAAGTGCTCGAAGTCGTCGATGATGACGAAGTCCGCCAGATACCCCGGCGCGATGGCACCCCGGTTATTCAGCAGGAAGTACCGCGCCGCGTTGTGGCAGGCGGCCTTGATGGCGGTGATGGGGTCTGCGCCCAAAGAGATAGCCTTCTTCACGATGTAGTCGATGTGCCCCTTTTCCAGCAGGTCGCTGGGGTGCTTGTCGTCGGTGCAGAACATACACCGCTCCACGTACTTGTCGCACAGCAGGGGGGCGAGAGCCTCCAGATTCCGTGCCGCCGTGCCCTCCCGTATCATAATGAACTGTCCCCGCTCCAGCTTGGCGATGGCGTCCTTCAGATCGTGGCACTCGTGGTCGGAGTACACCCCGGCGGCGATGTAGGCGTTCAGATCGTTCCCCACCAGATCGGGGGCGTGACCGTCGATCTTCTTGTGGTGCGCCTGACTGGCGACGATCTTCTCCACCACCTGCGGGTCGCCGTTGATGGTGCCCACGAAGTTCATCATCTCCGCCAGCCCCTGTACCCGGGGATGGTCGTAAAAGCTGTCGATGGCGCGGTAATCCAGATTCGCCCCGGACTCGTCCAGCGGCGTGGCGGGCACGCAGGAGGGCAGCATGAAGCGCACGTCCACCGGCAGCTCCTCCGTGGCCTGCAGCATATACTCAATGCCGTCGGTGCCCATGACGTTGGCGATCTCGTGGGGGTCGGTGATGACCGTGGTGGTGCCGTGGGGCAGCACCGCCTTGGCGAACTCCACCGGGCTGACCAGCGAGCTTTCCAGATGGATGTGGGCGTCCACAAAGCCGGGCAGCACGATCTTGCCGCCCATGTCCACCTCCATGCAGCCGTTGTACTCGCCCATGCCCACGATCAGACCCTCGGCAACGGCGATGTCGCCCTTGCAAAGCTCGTTGGAGAACACGTTCACATAGGTGGCGTTTTTCAGCACCAGATCCGCCGGCTCCCGCCCGGCGGCCACGGCGATGACCCGCAGCTTCTTCGTCAGCTTGCGGTTGATCTTCCCGGCGTAGCTCTCTTTCACAGACATAGTTACCGCTCCTTTCGCACTCAAAGCATTAGTTTTGTTAATTCTACATATTACCACTACTTATCACAAAAGTCCATCCCCCCAGCCATAAAAAATCTCCCCGCCATTCCGTTCCGCCCCGTATTCTGCTAATAGGTAAAAAAAGAAAGCCCCACGGGCTTTGGCTTAACAGTGATAAGGAACTAATTTACTTATCAACTGTTAGCTGACGGTTT
>URXW01000042.1 GCA_900551995.1 uncultured Eubacteriales bacterium
GCGCGGCATTTGATCCGATTCGAGGCGGGCTTTGCCCCCTCGAGCTCCCCCTGCGAGGAAGGAAGACGGTACGCACGGCGGGGTTTATCGACAAGCAAACAGGGCAGACGGTTCCACCGTCTGCCCTGGGAGAAGCCCCACAACAATTCAAGTATATACCGCGGCGGAGAGGAAGTCAATAGAGAAGAAGCAAAAAGCGTATTTTTCGAAGCATTATACAAAAGAAAAGCGGCGATTTCGTGCATTTTGCGAATTGTAAAACGGGGATGATGTGCTATACTAAAGATACCAGAAGAGAAGAGAAAGAGGTGACTCCGATGACCTGTTGAGTTCCCCTTTACACAGCGGTGTAGAGGGAAGATGGCATCCCCAGAATGTTCGGCACTCTCTAATGGCGACCCATTAAGGTCGGTGGTCCACCGCAGCAGCGGTGTTTACAGATAGAGCGAGAGTGAAACCAGAAACGGCGGCAGGTGCCATAATTCTGTAGAAACGTGAGGTAGCCAGCGATGACCGAGCCCAAGATGGACCAATAGCCCTTGATCGCAAGACACGGAAGCGGTCAAGGGCTATTGAAGTTTCAGGGAGGATCTTGCTCCATGGGAGCAGGGTCTGTTTTTTTGCGCCGGGGCGGGGAAACTATTGACAGGGGGGATATGCCCGATATAATAGTAAAAAACGGCGGGAGGAAAGAGCGTATGTATGAAAACTATCCGGATCCTATCCCTCTGATCGGCAGGGAGGACCCTGCGCTGGCGGCTGCCATGGAACGGGAACGGCGGCGGCAGCAGGATAATCTGGAGCTGATCGCCAGCGAGAACATGGTCAGTCCGGCGGTGCTGGCGGCGGCGGGCAGCGTGCTGACCAACAAGTACGCGGAGGGGTATCCCGGACGCAGGTACTACGGGGGCTGTGAATTCGTGGACGAGGTGGAGCAGCTTGCCATTGACCGCGCCTGCGCCCTGTTCGGGGCGCGGTTTGCCAACGTGCAGCCCCACAGCGGCTCCCAAGCGAATCTCACCGTGTATTTTGCCCTGCTGGAGCTGGGCGACACCGTGATGGGCATGGATCTGACGCAGGGGGGGCATCTGACCCACGGCAGCCCGGTGAATATGAGCGGCGTGGGCTATCACGTGGTACACTACGGCGTGAACGAGGAGGGCTTTCTGGATTACGACGCGCTTGCCGCGCAGGTGGCGGCGGTGAAGCCGAAGCTGCTGGTGGCGGGGGCGTCCGCTTATCCGAGAGCGTTGGATTTTGCGCGGATGGCGGAGATCGCACGGGAGAACGGCGCGCTGTTCATGGTGGACATGGCGCACATCGCGGGATTGGTGGCGGGCGGCGTTCACCAAAGCCCGGTGCCCTTTGCCGACGTGGTGACCACCACCACCCACAAGACGCTGCGCGGGCCGCGCGGCGGCATGATCCTCACCAACTCCGAGGAGATCGCACGGAAATGCGACAAGGCGGTGTTCCCCGGCACACAGGGAGGGCCGCTGGAGCATATTATCGCCGCCAAGGCGGTGTGCTTCCGGGAGGCTCTGCTGCCGGAGTTCCGGGACTACGCCCGGAGCGTGACGGAGAACGCCAAGGCTCTCGCCAATGCGCTGCTGGCGCGGGGCGTGGAGCTGGTCAGCGGCGGCACGGACAACCACATGATGCTCATTGACCTGCGGGAGACGCCGTGCACCGGCAAGGAGCTGGAGCGGCGGCTGGACGCGGTGCACATCACCGTCAACAAGAACACCGTTCCCGGCGAGCGGCGCAGCCCCTTTATCACCAGCGGCGTGCGGGTGGGTACGCCTGCGGTGACCACCCGGGGCATGGGGAAGGCGGAGATGGAGGTCATCGCCCAGTGCATCGCCGACTGTCTGTTCGACTTTGAGGGACGGCGGCAGCAGGTGAGTGAACGTGTGGCGGAGCTGGTCAAGGCGTTCCCCATATACGGGTAAGGAATCACAAAAAGGAATGAACTGCCGCGAAAGCGGCGGCGTATAGACGAAAAAAGTGACCGGGCGGCTCTGAAAAGGGGTTGCCCGGTCACGCCGTATACAGTATAATTTAGGGGAAAAAGAAATAGAATGGGATAAACTGTGCGGAAAACGGGGAGGAACGCGGTATGGAGAGACGGATATTCTCGGCGAGGCTGCTGGAAAAGCTGGCGAAGATGCGGAGCAGCAGGCTCTCCGTGCTGGAGGCTCCGGCGGGCTACGGCAAGACCACGGCGGTGAGCCACGCCTTAGAGGGCGTGGAGACGGTCAGGTGGTACACCGGCGTGGAGCACCTGCCGGACACCAGCTTTTACTGGTTCATCCAGCAGCTGGGGAACGAGGACGAGCGGACGTTCCGCAGGATGGAGTCCATCAGCTTCCTGAACCGAAGCAACGCCGCGCAGGCCGCCCGGATCCTTGGCGATGTGCGGGTGGAGCGTCCGGTGACGCTGGTTTTCGACAATTTCCAATTCGCGGCGGACAACTGGCCGCCGCAGGTCATCGACGCCTTAGCCAAGCGCACCGAGGACGGGCTGCACCTTATTTTTATCGCCCAGAATCTGGGGCGGCTGCGCCCAGTGTTCGAGGCGCAGGAGGGGGGCGTGTGCTTCCTGCGGGAGAAGGATCTGCTGCTGACCCAGGAGGACATCTGCGGGCTTGCGCGGCAGGGCGGGATGTCGCTGACGCGGCAGCAGGCGAAGGAGGTCATCCGAGGCACCGGCGGCTGGCCGGCGGCGGTGTCGCTGTCGCTGGCGGCGGACGGCGAGGTGGGCGAGATGGACGAGCTGCTTTATCGCCTGTTCTGGGTGCGGAGCGAGGAGCGGCAGCAGACGGCTCTGCTGCGGCTGAGTCTCTTTGACTGCATCACCCCCGCCATGGTGGACGCGCTGCTTCCGGCGGGGGAGCTGTCCCGCGAGGAGCGGGAGGAGCTGTTCCGGCGCACGCCCCTTGTGCGCCACGACGCCATGCGGGATGTGTACTATCCCCACGAGCTGCTGCTGCGATTTCTGGCGGGGCGGTTACAGGCGGCGGAGGAGACGTTGCAGCGGGATATATACGACAGGGCGGGGCGGTGGTACCGGGACAGCGGCATGACGAAGTCCGCCGTGGGCTGCTTCTTCCGCGCCGGGGACGACGAGGGGATCCTCTCCTGCCGCCTTGTGGGGCTTATTACGGAGAGCTTCGGGACGGTCAGCTACACGGCGTTGGCGAAAACGGTGCTGCAACGCTGCCCGGAGGAGGTGCAGCGGCGGTACCCCCTGTCGCTGCTGCGGCTGTGCTACGCCCTGTACGCCGGGTGCGAGTTCGCGGAGTTCTCGCGGCAGATGGCGCGAGTGCGCGGACTGCTGGAGGGCGGCGAAAAGCAGCTTTTGGGGGAGTGGGAGCTGCTGGACGCGCTGGAGTTTTTCCCGAATCTGGACGGCATGGACGGCGCCTACGGGCGGGCGGAGACGCTGCTGACGCGGGATTCGGAGCTTTTTATCCCGGAGGAGCCGTTCATGTTCGGCTGCGCCTCCATGTGGGAGCTGTTTTACACCACGCCGGGACAGATGATGGTCACGGCGGAGAAGCTGGCGGTGGTGCTGGGGCGGTACAACCGGCTGACCAACGGGCACGGTGCCGGCGTCGCCGAGCTGTACCGGGGGGAGGCGTACTCCGTGCAGGGGCGGTTCGACGACGCGGACATACAGGCGTATCAGGCGGCGTTTCTGTCCGAGCAGGCGCAGAACGCCTCCGCCACCTACGGCGCGGCTCTGCTGCTGGGGATCAACGCCATTTACCGCTCCGACATGGCGGGCTTGCAGCGGGCGGTGGACTATCTGGAGAATAAGGCGCGGGGCTACGCCTTTTTGCGGGGGACGGGGATCGGCACCTGCATGGTGGAGACGGTCCGCGGGTATCTGCTGGGGCTGATGATGGAGACAGGGGACGCCGCCCAGTGGACGCAGGGGGGCGCGGACGCACTGTCCGACCTGACCTTTACCAATTTTATGATCAAGACGTGCCGCATTACCGATCTGCTGCTGAAGAAGGAGTACCAGCGGGCTATCGCCTCGGTGGAGGCGTCGCTGCAATTAGATGCGCGGCTGATCTCCACGGCGGTGCGGAACTTTATGTACTGCGGGCTGTCGCTGTGCTATCTCGCCATCGGCAAGCTGGGAAAAGCCGCCGAGTGGCTGGATCGCTCCCTGTGCCTTGCGGAGCAGGACAGGAACTATTCCTTCCTCGCCAGCTTCCGGAAGTATTTCCAGGTACTGTTTCTGCTGCCCTCCATCGCCGCCAAGCACGAGAGAGCCATACGGGAGATCAAGACGCTGGGCATCCACTATACACGCGCCGACGAGAGCCGTATTTTCGCCATGCTGGAGGAGATACCGGAGATGAAGGAGGGACTGACCGACAGGGAGCGGGAGGTGGCGGAGCTTGCCGCCCGTGGACTGCGGAACCACGAGATCGCGGGAGAGCTGCATATCTCCGAGAACACCGTCAAGCACCACCTGAAGAACGCTTTTCAGAAAATGAATATTGACCGGCGCAGCAGGCTTATCGAAATGCTGCGCTGAGGAAAAAGACTACCCGAACGGGTGATGTGGTCTGCGCCGCTTTCTGGTAAAATCTTCCTGTTAGTTATTCTGGGAGAGTACGAAGACGAAAGGAGACGCACCATGAAAAAACGATGTATTTCCCTACTGCTGGTGCTGTTGATGGCTCTTACACTACTGCCGACAGAGGCGTTAGCCATGCTGGGCAGCAGCGTTGGGAACCTCAGAGAAGTGATACAGCCAGTGACTATCAAGAAGGAGGGCGTGGACGACGGTTCACAGCTATACTCCATGAAGATGAACAACGGGAAGCTGGTCATGTCCATCGTCACAAGCGGCCCCCATATGGGAAAGTCGGTAACGACCTCCGACCGGGGCTATACCGCCACGATGGATTCCATCCGCAAGGGCGTCTATGAGCAGCCGATGTTCTTCTTCTGGTCGCGTAACTATTTGGGTCTTCTGACCATCCGCTCCATGGAGGTGGTGGACCCGGATGAATATGGTTTAACGATGATGGACAATCCTATGCCGAAGGAAAACGCCCTTACCATCAAGTACACCTTTGAAGAGGACAACCCCAAGGTGGCGTGCTTCATCTCCTACTACTTCGTGGAGCTGGAACCGGGCGTGACCAATGGCATAGTGCCGGACATGAAGGAGGAGGTGGACGGCAAGACCTACGCACTGGCGGCGCAGGCACTCTGGTACCCCGATGTGGCGGGGGATACCTTTGATATGTTCACGTTCGCGTGGAACATGGAGTACTACGGGTTTTCCCGGATGGGGCACGCAGCGGCGGGGCGCGCCGCCCATGTGAAAATCAGCCGCGACTATATGTCCACCGCCAAGGAGACGGACATCACCGCCGGTATGGGGCAAGTAATGATGGGTCGAGACGTGTCCAATGGTATAATGGAGATCTATTCCGACAGCTACGGCGTGGATAACCCCTTTGTGCTGGGGGGCGATTGGCGTGTCGATGATAATGGAGCGCAAGCACCTATCTCTGTGAGGTACGACGCGGAGGGGGACATTCTGACCACCTTGGCAGGTGGGGGATGGCTCGAGCCCGATGGAGAACGCCAAAAGAGAGCGTTCCATATCTGGGGGTTCAGGGATGTGTATACCAAGGCGGAGGTCGCCGAGCAGGGCGGAAGCAACCTCACACGGCCGGATGAGGTCATCATCCCGCAGGCTTCCGACAAGCTGGGCATTTACAAGTCCGGCGGCAGTATGCTGGCAATTTCCATCACGGATACGGCGCGGGAGCAGGTGCTGAAAAAGCAGCACGGCGCGCCGCTGTATACGCTGCGGGGCGACTTCAAGGAGGGACGTGACGACGGGGGGAAATTCTATGAATTTACCACCGGAAAGGTGGCTCTGACGCCCACCGTCACCGCGACCTGGAACAGCGGACAGCATTTCAAGGTCAGAGTGGACGGCAACGGACGATTCACCCGCTTTGACACCTCGGCAGGGGTGGAGTACAACACGCCCACCTTTAAGCTGTACAGCCCCGTTACCGGCATGACAGAGGCGGCAGGGCTGGACTTCGACGGGGGCGAGGAGCTGACGCTGCACATGAAGCCGGAGAAGAACGCCGTGCTGGTGTTTGTGAACATCCCGCAGGTCAGCAGCCATATCGATAAGGCGCAGCTGAAGGGGTCGGGCGACGTGGTGCTGTCCGGTCAGATGGGGCTGGATCTCATTCTGAACTGCGCCGCCAATGAGCTGATCACGCTGGAAAAGCTGAGCTACGGCCCCAAGGGCAGCAATAACGAGTTCCAGCAGAACGGTATTCTGGCGAAGGGAGAGATCAGCAGTGCCGACCTGCTGGGGCTGGATCTGGGGAAGCTGAAGGCCGCCATCAATACCTTCGACGGGCAGGAGCAGTACGACTTCGAGCTGGAGCTGAATGCCTTCGAACTCTTTAAAACGGATGCAGAGCTGCAGCTGAAGCGGCTGAACAACGGGCGGCTTGCGCCCAACAACCTGTATTTCCGGTTTGCCACAGCGGGCGGCATCCCCATCGTCCCGCCGGTGCCCACCACGTTTATCAAGGGCGGCGGAGGCGGCTTCTACGGGCTTGCCGACACCATCAACGGCGACTTTGTCGGCATCCCGCCTATCCAGCTGAAGCTGTCGATCAAGGCGGACTATGTGAAGGTCATCGAGGGCTGGGCGAATGCCACCGTGGGCCCGGGCATTCTGGAATACTCCGGAACGGATATGACCATCGCCAGGATGCCATTCCTCAGGGAGTTCGGTATGCGCCTGAAGCTGGAGGGCGAGAGACGCAGCTATCTGGGCACGACCTATACCGGTCTGCGTGCCGGCGGCGGCATGAACATAAAGCTGGAGGCACCCAAGGAGCCATACGCCTTCTTCGAGGTGGAGGGCAGCGCCGAGGCCAGCGTCTTTGGCGGACTGGACAACTACAAGAACCCCAACAGCGCGTATATCCAGCTGGACAGCCGGGGCAAGATCAATGCAACGGTGAAGATCCCCGAGCGGCTGGGGAGGGTAAAGTTCCGTATTCTGAAGGGAAAGAAGCTGTTCAACACGCAGGTGGACTTTATCCTCGGTACGCAGACCGCCATGACGGTGGCGAAGGGCACGCCCTTTAAGGACGCGGTGACCTCCGCGTGGAACAACATGAGCGTGTACGGCGGCGTGTCCAACCATGGAAAGATTCTCGCGTCCTACTACCGCATTTACTACGTTATCCCCAACCACTTCGGCGGAGCCTTCCATCTGTATAAGAACATCAATAATGGATGGACGCTGGAGGGCGAGATCGAGAGGAACGGGTGGTTCCCCAGCGGCAGCCGGGGCTTGCAGGCGGCGGCTGCCCCCATGACGGTGATGATGGCACCCCTCTATGACGGAGAGACGGAGGAGCAGGTGGGCATCGCCGTGGTGGAGACGAGTCTCTATGCGGTCAGCGCAGACAGTGTCGCGATGATGGCGATGGCATTGCCCGGCGGCGGTGGTTTCGAGCAGGTAATTGACTACAACGCTGCTTCCAGCACCGCCGCACCCTCCCCGGAGAGCGATCTGGGTCTGATGGTCATGCTGGAGAACAAAGATGACCTTGATACGCTGCGGAAGAGCATGAAGCTGTACGAAGTGGCGGAGGACACGACGCTGAAGCCCATTGCGCTGAAGGAGACTGAATACAAAGAAGGAGAAGAGGCTGTCGAGCTGGGGGATGCCAACTTCACTGAGGTGGAGGACGAGGGGGAGGACGGTGCCCTCAAGAAAGGCTTCCTCATTGATCTGAAGCACCAGGGCAACGCGGATGGCAAGTGGAAGGTGACGGCGGACTGCGACTTTACGTGCCAGCTGGTCGCCTCTGCCCCGCTTACCACGCTGGAGCTGAGCCTCAACCCCATCAACTACGAGGCGACCTCCACCGTGAAGAACGGGCGGGATGGCAAGACCTACGCCGTGCGGTACTATCTGGACACCGAGAAGGACGGAACGGGCGAGCACTACTTCCTCGACATGATGGAGACTGCGCCGTATACGTACAAGGTGCCCGGTGAGGGGTCTATCGCGCCTTCGGGGGAATACTTCGTCACCGCCGTACTGGTGGAGAGGGTAAAGGTAGAGGGTGTCGTTAACGCCAACGGCGAGCAAGAATACGCCTGGGTCACGGTGGATACCAAGACATCCGCCGGGACGGTCAAGTATGAAAACACCAGCAAGCCCGCCGCGCCCGAGAATGTGACCATTGCAGCCACCGGCAACGAGACGCTGACCGCCGAATGGGACAGCGTGGAGAAAGCCGACGGCTACCGGGTGACGCTGTACTATCAGGAGGGCGGCACGTGGAAGCAGGCGGGAGCGTCCTATGAGTTGGACAACGCTGACTTCGACAAGGGCGGAGCCGCCACCAAGAACGGCGGGAGGTATTCCCTCCGCATGACCCCCACAGTGGCGGGTAACAACATCACGGTGAACAAGAACGATGCGAAGCCTGAGGAGTCTGGCATCAACCTCAGCGGCGGTACCTCGGATGAAGCCCCCACCAACGTGAACTACAAGGTGGCGGTGGAGGCGATCTGCTACGAGGAAAGCGCGATCAGCTACGAGAACGAGGGCGCAAAAACGGAGAAAGCCAATGTCCGCTATTTCAGTGATCCGACGGAGTCCACCAAACCCGCATACCTGCCCAAGTACGTAGCACCGGAGATCACCGTTACCAGCGGCGGGCAGATCGTTACGCTGAACGGCACGAACGGGTACGGCGAGATGGTGTGGAGCGAGATCCCCACGGGGACGCTGTTCACCGTAAAGGGCGAAGTTGGCAGCATTACCGTTACGCCGGAGCAGGGGAGCGGCAGCGGCAGCTTCAACGTTTCGGGCAGCGGCGGTACATGGGCGGTCACAGCCAACGCTGCGGGCGAGGAGCTGATCGCCAACAGCGGACGCGTCTGCATCGTGGCGGAGAAGGGCAACGACAAGACGGAATACTATCTGCGCCTTGTGCTGGACGATGTGCCGCCCATTATCACGGTGGACGCTAAGAACGTCCGGGCGGACATGACCACCGGCGCGTACACCGTTACGGGACAGACGGAGCCGGGACTCGAGGTTATCATGGATAGCACACCGGAGCTCAAGGGCAGGGCGGACGCAGAGGGACGGTTCTCCCTGTCGGGAACGCTGCCCGCCAATGCGGAGAGCGAGACGGGCTTTGATTCGATCCTTGCCAGCCTTACGGCAAAGGACGGCGCGGGCAACGAGGCGGAGCCTGCCTCCGTGGTGATCTCCGCCCGGCCGGAGACGCAGTGGGATAGACCGGTGGAGCCGGAGACGCCGCCCAGCGGCGGCGGACGGCGCGGCGGCGGGAGCAGCTTCCCCACCATTATCGCCATCCGGAGCAGTGCCGACGCCGCCAGCGTTACGGACTACACCGACGGCATTTACGGGCTGACGTTCCGCTCCTCCGCCAGCTTTGCCAGCTTCCTGGGCGTACAGGTGGACGGCAAGACCATTCACCCGTCTAACTACATCGCCGAGGAGGGCTCCATCGTGGTGTATCTGAAGGCGGTCTATCTGCGGACGCTGCGGAAGGGGCTGCATACCGTGACCATCCTCTCCAGTGAGGGCAACGCCTCCATGAACTTTACCATCGGCGGCGTGAATAGTGCCCTGACGTATGACGAGGGTATCGGGGTGTACGTGTGCTACGGCGCGCTGTCGCTGGCGGGTATGCTCCTGCTGCGGCGGAGACGCATCAGAAACTGACGGGGCGAAGCCCGGAGAAAAGCAAAATGGCATAAAAGCATAAAAGCAGCGCACCCGTCCGGGTGCGCTGCTTCTGCGCTGCTGCGGGGACTTAGCCCTTGTCGGCGGCGATCGCCTTGTCGATGAGGGTTTGCAGGGCGTCCGCCTGGGTCTTGCCGGTGATGGCACCCACGATGGGGTCGCCCACGATGTTGCCGTTCCGGTCTACCACGTAGGTGGTGGGGTAGGCGTAGACGTTCTCGGTGAACTTGCCCGCCTCACTGCCGGGATCGAAGTACACATTCCGGTAGGTCGCGCCGCTCTTGGAGAGGACGTCCTTGGCATCGGCGATGGCGGTCTTGTCGCCGCCCAGCGTGAAGGCGTTGATGCCGATGAGAGAGCCGCCCTTGGCGGAGAGCTCCTGATTCAGCGCGTCCAGATCGCCCAGCTCACCCACGCAGGGGCCGCAGGTGGTGAACCAGAAGTTTACCACGGTGACGGCGTTAGCGGCGAACAGCTTGTCGCTGCTGACATCGTTGCCGTCCAGATCCTTACCGGTGAAGGCGGGGAACTTGGGGCCGGTGCTTTCGGCGGGGGTACTGCCGGAGGTGTTGGCGTCAGAGGGGACGTCCTCCGAGGGGACGCTGGTGGAGTTGTCGGAGCTGTCGGTGCTGTCGCTTGCCAGACTGGGGAACTTCTCCTCCAGCGCGGAGAGCTGATCCTCGATGTCCTTGATCTTTGTGGCTCTCTCCGTCAGCTGGGCGAGCTCCTCGTCGGTGAACTTATCCTTGGCTCTTTCGATGGTCTTGAGAAGGAAGTCGCCGTAGTTGTTGCCGTCCTCGATCATCGCCATGCCCTTGTCGGCGGCGAGGAAGAGCTTTTCCCACAGCTCGGTGTTCTCGGACAGGATGGCAGTTTCCTCCGCCCACAGCCGGGCGTGCAGGGTCTTTGCCTCCTCCTCGGTCTGGGGCATGCCGTCGCTGCCGTCCTTGTTCCCTGCGGGCTTGGTGCCGCAGGCTGCCATGCTGCCCACCAGCACAAGGGCGAGGAGCAGCGCGATAATCTTCTTTACGTTCATTTTGATTCCTCCGTTTTTTCTTCGTTGACTGTTTCGTTTGTTGTCTGTTTGCCGCTGCCGAAGCCGTAGCGGAAGCTGACGGCATCGGTGGGGCAGGCGCGGATGCACATACCGCAGCGGATACATTCAGTGTGGTTGGGGGTCTTGGTCACGTCCACGTCCATTTTGCACGCCTTGGCGCACTTTCCGCAGGAGACGCACTTGCTCTTGTCCACCTGCATCTGGAACAGGGACACCTTATTCAGCAGGGCATAGAACGCGCCCAGTGGGCACAGCCACTTGCAGAAGGGGCGGTAGAACACCACGCTCAGAACGATCACCGCTATGAGAATGGAGAGCTTCCACGTGAACAGACTGCCCAGCGCCGAACGGATGCCGGCACTGGCAAGGGACAGGGGGATCGCTCCCTCCAGTACGCCCTGGGGGCAGAGATACTTGCAGAAGAAGGGGTCGCCCATGCCCAGCTGGTTGGTCAGCAGCATGGGCAGCAGCACCACCATCACCAGCAGCACCACGTATTTGAGGTACGTCAGAGGCTTCAGCTTCTTGGTGGAGAGCTTCTTCGTGGGGATCTTGTGCAGCAGCTCCTGAAACCATCCGAAGGGGCAGAGGAAGCCGCAGATCACGCGCCCCAGCAGTACCCCCAGCAGAATGAGGAAGCCCGTGATATAATAGGAGAAGCGGAACTTGGACGAGCCGACCACCGCCTGGAACGCACCGATGGGGCAGGCTCCCGACGCTGCCGGACAGGAGTAGCAGTTCAGCCCCGGCACGCAGACGGCCTTTCCCGCGCCCTGATACAATCCGCCCTTGAGGAAGTTGGGCAGGTGGAGGTTCGTCAGCAACGTCGCGCCTGCCTGTATCCAGCCCCGGAAGCGGGACAGGAGATGGGACACGCCCGAAAATTTCTTATCCAATGCCCACACACTCCAAACATAATCTGATTGCCTTGCCCAGTACGGTGTCTACCTCGCCCCGCCGGATGCCGAAGTACAGCATGGCGACGCCAACCAGCAGAAAAAGCACTTGCAGGGCGGCTTTTTTCCCGTGACTCATTTTCATCACCCTTTCCTGTTTCTGGGACTATCATAGCACGGCGCAGTTAAAATTCCTGTTAAGAACGGAAATTTAACACAAAACTTATCCGCGTCTGCTATAATAGACGCAAAGCGTAACATAAAGAGGATAAGGAGGTCTTTTATGCACCTTTTAATTGTAGAGGACGAGCGCGCTTTGTGCGACACCATTGTGCGGAGCCTGCGCCGCGCGGCGTACAGCGTGGACTGCTGCTACGACGGGGAACAGGCGTTGGAGCTGCTGGGCACGGAGCGGTACGATCTGGTGCTGCTGGATCTGAACCTGCCGAAAAAGGACGGCATGACGGTGCTGCGGACGCTGCGGCAGTCGGATCGGGAGACGCCGGTGCTGATCCTCTCCGCCCGCAGCGAGGTGGCGGACAAGGTGGAGGGGCTGGACGCCGGTGCCAACGACTATCTGGCGAAGCCCTTCCATCTGGCGGAGCTGGAGGCGCGTATCCGCAGCCTGACGCTGCGGCAGTTCACCCAGCAGGACGTGGTGCTGTCCTGCGGGGAGATCACTTTCGACTGCCGCGCCCGGGCGGCGTCCGCCAAGGGGCAGGCGTTGACGCTCACCCGCAAGGAGACGGGGATACTGGAATACCTGATGCTCCATCAGGGGCGTCCCGTCAGCCAGGAGGAGCTGATGGAGCACGTCTGGGACAACAGCGTGGACAGCTTCAGCAACTCCATCCGCGTGCATATCTCCGCCCTGCGGAAGAAGCTGCGGCTCGCGCTGGGCTATGATCCCATCTGCAACCGCATTGGCGAGGGGTATCTGATGGGAGGGGCGGAGGTATGAAAAAGCTGTCGCTCCAATGGCGCATTACGCTGATGACCGCGCTGCTTATCGGCGTGACCTGCGTGGCGATGAATTTCCTTATCAGCTGCTCGGGCAGGCACTATATGGACTCCATCGGAGAGTCCGTGCTGGACTACGGCGGTGCGGCCGCAGGGGACGCGCCCGCCTTCTTCGACCCGGAGCTGGCGGAGGGTGACCCGGATCTGACCATCATCGTTCACGGGGCGCAGGAGTCCTTCCTCGCCACCAACTGGTATATTACGGCGGCGGTGACGCTGCTCAGCGGTGCGCTGGCGTATTTCGTCAGCGGCCGCGCCCTCAAGCCGCTGCATACCTTCGCCGCGCAGGTGGAGCGGGTGCAGCCGAACAATCTGGCGGATATGAAGATCACGGAGGACGTGCTGCCGGAGTTCCGGCAGTTCAGCCGCTCGTTCAATCAGATGCTGGAGCGGCTGGACGAGGGCTTCACCGCCCAGCGGCAGTTCACCGGCAACGCCGCCCACGAGCTGCGTACACCGCTGGCGTTGATGCAGGCGCGGCTGGAGCTGTTCGCCGCCGAGCACCCCGACGTGCAGCCGGAGACGGCGGAGTTCCTCACCCTGCTGCGGGAGCAGACCGAGCGTCTGACCCAAATGACGAAAACGCTGCTGGAGATGAGCGGTCTCCAGAGCGTGCCGCGCAAGGATCGCGTCCAGCTCGCCCCCATGCTGGAGGAGATATTCACCGATCTTGCGCCGCTGGCGGAAAAGCGCGGCATCACCTTGGAGCGGGAGGGCGACGGCACCGTGACGGGCAGCGACGCGCTGCTCTACCGGATGCTGTTCAATCTGACGGAGAACGCGGTGAAGTATGACCGTCCCGGCGGGACGGTGCGCGTCTCCGTCACGGAGGAGGGGGAGCGGCTGGTCGTCCGCGTGGCGGACACGGGCTGCGGCATACCGGAGCGGTACCGGGAGAGCATTTTCCAGCCCTTTTTCCGGGTGGACAAGTCCCGGAGCCGGGAGTACGGCGGCGTGGGGCTGGGGCTTGCGCTGGTGTGGAAGATCGCGGAGCTTCACGGCGGCAGCGTGTGGGTAGAGGAGAGTACGGAGGCGGGCACCACCATGGCGGCGGCACTCCCGCTGCGGTGAGGGAGCGTTTGACGCGCACGGGTGTTTCCTGCGGCGACATGATAGTCGTTTGCTTCATCATCCGCACCTCCTTTGATTTTTTTCAGCGGCCATTACAGCAGGAGAACAGTCAGAAATCGAATATGCGGATAAAAAGGAAATCACCGAGAAAAGTTCATAATGAACTAATCTCGGTGATTTCCTTTGCCGCTGCTGCGACTGATGATTAAGCTCTTTTAATGCTTCGTTATCAGCCCGCAGCGTTGAGATCACAGCGTTTTTGGTACGCCTGCCCGGGCTCGAACCGGGGGCCTCGGGCTTAGGAGTAGACCCGATACGACATCGGGAAGTGGCATCTAATGCTTAAAAATG
>URXW01000043.1 GCA_900551995.1 uncultured Eubacteriales bacterium
AGAAGCTGGAGAAGTATCTGGGCGGCGTGAAGGAAATGAAGAAGCTGCCCGGCGCGCTGTTCATCGTGGACACCCGCAAGGAGCGCAACGCCATCGCCGAGGCACACCGTCTGGGTATCCCCGTTGTCGCCATCGCCGACACCAACTGCGATCCCGACGAGATCGATTATCCCATCCCCGGCAACGACGACGCTATCCGCGCCATCAAGCTGATCGCCTCCGTGATAGCAAACGCCATGATCGAGGGCAAGCAGGGCGAGCAGGTGGAGGGCGGTGCCGAGAGCAAGGACGCCGAGTAAATCCGGAACAAAACCGCGTAATCTCACGGGGCAGGGAAGTGTCCCTGCCCCTTTTTCAATCAACGACTTTACAGGAGGAAATACAAATGGCTTTTACTGCTGCTGATGTGAAGACCCTGCGCGAGATGACCAGCGTGGGCATGATGGACTGCAAAAAGGCACTGGTGGAGTGCGACGGTGATATGGATAAGGCCGTGGAGTGGCTGCGTGAGAAGGGTCTGGCGAAGGCCGCCAAGAAGGCCGGCCGTATCGCCGCCGAGGGTATGTCCTACGCGCTGACCGAGAACGGCGTGGGCGTCGTGGTGGAGGTCAACTGCGAGACCGACTTCTGCGCCAAGAGCGAGCTGTTCGTGGCGTTCGTGAAGGACATCGCCAAGACCATCGCCGAGAACGCGCCCGCCGATGTGGATGCGCTGATGAACTGCAAGTACACCGGCTCCAAGCTGACCGTCTCCGAGACCATGCCCGAGAAGGTCATGTCCATCGGTGAGAACCTGCAGATCCGCCGCTTCGTCCGCTTCGACGAGAACACCAGCGTGGGCTACGTCCACGCCGGCGGCAAGATCGGCGTGCTGGTGAATCTGGCTGTGGAGGGCGGCGTGGACGCCACCGAGATCGGCAAGAACGTCGCCATGCAGATCGCCGCGCTGAACCCCCGCTTCTGGGACAAGTCCCAGGTCACCGAGGAGGTTCTCGCCGAGGAGAAGAAGGTCGCTCTGGCTCTGATGGACACCGATCCCAAGATGGCCTCCAAGCCCGAGGCGGTGAAGGAAAAGATCGTCATGGGCAAGATGAACAAGTTCTACGAGGAGAACTGCCTGCTGCAGATGGAGTTCGTCCGCAGCGATCTGTTCCAGGGCAGCGTGGAGAAGTATATCGCCGACGCCGCCAAGAAGCTGGGCGGCTCCGTGAAGTTCGTGGACGCCGTGCGCTACCAGACCGGTGAGGGCATCGAGAAGAAGCAGGAGGACTTCGCCGCCGAGGTCGCCGCGCAGATGAACGCCGGCAAGTAAGCCAAGCACAAGCAAGCATTGTTAAACCACCCTCCGGCACAGCCGGAGGGTGGTTTTTGTGCAGAGAGGGGAAGAACCGCCGAGAGGGTGGCGTTTTCATGCAGAAAAGGGAAGAACCGCCGAGAGGGTGGCGTTTTCATGCAGAAAAGGGGAAGAACCGCCGGGGAGGCGGTTCTTTCCCTTATTTCATGGGGAGGCGCACGGTGAAGGTGGTGCCCTCGCCGGGGACGCTGTGCACCTCCACGGTGCCGTGGTGGTAGAGGACGGCGTGCTTGACGATGGACAGCCCCAGCCCGGTGCCGCCGGACGCCTTGGAGTGGCTCTTGTCCACACGGTAGAACCGCTCGAACACGCGGCTCTGGTGCTCCGGGGGGATGCCGATGCCGGTGTCGGACACGGAGACCACCGCGTCGCCGCCGTCGCGGGAGACGGTGACGGAGACGGAGCCGCCGTCGCGGTTGTACTTGATGGCGTTGTCGCAGAGGTTGGTGAATACCTCGCTGATGAGACGGCGGACACCGGGGACCGTTATCTCCTCGCCGGTGACGGAGACGGTCACGTTATGCGCCTCCGCCGCCGGTGCCAGAGACTGCGCCGTGTCGCGGCACAGGGAGAGAAGCTCCACCGGCTCCGAGGGCAGTGCGCCGCCCTCGTCCAGCTCCGACAGGCGGATGATGTCGTTGATCAGCGTCACGAGACGCTGCGCCTCACTGCGGATGTGCCCCACGAAGCGGGGGACGTCGCCGGGCTGCACTACGCCGCTTTCCAGCAGCTCCGCGCTGCCGATGATGCCTTGCAGGGGCGTTTTCAGCTCGTGGGAGACGTTGGCGGTGAACTCCCGGCGGTTCCGCTCGGCAAACGCCTGCTCCGTCACGTCGAAGGTCAGCAGCACCGCGCCCACCGCCTCGCCGTCGCTCTCGATGCGGGTCATGTCGAACTGGTACTCCCTGCCGCCGCGCTCCATGCGGGTCTCGCCGTGGCCGGTGTCCATGGCATCGCGGAGGGCGCGGCTTACGGCGGTGTCGCGCTCCACCGTCAGCAGCGGCTGCCCCACGCAGCTGTCGTCAGCGTGGAACACGGCGCAGGCTGCCGGGTTGATGCTCAGTACCGTGCCGCGCTCGTCCAGCAGCACCAGACCCTCCGTCATGCTGGCGGTGATCTGGGCGAACTCCTCGGAGCGGCGGCGCAGGGAGCGCAACTGGTCGTCGATCTGCCGCCGCTGGTGCTCCAGACGGCGCAGCAGGGGGGACAGCTCCTCGTAGGCCTCGTTTTCCAGCGGGTGCTCCAGATCCAGACGGTTCAGCGGCTCCACGATACGGCGGGAGACTCTGCCCGCCAGCACCGCCGACAGAGCGAACGCCGCAGCGGTGACCAGCAGGATGGCGGGGAGCATACTGAGGAACAGCACGCCCACCGTCACGCGGCTGGCGGACAGGCGCAGCACGGTGCCGTCTGACAGACGCTGGGCGTAGTAGAGCATTTTTTCCAGCAGGGTGGCACTGTACCGGCTGGATTCACCGGCACCGGTTTTCAGGGCGTCCCGCACCTCCTGACGCTGGCTGTGGTTCTCCATGCTGCCGGCGTCGGAGCGGGTGTCGTAGAGCACGGTGCCGTCCGCCTTCAGCCATGTGATGCGGTAGTCCTCGTCCGCAGGCAGCTTGCGGAGATAGTCCGCGCCGCCGCCCTGCTCCATCGCCGCGGCGGCGATGGTCAGCTCGTCATGGAGCTGCCGCTCCTGCACGTGGCCGAAATAGCCGTACAGCGCGCCCATGATGATCACAAGGCTTGCCAACAGCACCGCAAGCCCCACCGCTACGGTGGAGCGGAAGATCTTTTTTGTCATGCGTTATCCTCCCAGCGATAGCCCACATTCCGGATGGTGCGGATGTGCGCGCCCTCGTCCCCCAGCTTCTGCCGGAGGGTGCGGATGTGCATATCCACGGTGCGGCTCTCGCCGCAGTAGTCGGTGCCCCAGACCAGCTCCATCAGCTTGTCGCGGGTGAACGCCGTGCCGGGGTGGCTCAAAAACAGGCGCAGCAGCTCGTACTCCTTGTACGTCAGCTCCACCCGCTCGCCGCCGCAGGTGACGGTGTGCTCCCGCGTGTCCAGCGTCACGGCACCGCAGCGCAGCGCGCTGTCCGGCTGCGCCGGCTGGCAGCGGCGGAGCACCGCACGCACGCGGGACACCAGCTCGATGACGCTGAAGGGCTTCACCAGATAGTCGTCCGCGCCGCTGTCCAGACCCTGCACGCGGTCGTATTCCGCACCCTTCGCCGTCGCCATAATGACGGGTATCTGCCGCAATTCGGGGGTATGGCGCATCCTGCGGAGCAGCTCCGTGCCCTCGATGCCGGGCAGCATTACGTCCAGCACCACCAGCTCCGGCCTGCGGCTCTGTATCGCCTGCCAGAAGCTGTTGCCGTCGGGGAAGCCCTCGGCGTCCAGCCCGGCGGAACGCAGAGCGTACAGCTCAATGTCGCGGATGCTGGCATCGTCCTCCACACACCAGATCATGTGGGTATCCTCCTATCATGTTACTTCGGTTTTGTGTACGCCGGTGACGGAAAACTCCACCCATTCGGCGATATTCGTGGCGTGATCTCCTATACGCTCATAATACTTTGCGATCATCAGTAAGTCAAGAGTGGCTTCGCCGTCGCCCTCGCCGGAGGCGATGCGCTGGATCAGCTGGCTTTTGAAGCGGTTGAAGCAGCCGTCCACCGTGTCGTCCTCGGCGATGACCTGCTCCGCCATGTCCACGTCGCGCTTCACATAGGCGTCCACGCTCTCGCTGACCATGCGGATGGTGGCACGTGCCATGTCGCGCAGCGTCTCGTCCGCGTCCAGACCGCGCCCGCGACGGCTGAGAAGGATCTCGGCGATGTCGTCCGCCTGATCGCCGATGCGCTCCATGTCCGTGATCATTTTCAGCGCGGCGGAGATCTGCCGCAGGTCGCCCGCCACGGGCTGCTGCTGGAGCAGGAGCCGCAGGCAGAGGTTTTCGATGTCGCGCTCCTTGCGGTCGATCTCGTGATCCAGCGGCGCGACCCTTTCCGCCAGCACGCTGCTGCCCTCCGTCAGTGCCTGAGAGGACAGGGCGATGACCTCCTCGCACAGCGCACCCATTTCGATCAGCTCCCGGTGGAGCTGCGACAGCTGCTCATCAAAACGACTTCGCATTATCCGAACCTCCCTGTAATGTAGTCCTCGGTGCGTTTCTCATGCGGCGTGGAGAACATGGTCTCCGTGTCGCCGTACTCCACCAGCTCACCCAGCAGGAAGAACGCCGTGCGGTCAGAGATACGCAGTGCCTGCTGCATATTGTGGGTGACGATGATGATGGTGTATTTCTCCTTCAGCTCCACGGCAAGCTCCTCGATCCTGGAGGTGGAGATGGGGTCAAGAGCCGACGTAGGCTCGTCCATCAGCAGCACCGCCGGCTCTACCGCCAGTGCACGGGCGATGCACAGACGCTGCTGCTGTCCGCCGGACAGCCCCAGCGCGTTTTTTTTCAATCTGTCCTTGACCTCGTCCCAGATGGCGGCGTTCCGCAGGGACTGCTCCACGATCTCGTCCAGCCGGGCGCGGCTGCGGATGCCGTGGGTGCGGGGGCCGTATGCCACGTTGTCGTAGATGCTCATGGGGAAGGGGTTGGGCTTCTGGAACACCATGCCCACCTCCCGGCGCAGTGCGCTCACGTCCACGCCGGGGGCGTAAATGTCCTGCCCCTTGTAGAGCACCTGCCCCTCCACCTTTACGCCGGGGACAAGGTCGTTCATGCGGTTCAGTGTCTTGAGGAACGTGGATTTGCCGCACCCGGAGGGGCCGATCAGCGCGGTGATGCTGCCCTCCGGCACGGACATATTGACGTGGTGCAGTGCCTGAGAGGCACCGTACCACAGATTCAGGTCGTTTACGGTGAAAATATCGCTCATAGGCTCCTCCGTTTCTTGAAGTAGTGCCCCGTCAGGGCGGCGGCTAAATTGATGAGCAGTGCCAGAGCCATGAGGATGGCGGCGATGGCAAACGCCACGTCGAACTCGCCCTGCTCCTTGGCGTAGACGTACAACGCCACCGACAGCGTGGCTCCGGAGGAGTGCAGCGTCTCGCCCAGCATGCTGTACAGGGTGTGGGAGAAGCCCGCTGTGTACAGGAGTGCCGCCGTCTCGCCCAGTATGCGCCCCACCGTCAGGATACAGCCGGTGATGACGCCGTCCTCGCAGCCGGGGAGCACCACCGTCCGGATGGTGCGCCATTTCCCGGCACCCAGACCGAACGCGCCCTCACGGTAGCTCTGGGGCACGGTTTTCAGGCTCTCCTGCGTGGTACGCATGATGGTGGGCAGGTTCATAATCACCAGCGTCATGGCACCGGCAAGGAGGGATTTCCTCATGCCCAGAAGCTGGCAGAAGAACATCTGCCCCACCAGTCCGTAGATGATGGAGGGGATGCCGGAGAGCGTCTCGGCGGCGTATTCGATGGCGGCGACCACCCTTTTGTTGGAGGCGTATTCCGTCAGGTATACCGCCGCGCACACGCCCAGCGGCAGGACGAAAAGCAGAGTGGTCAGCACCATGCAGACGGTGCTGATGATGTCCGGCAGGATGCCGATGGTGTCGTCCAGATAGCTGGGCTTGGAGCTTATGAGCTTCCAGCTGAGGGAGGGGACGCCCTTTGATAGCACGTAGAGAATGAGAAACGCCGCCAGCGCACAGGTCAGCACGGCGCAGAGCACCATCAGCGTCCGCATCGTGCCGCCCCACGCCTTGCGCCGCAGCGCGAAATCGTGTTTGTCCATAGGTCACTTCTCCTTGCTGCGCTTGAGAAAGAAATTCAGCGCGGCGTTGATGAGCATGATGAAAAGGAATAGCACCAGCGCGATGGAGAACAACGCCTGCCGCTGCAGCCCTGCCGCCGCGTAGCCCATCTCGCTGGCCACGGCGGTAGTCAGGAACCGCACGCTCTGGAACAGAGACGGCATATTGGGCACGTTGCCGGAGACCATCATCACCGCCATGGCCTCGCCGATGGCGCGTCCCACGCCCAGCACCACCGCTGCGGCGATGCCGCTGCGGGCGGCGGGGACAGACACCCGGAACCACGTCTCCGTGGCGGTGGCACCCAGAGCCAGCGAGGCGTCCTCGTACTCGCGGGGCACTGCTTCCAGCGCGGTCATCGCCACGTTGATGATGGACGGCAGGATCATAATTGCCAGCACGATGATGGCTGCCAGCAGCCCGGAGCCGTCCGGAATATGGAAGATCCGCCGGATGCCCGGCACCAGCACCAGCATACCCACCAGACCGTAGACTACGGAGGGGATGCCCGCCAGCAGGCTCACCGCCGAGGAGACCACGGCTTTCAGCTTGGGGGGAGCCATTTTTGCCAGAAATACGGCGGTCATAAAGCCCACCGGCACGCCCAGCAGGATGGCACCCGCCGTGCCGTATACGCTGGTGAGGATGAAGGGGAGGATACCGAACTGGGGCTGGGAGCCGTTGGAATCCCACACGGGGCCGAACAGGAATTTGACAAGCCCGATCTCCCGGATGGCGGGGATGCCGGAGACGATGAGATAGACCGAGATCAGCAGCACACAGCCCACCGTGACCAGTCCCATCAGCAGGAACCAGCCGTGTACGAAGTTCTCCACCAGTCGTTTTGCTTTCATGTCAGTACCTCATAGCAGCGGGTAAGGCGGCACCCGCAAGGGATGCCGCCTGCCGCGCCTTACGTTCAGTTGGCTGCCGCCGCGCCTGCCTTGGCGATGATGGATGCGGCCTCGGAGGAAGTAGCGTAGTCAAAGAAGGACTGTGCCGCGGGGGAGAGTGTTTTGCCCTCCACCGTTACCAGCACGAAGGGACGCTGCACCTTGTAGCTGCCGTCCTTGACAGTCGCCTCGCTGGGGGTCACGCCGTCCACGTTCAGAGCCTTCACGGTGTCCTTGATGGACGCCAGAGACGCGTAGCCGATGGCGTCGGGGTTCTGGCTCACGGCGGTGATGACATCGCCGGTGGAGGTCAGCTCCTGACGGTACTGGCACTTGTCCTTGGTGCCGGTGATGGACTCGAAGCCGTCGCGGGTGCCGCTGGCCGCCTCACGTCCGATGAGAACGACCTCAGCGTCCTTGCCGCCCACGTCCTTCCAGTTGGTGATCTCGCCGGTGTACAGCTTGGCGATCTGGTCGATGCTCAGGTCGCTGACGGGGTTGTCGGGATGGACGATGATGGCGATGCCGTCATACGCCAGCACGGTCTCCTTCAGACCGGCGGACTTCTCCTCGTCCTTCAGAGCGCGGGAGGAAAGCCCGATGTCGCAGGTGCCCTCCTGCACGGCGGTGATGCCGGAGCCGGAGCCGGTGGGGTTGTAGTTGACGGTGACGCCGCTGTTGGCGGCCATGTAGGACTCGCTCAGTGCGCCGATGACCTTCTCCATGGAGGTGGAGCCGTCGGTGGAGACGGTGCCGGTCAGCTGGGTCTGGGACTGGTCGTCCGTCTTGGCAGTGTCGTCGGTCTTGGGCTCGCTGCCGCACGCCGCCAGAGACAGTGCCAGCAGCGCGGCAAGCGCGAACGTAATGATCTTCTTCATAATGTGTATTACCTCGTTTCCTTTTTCGTTTTGGATTTCCCTGAGTACGCCCTCATTGTAGGAGCGGAATGTAAAGGCAGAAAGCACACCCATGTAAAATCAACGTAAAAAAAACGACCCCCGGAGGGGTCGTTTCCGCTTTGCTTATGATATGAGGGGTCACAGGCTGCGCTTGGCGTGGTCGCAGATGGCGTCGAAGGTCTTTTGGCTGATGTCGTGCTCGATCTTGCAGGCGTCCGCCTCGGCGGTGGCGGCGTCCACGCCCAACGCCATGAGAAAGCGGGTGAGGGTGTGGTGCCGGTCCAGCATACTCTCGGCGATGGACAGACCGGTGGGCGTCAGCGTAATAAGCCCGTCCTTGTCCATGGTGATGTAGCCATTCTCCCGCAGACGCTTGGTGGCGTAGGTGACGCTGGGCTTCGTGACGCCCAGATGCTCCGCCACGTCGATGGAGCGGATGTAGCCGTGCTGCTGCTGCATCATCAGCATGGTCTCTAAATAATCCTCGGAGGCACGCAGTATTTGCATAGAGGTTTCACCAACTTTCCCGATTACATTGATAACAGGATAACACACATTTCACAAACTTACAAGTGCGGCAAAAAAATTTCGTTCTCCCTATTGACAAAGAGGGTTTGAGGTATTAAACTGTGCCGTAGGTTAAGGGTGGCTAACCGCCGTGGCTGCGCTGCGCGGATAAAAGCCCTATGAAACCGATTTTTTCAGACAGGCGGTTAGTTGTGGCTAACCGCAGAACGGAGGGACAGACATGATGCCGTTGATGTTGGCGGATACGGGAACGGAGCAGCTCATCCGCAGGGTGGGCGGCTCGCCGGAGATGAAAAAGCATCTGGAGGATCTGGGCTTTACGCCGGGGAGCACCGTCACGCTGGTGTCCGCCATGGGCGGAAACGTCATCGTGAAGGTGAAGGAATCCCGCGTCGCCATCAGTCAGGAGATGGCGCGGAAGATCATGGTTTGACAATAACGATATAAAGGAGCGAGAAAACATGAAAACGCTGCGAGATGTGAAGATCGGCGAGACGGTCAAGGTGGTGAAGCTCCACGGGGAGGGTCCCGTGAAGCGGCGCATTATGGACATGGGCATTACCCGCGGGGTGGAGGTCTATGTCCGGAAAGTGGCTCCCCTGGGCGACCCCATGGAGGTCACGGTGCGGGGTTATGAGCTGAGTCTGCGGAAGGCGGACACCGAGATGATCGAGGTCGAGTGATTTTTTACCCAGAAGTTTAACAAGACTAACCGAAAGGAGAGACAATATGGAAAAACAGATCAAAATCGCGTTGGCGGGCAATCCCAACTCCGGGAAAACCACCCTGTTCAACGCGCTGACGGGCTCCAACCAGTTCGTGGGCAACTGGCCGGGCGTGACGGTGGAGAAGAAAGAGGGCAAGCTGAAAAAGCACGACGACGTAAGCATTATGGACTTGCCGGGTATCTACTCCCTGTCCCCCTACACGCTGGAGGAGGTGGTGGCGCGGAACTATCTGATCGAGCAGCGTCCCGACGCCATTTTGAACATCATCGACGGCACCAATCTGGAGCGGAATCTGTATCTGACCACACAGCTGACGGAGTTGGGTATCCCCGTGGTCATCGCCATCAACATGATGGACGTGGTGCGGAAGAACGGCGATGAGATCAACATGGAGGAGCTGAGCCGGGAGCTGGGGTGCAGGATCGTGGAGATCTCCGCGCTGAAGGGCGAGGGCATTATGGAGGCCGCCGAGGCCGCCATCGCCGCCGCCAAAAAGACAAGAACCGTGCCCATGCACACGTTCTCCGGCCCCGTGGAGCACGCCATCGCCCACATTGAGGAGGCAGCCGTCCACGGTCTGCCGGAGGAGCAGCAGCGGTGGTACGCCATCAAGATCTTCGAGCGGGACGACAAGGTGCTGGCGAAGCTGGACATCCCCGCCGAGACTATGCACCACATCGAGGCCGACATCCAGGCTGCCGAGAAGGAGCAGGACGACGATGCGGAGAGCATCATCACCAACGAGCGGTACGTGTACATTGCGGAGATCATCAAGGCGTGCTATAAGAAGAAAAACGCCGGTCAGCTGTCCGTCAGCGACAAGATCGACCGGGTCGTGACCAACCGGTGGCTGGGTCTGCCGATCTTCGCCGCGGTGATGTTCCTTGTGTACTACATCTCCATGGTGACGGTGGGTGCCGCCGCTACCGATTGGGCAAACGACGGGCTGTTCGGCGACGGCTGGCACCTGCTGGGTATCGACGGCGGGTACAGCGAGCTGTCCGAGCGGTACAGCGACGCGGAGCAGCTGGTGGTGGGCTACGACCTCTACACGGCGGAGCACGGCGTGCCCGCCAACGGCGTATTCACCTACGACGTGGAGGACGAGGAGACGCTGGCGGTCACCACCGAGACGGCGACGGTGGCGGACTATGAGAAGGCGAAGGCCACGCTGGAGGAGATCGGCGAGGAGCCGGATCCCGCCGACTACGGCGTGTGGGTGCCCGGTGTGCCGGTGCTCATCGGAAACGCACTGGAATCCGCCGGTGCCGCCGACTGGCTCAGCGGTCTGATCCTGGACGGCATTGTGGCGGGCGTCGGCGCGGTGCTGGGCTTCGTGCCCCAGATGCTGGTGCTGTTCTTGCTGCTGGCATTTCTGGAGGCGTGCGGCTATATGGCGCGTATCGCCTTCGTGCTGGATCGTATTTTCCGCAAGTTCGGCCTGTCCGGTAAGAGCTTCATCCCCATGCTCATCGGCACCGGCTGCGGTATCCCCGGCGTCATGGCGTCCCGCACCATCGAGAATGAGCGCGACCGGCGCATGACCATTATGACCACCACGTTTATCCCCTGCGGCGCCAAGGTGCCCTTTATCGCCATGATCGCCGGAGCCATCTTCGGCGGCAGCGCGTGGGTGTCCACCTCCGCCTACTTCATCGGCATGGCCGCCATCGTCCTCTCCGGCATTATGCTGAAAAAGACGAAGATGTTCGCCGGCGACCCCGCGCCCTTCGTGATGGAGCTGCCCGCCTACCACTGGCCCACCGTGGGCAACGTCCTGCGCTCCATGTGGGAGCGGGGCTGGAGCTTCATTAAGAAGGCGGGCACCATCATCCTGCTGTCCACCATCTTCGTGTGGTTCACCAGCTACTTCGGCTGGGTGGACGGGCAGTTCCAGATGCTGTCCGACGAGCAGATCGACTGCTCCATCCTGGCTGCCATCGGCGGTGCCATCGACTGGATCTTCGCGCCTCTGGGCTGGGGCAACTGGCAGGCGGTGGTGGCGTCCATCACCGGTCTGGTGGCGAAGGAGAACATCGTGGGCACGCTGGGCGTGCTGTACGGCGGCGGCGACGGCAGCGTTTACGACGCTATGGCGGCGGCGTTCACCGGTATCACCGCGTACAGCTTCCTGGTGTTCAACCTGCTGTGCGCCCCCTGCTTCGCCGCCATCGGCGCCATCAAGCGGGAGATGAACAGTGCCAAGTGGACGTGGTTCGCCATCGGCTACCAGTGCGGCTTCGCCTACGTGGTCGCCCTGATGGTCAACCAGTTCGGCGGACTGTTCACCGGGAATGTGAATATCCCCGGCGTCGTCGTGGCGGTGCTTCTGCTGGCGGGCATGGTCTATATGCTGTGCAAGCCCTATCACGAGGCCACGAAGCTGTCCGTGGAGTAAGAACGCGATACTGCGAAAGGAGTGAGATCCCATGCTGCAATGGTTGTCAGCGAATATAGGCACTATCCTCATCGGCGGCGCACTGCTTGCTGTTGTCCTTCTCATCGTCCGCTACCTGCTGCGCCAGCGGAAGGCAGGGAAGTCCTCCTGCGGCACCGGCTGCGCCCACTGCGCCATGCACGGGCAGTGCCATAGCCAAGGCTGCAAGCATTAAAGGGGAGGGGAGAGGCGTTCGCGCCTCCCCCCTCGCCAAAAGAGGTGTTCCACATGATCGAAACGGTTTTGAAGGTGGAGGGCATGGCTTGCGGAATGTGCGAAAGCCACGTCAACGACACCATCCGGGGGAAATTCCCCGTCAAGAGAGTCACGTCCTCCCACAGCAGGGGCGAGACGGTGATCCTGTCGGAGTCGGCACTGGACGAGCAGTCGCTCCGGGACGCCATCGCCGCCACCGGCTATGAGGTCACGTCCGTGGACGCGCACCCCTACACCAAGAAGGGCGCGTTTTCCTTCCTCAGAAAATGAGCAAAACAAAAAAGCACCCGGCGGTGCTTTTTTGAAACCCGTGAGTTAAATGGATTTAACCAAAAATATACACAGAAAGCAAAATATGATGATAAGAAAGGAAAGTGAGATATGAGCGTTGTGATTTTAGGCGGTAATGAGCGCATGGAGCGGCGGTACAAGGAGCTGTGTCAGGCGTACAAGTGCTCCGCCAAGGTATTCACCAAGCCCGCCGGCGGGCTGAAAAACAAGCTGGGCAGCCCCGATTTGATGGTATTCTTCACCTCCACCATGTCCCACAAGCTGGTGCAGAGTGCTCTCAGCGAGATGAAGGGCACGCCCACGCGGATCGAGAGGTGTCACACCAGCTCCCTGACCGCGCTGCGGAATATTCTGGAAAAGCACGCGGGGTGAGCGCGCCTTACAGCCACTTTTTGTGCTTGAAGAACCACAGCAGACCCGCCACCAGCAGCACGCTGGCGGCGATGATCACGGGATAGCCCCACTCCGATTGCAGCTCCGGCATATTGGCGAAGTTCATGCCGAACCAGCCGGTGATCAGCGTCAGCGGCAGAAACAGCACCGTCACGATGGTAAAGACCCGCATCAGGTCGTTTTGCTGGATGGACAGCTGGCTCTGGTACGCCTCCCGCAGCTGCGCCACCAGCTCCTGCAGGGCGCAGACCTTTTGCAGATACCGGTCGGTGCGCCGTCCCAGCACCTCCAGACGCGCCAGCGTCTCCGGGGAGAGCAGCCCGTTGTCGTTGGCGCACATCTCGTCGAAGATGGCGTCCAGCTGCTCATAGTACCGCTTCAGACGCAGCAGCTCGCGCCGCCACGCGGCGATGCGCCGGGGCGCGTCTGAATGGGAGCGTCCCTCCAAGATGAGGTTTTCCCCCTCGTTGATGCGCCCCTCCAGCTTTTCCAGATAGACCATGTCGCCCTTGAAAAGCCGGGTGAAGAAAAGGTACAGCAGCTGCTGGTTGTCCATGGGCGCGGCGGCGGTCAGCTCCTGCACAGTGCCATGCACGTACTGCTGGGCGGCTTCGTCCCGGCAGAAGAAAAACAGATCCTCGCGGTCAATGTACACCAGCACCTTACCGCTTTTGCCCGCCTTATGCACGTCGTACCAGTCGAACGCCATCAGGTCGTAATTTTTGAAGGACTCAAAGCTCTCCGTCTGGTGCTCCCCTATATACTGGAACACGGAGGCGTCCATTTTGTCCGCCACCTGCGCCATATCGTTCCAAAGCAGTACCATCTGCATACCATCACCGACCCTTTCAAGGGAAGTATACCCCCCTGAGCCGCCCGCGTCAAGTTGACTTTCCCCGCTGCCGCTGGTAGAATAGGGGAGGCGAGACACCATTCTGAGAAAAGGAAGAGGATCAACGTGGACGATATGCAAAGAAAAAAGCCGGAGGAGTGCGCGTACTCCTTCAATCAGCATAGGGCGTGCGAGTTTTTTCCCTGCCACAAGACCGACCATCCGGAGGACTTCAACTGCCTGTTCTGCTACTGTCCCCTCTATACGCTGGGCAGCAAGTGCGGCGGGAACTTCCGGTACCTGGAAAACGGCGTGAAGGACTGCTCCGGCTGCCTTTTGCCCCACGGGCGCGGCAGCTACAGCTACGTTATCTCCAAGTATCCGGAGCTGATGGAGCTGGCAAAGAAGAACCGGTAAGGGAGCGGAAGGCAAACAGAGCTTCCGGCTCCCCACGCCGGTGTGAGCACCGGCGCGGAATGACAGATACGGCAGGCTGTCGAGAAAAGCCGTCGGCTTTTCTCGACAGCCTGCAATAATGCCGTTATTTTCGTGCCGC
>URXW01000044.1 GCA_900551995.1 uncultured Eubacteriales bacterium
TCCAGCTCATCAGCCAGGAGGAATCCTTCACGGTGACGATGCCGCCGGTGACGACCTTGCCGGTGAAGGGGTCGCGCTTGCAGATATTCTTGATATAGGGGATGATGCGCTGATCCAGCGTCTCCACGGTGGCACTCATCCAGTTGGTCTGCTCCGGGTCATAGCAGAACTTGTCGGGGTGACCGAAGGAGGGATCCTGCGCGGCGATCTTGCGCCACATATCCCAGCCGCCGCCCTCCTTGATCTCGGTGTCGTAGGGGGCGGGGGTGTTCTGGCTGCCCATGGCGGAGTTCTCCACGCAGCCGCCGTTGGTGATGAACACCAGATCGTTCTCCGTCAGGTCGATGGCACTCTTTTCGCCGTTTTCGATGACGTCGATGCGCTTTGCCAGCTTGTGGGCGGGGTCGGAGACGTCGAACTCCACGTTGGTCACCTGCACGCCGAAGTGGAACTGGACGCCGAAGCCCTCAAGGTATTTCACCATGGGGAGGATCATGGACTCGTACTGGTTATACTTGGTGAAGCGCAGGGCGGTGAAGTCGGGCAGCCCGCCGATGTGGTGGATATACCGCTGGATATAGAGCTTCATCTCCAGCGCGCTGTGCCAGTTCTCAAAGGCGAACATGGTGCGCCAGTACAGCCAGAAGTTGCTCTTGAACACCTCATCGTCGAAGAAGTCGGTGATGCGCTTGTCCTGCAAAGCCTCGTTGGGGGTGAAGAACAGCTTCATGATCTCCATGGCACCCTTGTCGGAGATGTCGAACTTGCCGTCGGTGTGGGCGTCCTGCCCGCGCTTTTCCGTGGCGCGGCACAGGGAGTAGTTGGGATCCGCCTTGTTGAGCCAGTAATATTCGTCCAGCACGCTGACGCCCTCCGTCTCGATGGAGGGGATGGAGCGGAACAGATCCCACATGACCTCGAAGTGGTTGTCCATCTCACGGCCGCCCCGCATGACGTAGCCGATGTTCTCAAACTTCCAGCCGTCGCAGGCTCCGCCGGCGGTGGGCCCCTTTTCCAGAATGTGGACGCGCTCGCCCTTCATCTGTCCGTCGCGCACCAGATAGCAGGCGGCGGTCAGTGCCGCCAGTCCGCTGCCCACGATATAGGCGGATTTGCTGTCCACGCCCTCCGGCTTTTTGGGGCGGGCAAAGGCTTCATAGTTACCACTGGAATAGTACATAATGTGAACCTCCTTATTTGTGTCCATGTTTTCTACTTGATGAGCGCAGTATACACCCGATTAGAAAAACGTTCAATAAACAAGTATGCCCCGATGATAAGTTTTTTATCACCGGGGTGGGGGTGTTCAGTTTTTTATCATTCCGGGCGGTCTGATGGGGTGCGGTCGCTGCGGAGACGCTCCAGAGCGGCGCGGATGCTGCCGTGCACCACCTGCTCCAGACGCTCCACCATCGTGTGGGGGTCGCCCTTCATGTCGGACTTGACCCAATCCAGCATCAGCCCCACGAACATATATTTATAGAGAGTGGCGATGAAGTCCTTGTCCTCCTGACGCACGGACATACCCTGCGCCTGCTCCTCCACCACGCCCTCCAGCAGATCATAGGTCAGCTTGTAGAGGTACGTCTCCACCTGCTCGCGGCTGACGGAGCGGTAGACGTTGAGGATGAAGGGCTTGTTGTCCAGCACCGCCTCGAAAATTTGCAGAAGCCCCTGCTGCCACGTCTCATACGTCTTTTTTCCCGCCAGAGCGCGGCTGGCGTCCTCCTGACAGCTCCACTCCACCAGATCGTAGATGTCCTTGAAGTGGTAGTAGAAGGTCATGCGGTTGATGCCGCAGTCCTCGGTGATGTCGCTGACGGTGATCTTGTGCAGCGGCTTTTTCAACAGCAGCTTTTTCAGCGAGGCCTCCAGTGCCCGCTTGGTGACCTGTGACATGGGGATACCTCCTTCCTCGGACTACCGTATATTATAGACGGCGGGGCGGGCTTTTGCAAGTCCCCGCGGCGGGGCGCGGAGGGGAAATTACCGTGGCAAATTACCGGTGCTGTAATGATTGACGGGGGGCGGGAAAAAGGGTATACTAAAGGGTACATCATAAAGGGGAGGCTCCAAATGGCAAGAAAAAACGATCATAAGGGCAAGACTCCCGCCGCCAAGCTGCGGCAGGAATTGCGGCACCCGTGGCTCGTGCCGGTGCTCGCCGTTGTCTATTTTCTCATAACGTGCCTGATGCAGCACGGGAACAACAAGCTCATTACGCTGCTGCTGATACTGGCGGTGCTGGTGTGCGTGGTGGTACGCAGCGGGCTGCTGGCGCGGCGCATGACGCTGCCCGCCCTGCTGCTGGGCGCATACGTGCTCATGGACGGCATATCCACCCTGTACGCGCCCAGCGGGAAATTCGCGCTGTTCGAGTTCCTGAAGGTGGCGGCAGCCGCCGCCATGGCTCTGCTGCTGGTGGGCTGTGAGCCGGAGCGGGAGCGGAACACGGGGCGGTGCGGTGCCACGGTGCTGGAGGTCAGCGGCGCGCTTGCCGCTCTGTGCAGCATCGACATGGTGTCCACCCGCTGGCTGTACAACGGTCTGCTGGGCGTGACCGGCGCGCTGGGCGCAAATCTCAGCGGCGACGCCCTGCAGGGGCAGCGGCTGAAAACCATCTTTGCCAATCCCAACGTGTTCGCCGGGTGCGCCGGCGTCGCCATCCTGCTGTCGCTGGGGCTTGCCGCCAGCGCGGAGAACCGGCGGGAGCGTTGTCTGCATCTGAGCTGCCTGCTGTGCAGCTGCACCGCCTTTGTGCTGGCGGTGAGCCGCGGTGCCATGGGTGCCATCGCCGTGGCGTTTCTGGTGTATCTGCTGCTGGAACGGGGCAAGCGTCGGGCGGTATCCTTCGTGCTGATGGCGGAGACGCTGCTGCTGACGGTGGCGGTGTCCGCAGTGGTGTTCACCACCGCCTTCGGTACGTGGGAGGGCGTGAACGTGGTGCCCCTGCTGCTGACTGCCGCCGCTGCGGCGGGGCTGTGCGCGCTGGACATCTTCGTGGGACGGCCTCTGGCGGAGAAGATGGCGCGGCGGATGAAAACCGTGAATATCGTGCTGCTGTCCGCACTGGGCGCGGCGGCCGCCCTTGTGGTGCTCGCCGTGGCGTGGACAGGCCCTGTGACGCTGCACCCCGGCGAGACCATCACCCGCGGCGCGTACCTGCCCGCCGGGACGTATACCCTGACGGCGGAGGGGGAGGGCGCGGCGTCCGTGGAGATCCTCACCCAGACGGAGGAGGACGCCATCATGAACACCAAGAACCTCGCCTATACGGGCGATCTCTACCGTGCATCGTTTACCGCGCCGGAGGGGAACCGCTCCATGACGTTCCGCATAACGGCGCAGGAGGAGGTGCGTATCACCGCCCTGCGGTACAGCGGCGGCGCGGAGGGCAGCGTGAAGCTGGACTACAAGCTGCTGCCGGAGGCCATCGCAGAGCGCGTACAGAACCTGCGCTCCGAGGGCAACGTGGTGCAGCGGCTGGTCTACTGCGCCGACGCGCTGAAGATCTTCCAGCGCAGCCCCATTGTGGGCGTGGGCATGGGCGGCTTTGAAAACGGCATTTACAGCGTGCAGAGCTATCACTACCAGACCAAGTACCCCCACAACCACTATATCCAGTCCCTGGTGGACACGGGCGTGGTGGGGCTGCTCCTGTGGGTGGGGCTGCTCGCCGCCAGTGCCGTGGCGTTGGTGCGCCTGTGGAAAAAAGAGAAGGACGACGGCAGCTCCCTCGCCGGTGCGCTGTGCGCGCTGCTGCTGTTCATGGCGATACACGCGGCGGTGGAGGTGGACTTCTCCAACGGGCACTTCCTGCCCTTCGGCTTCGGTGCCTTCGCCGTGATGCACCTGTACAGCGGGTCGCTGCTGCCCATCCCCGCGCTGGGGGAGAAGCCCCGGCGGTTCATCGTATGGGGCGAAGCCGCCGGGTTGGCGGTGTTCGGCGTGCTGCTGAGCATGAATATGCGCGCCGCCGTGGTGGCGCAGCAGGGGGACTATACGTCCACCGCGCAGGCGGCGGAGCTGGATCCCTACGAGTGGGCGGACTATGAGCTGTCCTACGTGGTGAGTGCCTCCCGCGAGGAGGAGCTGGACGAGACCATGCAGGAGAAGATGGCGAAGTATATGAAGGAGCTGTCCGCCCTGCGCTCCAACTCCGTGCCGAGGTATCTGGCGGAGGCGTATTTCAACATGGGCGATCTGGACAACGCCTTTGCCATGCTGGACAAGTACGTGGATTACACGCCCTCCAACCCGGAGACGTGGGAGAGCAGCTTCCGCCTTGCCATGGGGTTTGACGACGGGAGCGCGGCGTTCCGCAGCGGCGTTGCCACGCTGTACGGACGGCTGGAGACGTGGAACAGTGAGAATCTGGGCGCGATAGAGCTGCCGGAGGATATTGCCGCCTTCGCGGCGGGCACGAATAGCTGACAGCAAGGAGGGCTTTCCATGCCATCGGTACTGTTTACGGCGTCCACCTTTTCGCATATTCTGAGCTTCCATGTGCCCTATCTGCGCCGGTTCAAGGAGCTGGGCTGGCGGGTGGAGGTCGCCTGCGGCGGAGCGGTGCGGGAGATACCCTGCGCCGACGCGGTGGTGTCGCTGCCGCTGGAAAAGAAAATGACCGCGCCGGCGAATTTCCGCGCCGCCGGGATGCTGCGGCAGCGGATGGCGCGGGAGCGGTATGACCTTGTGATCACCCACACGTCGCTGGCAGCGTTCTTCACACGCTGGGCGGCGAAGGGGCTGCGGGAGCGTCCCGCCATTGTCAACGTGGTACACGGGTATCTGTTCGACGAGCGCACCGGCGGGGTGAAAAAAACGCTGCTGACGGCGGCGGAGAAAATGACCGCGCCGCAGACCGATCTGCTGCTGACCATGAACCGGTGGGACGATACGTGGGCGCGGGAAAACCGCTGCGCCGGACGGGTGGCGTTCATCCCCGGCATGGGGGTGGAGCTGGAGCGGTTCCAGCCGTCGCCGGAGGCGCGGCGGGATATGCGGGAGAGGCTGCATCTGGCGGAGGAGGACGTGGCGTTGATCTATCCGGCGGAGTTCTCCGGGCGGAAGAACCACGCCATGCTGCTGCGCGCCATGGTACAGCTGCCGCAAAGCGTAAAGCTGCTGCTGCCGGGGCGGGGCGCACTGCTGGAGCGATCCGCCGCGCTGGCGAAGGAGCTGGGCGTGGCGGAGCGGGTGGTGTTCCCCGGCTTTACGGAGGAGATACCGGCGTGGCTGGCGGCGGCGGACATCGCCGTGTCCGCCAGCCGATCCGAGGGGCTGCCCTTTAACATTATGGAGTCCATGAGCTGCGCGCTGCCGGTGGTCGCCAGCCGCGTGAAGGGGCATACGGATCTGGTGACGGAGGGGGAGAACGGGTTTCTGTTCCCCTACGACGACGAGGACAGCTTCGCCGGGAAGGTGCGGCAGCTGGCGGAGGACAGGCAGCTGCGGGCACAGATGGGACAGAACGGACGGCAGAGGGTGCAGCCGTACAGGCTGGACGCCGTGCTGCCGCAGGTGATGGAGCTGTATATGTCCGCCGCGGGCGGTATAGAGGAACGGAACAAATGATACGGGAAAATCAACGACTGCTGAACCAACTGCACATTGTGACCGACGCGGCGGCGGTGTTCTTAGCCATGCTCGTCTCCTACTGGCTGCGCTTTGCCGTGTTCCACGGCACGTATGCCATGCCCCTGAGCCATTATGTGTGGCTGGGCGTGGCCGCGGCGGGGCTGACGCTGGTGGTGTTCGCCGTGGCGGGGCTGTACGCCTCCTTCCGTACCATACGCTTCCACGTGGAGGCGGGGCGGGTGGCTCTGCTGGAGCTGCTGGTGGCGTTGATCGTCATGGCGTTGATGTACATTCTGCGCTTCGAGGAGACGTCCCGCTGGTCGGTGGCGTTCTTCTACGCCGCCGCCACGGCGTTGCTGACGGCGAAGCGCGCCGTGCTGCGCTCGGTGCTGCGGCACTACCGCGCCATGGGCTACAACCAGAAGCGCGTGCTGGTGGTGGGCTGCGGCGAGAGTGCGGAGATGTATCTGAAGAAGGTCATCTCCGACAGAAATCTCGGCTATCACGTGGTGGGCTACGTCGCCGAAAGGGACAGCTGGAGGGCTTTGCCCTACTGCGGCGACTACGACGCGCTGGAGAAAATCTTCCGGGAGACGAAGCCCGACGAGGTGGTGGTGGCACTGTCCACCGAGGAGCTGGAGCGGATGCCGCAGGTCATCCACGCCTGCGAAAAGGACGGCACGAAGCTGTCCGTGGTGCCCTTCTACGCCAGATATATGCCCTCCAATCCGCAGATCGACAGCGTAAACGGGCTGCCCCTGATCAACCTGCGGCGGGTGCCGCTGGACAACATGGGCAACGCCTGCATCAAGCGGCTGGGGGACATTATCGGGTCGCTGCTGCTGATCCTGCTGACGTCGCCCCTGATGCTGCTGGCCGCCATCGGCGTGAAGCTGTCGTCGCCGGGGCCCGTTATTTTCAAGCAGGAGCGGGTGGGAAAGGACAAAAAGCCTTTCTATATGTACAAATTCCGCTCCATGCGGGTGAACAGCGACGAGAACACCGGGTGGAGCCGGAACGAGGATAACCGCAAGACGTGGTTCGGCTCCCTGATACGGAAGTGCTCCGTGGACGAGCTGCCGCAGTTTTTCAACGTGCTCAAGGGCGACATGAGCCTGATCGGCCCGCGCCCGGAGCTGCCCTATTTCGTGGAGCAGTTCAAGGAGGTCATCCCCCGGTACATGGTGAAGCATCAGGTGCGCCCCGGTATCACCGGCTGGGCGCAGGTGAACGGACTGCGGGGCGATACGTCCATCGAGCGGCGCATCGACTACGACCTGTATTACATCGAGAACTGGAGCGTGGCACTGGACATCCGTATCCTCATTATGACGGTGTTCTGTCTGTTCAACAAGGAGAAGGTCAACGTCCCCGGCGGCAAGCACGACGGAGCGGCGAAGGAGTAAGAGTGATTTTTGCACAAAGGAGTACGTGGGTATGAACGAGATCTATGTGGTCGGGCACCGGAATCCGGACACCGACTCCATCGTGGCCGCCATGTCCTATGCCGCGCTGAAAAACGCGCTGGGTGAGAAGGAATACACGGCGGTGCACATGGGCACCATCAGCGACGAGACGAACCGGATGCTGGAGCGGTTCCAGTTCAAGCCGCCGCGCTTCATCCAGAACGTCCGCACACAGGTGCGGGATCTGGACTTTGACCGTCCCCCCTGTCTGGACGCGTCCGTGACGATGGATCGGGCATGGAAGCTCATGCGGGAGCAGAAGATCTCCGCCATCCCCGTGGTCAAGGAGGACGGGACGCTCCACGGGATGCTGTCCGCCGGCGACATCGCCACCTTCAGCCTGAACACCGTTGGCGACCCGCGGGTAGATCAGATCCCCCTGTTCAACCTGCTGAGCGTTATCGAGGGGCGGGTCATGGGCGACGGCGGCGACATGGTGGACAGCGTCAGCGGCACCGTGTCCATCGCGCTGCCCCAGAACTGCGAAAACCTGCTGTTCGACGACAACGACAGCATTGTGCTGTGCGGCAGCCAGCCGGACATGATACGCCGGGCACTGGACAAGCAGGTATCCTGCCTGATCCTGTGCCAGACGGATGTGGACCCGGCGTGGCTGGAGGACGCGGGAAAGACGTGCATCATCTCCACGCCGCTGGACGCCAGCCGCGTGCACCGGCTGATCTATCAGGCCACGCCCATTGACCGTCCCTGCGCCACGGAGGGGCTGATCTCCTTCCATCTGGATGACTACATAGACGACGTGCGGGAGGTGGTGCTGAAGAGCCGCTACCGCTGCTATCCGGTGCTGGACAACGAGGAGAAAGTGGTGGGTACCCTGTCGCGGTATCATCTGCTGAAGCCGCGGCGCAAGCGGGTGGTGCTGGTGGATCACAACGAGCTGGCGCAGACGGTGCCGGGGATCGACCAGGCGGAGATCCTGGGGATCATCGACCACCACCGGCTGGCGGATATTCAGACGCGGCAGCCGATCGCCGTGCGGAACGAGCCGGTGGGCAGCACCAACACCATCATCACCTCCATGTATCAGGAGCACGGCGTAACGCCCTCCCCCCACATGGCGGGGCTGATGGCCGCCGCCATTCTGTCCGACACGGTCATGTTCAAATCCCCCACCTGCACGAAGCAGGACATCGCCATGGCGGAGCGGCTGGCGCGCATCGCAAGAGTGTCGCTGACCGATCTGGGGCGGGAGCTGTTCAGCGGAAGCAACGACAGCAAGTCCGCCGAGGAGCTGCTCCGCAGCGATTTCAAGGAATTCCACATCGCCGAGCAGAATCTGGGCGTGGGGCAGATCACCTGCATCGACTCCCAGAGATTGATGGAGCGGCGGGAGGAGATGCTGGACGCCATGCGGAAGGTGCAGCGTGCCAACAGCTACGACATGGTGATACTGATGCTCACGGACGTATTGCAGGAGGGCTCACAGCTGCTGTATATCGGCAGCGACGAGACGATCCGCAACGCCTTCGCCGTGGAGCCGAAGGACAACTCGGTATTCCTGCCGGGGGTCATGTCGCGGAAAAAACAGGTCATCCCCATGCTGACGACGCTGTGGGGCTGAGAAGCACCGTCAGGGAGGGCACCGCGCGGCGGTGCCCTCCCCTGTCTATTGCGCCCGTCCCTGCTCTGGGTGCACTTGACAGGGGGACGGTTCTCGTATATAATAGGCGGGATTTATTGAAAAAAGGAAGTTTACTGCTTTGTCAAATACAACTATTATTGTCATTATAGCGGTATGTTTGCTGTTTTCTGCCTATTTTTCCGCCACGGAGACGGCGTTTTCCTCCGCAAACCTGACGAGGCTGCGGATGCTGGCGGAAAAGGGTAACCGGCGCGCCGCGCTGGTTTGCAGGCAGCTGGAGCGGTATGACCGGCTGCTGTCCACCATCCTTATCGGCAACAACATTGTGAATATCGCCATGGCGTCCCTCGCCACGGCGTTGTTCGTGAAGAGCTTCGGCGACGCCGGTGCCACGCTGTCCACAGTGGTGGTGACGGTGGTGGTGCTCATCTTCGGCGAGATCAGTCCCAAGAGCATCGCCAAGGACTGCGCCGAGGACTGGGCGATGACCGCCGCGCCGTTCTTACAGCTGATGATCTGGCTGCTGATGCCGCTGAACGCGGCGTTCTCCCTGTGGAAAAAGCTGCTGGCGCGGGTGTTCCATCTGGACCCCGACAGCAGAATGTCGCCGGAGGAGCTGCTGATGCTGGTGAACGAGGTGCAGCAGGACGGCAGCATCGACAAGGACGAGGGCGACCTGCTGAAAAACGCCATCGGGTTTTCCGACCAAGAGGCGCAGGATATTCTCATTCATCGGGTGGATCTTGCCGCGCTGCCGGTGACCGCCTCCAAGGAGGAGGTGGCGGAGCTGTTCACCGAGACGAAATACTCCCGGCTGCTGATCTATCGGGAGGACATCGACCACATTATCGGCACGGTGCACCAGAAGGACTTTTACGTGGGGTGCGGCGTGACGGACAAGCCGCTGGAGGAGATCCTCTCTCCCCCTGTGTTTGTGATGGAAAACGAGCCGATCAGCCTGCTGCTGAAGAAGCTGCAGCAGTCCAAGATGCAGATGGCGGTGGTGGTGGACGAGTACGGCGGCACCTGCGGCATTGTGACCATGGAGGACATTCTGGAGGAGCTGGTGGGCGAGATCTGGGACGAGCACGACGAGGAGGAGGTGTTCATCCGCAAGACGGGCCCCCGGACGTATCTGGTGGACGCCTCCATGGATTTCGACGATTTCGCGGAGTTCTTCCACCTGAGCGTGGAGACGGAAATGTCCTCCGTCAGCGGCTGGGTCATGGAGAAGTTCGACCGGGTGCCGGAGGTGGGCGACCGGTTCGTCTCCGACGGGCTGCGGGTGCTGGTGACCCGGGTGGACAACCACCGCACCGGCGAGATCCAGGTGACGCTGGAGGAACCGGCGGAGCCGGGGGACGGCGCAGAGCGTACATAAGCATAGTGAAAAAACTCCCGGAAGCGATGCTTCCGGGAGTTTTGGTTTTTCTATGGCGGCTCTTCCCACGGGTGAGACCATTTCTACCATACCACCGCCGGGGCGGTAATGCAAGAGTAAATTTCGTTTTTTGCAACAATTCTACGCAATTTCTCCATATTATACGAGAGAAGGCGGGAAATATCTACGTTTTGCACCGTTGACAGGCGGGGCGGAGAGGTGTACCATCGGAGCATATTTTTTTAGAGTGGGAGATGGCGGGATGAAGTATATTTTCGTGACGGGCGGCGTGGTGTCCGGGCTGGGAAAGGGCATTTGCGCCGCCTCGCTGGGGCGGCTGCTGAAGCAGTGCGGTCTGCGGGTGCGGAACCAGAAGTTTGACCCGTATCTGAACGTAGATCCGGGCACCATGAGCCCCTATCAGCACGGGGAGGTGTTCGTCACCGACGACGGCGCGGAGACGGATCTGGATCTGGGGCACTACGAGCGATTTGTGGATGTGCCGCTGAGCGGCGAGTGCTCCGTGTCCTCCGGGAAGGTTTTCTGGGCGGTGCTGAACCGGGAGCGGCAGGGGGGCTATCTGGGCGGCACGGTGCAGATCATCCCCCATGTGACCGACGAGATCAAGCGGCACCTCTACGCCATGGACGATGGGGAGACGGACGTGGTCATCGCGGAGATCGGCGGCACCGTGGGGGACATTGAGAGCCAGCCCTATCTGGAGGCCATACGGCAGGTGGCGGCAGAGCGGGGACGGGAGAACGTGCTGTACATCCACGTGCCGCTGGTGGTGTCCATCCCCGGCAGCGGGGAGCTGAAGAGCAAGCCCACGCAGCATTCCGTGAAGGAGCTGCTGAGTGTGGGCATACAGCCGGACGTGCTGGTGTGCCGCACGGACAGTCCCCTGCCCGACGACATACGGCGAAAAATTGCGCTGTTCTGCAACGTGGGTGAGGAATGTGTTATCCCCAACGTGACGGCCTCCACACTGTACGAGGTGCCGCTGCTGCTGGAAAAAGAGGGACTGTGCCGGGTGGTGTGCCGCAGGCTGGGGCTTGGCGAAGGCGCGCCGGATATGGCGGAGTGGCGCAGCATGGTGGCGCAGATCCACGCCGCCGCCCAGCGTCACGTGACCGTCGCGCTGGTGGGCAAGTACACGGAGCTGCACGACGCGTATCTCAGCGTGGCGGAGTCCCTGTTCCACGCGGGGACCGCCTGCGGCGCGCAGGTGGACATACGGTGGGTGGATTCCCAGCGTCTGACGGCGGAGAACATCGGCGAAGTGCTGGCGGGGTGCAGCGGCATTCTGGTGCCCGGAGGCTTCGGCGACCGGGGCATTGAGGGCATGGTGCTGGCGGCGCAGTACGCCAGAGAGCGGGGTATCCCGTATCTGGGGATCTGTCTGGGGATGCAGATCGCGGTGATCGAGTTTGCGCGGCACGTCGCCGGGTGGGCGGACGCCCACAGCGCGGAGTTCGACGGCACCACCGCGCACCCGGTCATCGACCTGATGCCCGATCAGGTGGGCGTTACCGCCAAGGGCGGCACCATGCGGCTGGGGAAGTATCCCTGTGTGCTGGCGGACGGCTCCCGCGCACGGGAGGTCTACGGCGCGGCGGAGGTCTGGGAGCGGCACCGCCATCGGTACGAGTGCAGCAACGTGTTCCGCCCCGCGCTGGAGGCGGCGGGGCTGCGGGTCGCCGGTACGTCGCCGGACGGGCAGCTGGTGGAGATCGTGGAGGTGCCGGAGCACCCGTGGTTCGTGGGGTGCCAGTTCCACCCGGAGTTCAAGAGCCGTCCCGACCGGCCGCACCCGCTGTTTCGCGGCTTTGTGGCATCGGCGATGGAAAAGAGCCGAAGGGACGGAGACTAAACAAAAAAAGAACCGCCGATGGCGGTTCTTTTTTTGTTTAGTCAAGCTCTGCGGGGGAAGGGCTGTCGGTTCAGCACTTCTCGAACACCACTGCGGTGCCCATGCCGCCGCCGATGCACAGGGTGGCAAGACCCTTCTTCGCCTCGGGACGCTTCTGCATCTCGTGGAGCAGGGTGACGATGATACGGGCACCGGAGGCACCCACGGGGTGACCGAGGGCGATGGCACCGCCGTTGACGTTGACCTTGCTCATGTCGAAGTGCAGCTCACGCGCCACGGCGATGGACTGGGCGGCAAACGCCTCGTTCGCCTCCACCAGATCGATGTCGTCGATGGTCACGCCGGCCTTCTTCATGGCGTTGCGGGAAGCCACCACGGGACCGACGCCCATGATCTTGGGATCCACGCCGCCCTGACCCCAGCCGATCAGCTTCGCCATGGGCTTCAGACCGTATTTCTCCACAGCCTCGCCGGACGCCAGCACGATGGCGGCAGCACCGTCATTGATACCGGAGGCGTTGGCGGCGGTGACGCGCTGGGTACCCTTGTCAGCGGCATCCTGTGCGCCGGTGATCTCGAAGGTGTTGACCACCTGGGGATTGGGGGACTCGGGACCCACGGGGAACGCGCCCTTCAGCTTGGCGATACCCTCGGCGGTGACGCCCTCCTTGGGATACTCGTCCTTGGCGAAGGGGACCATGTCCTTCTTGACCTTGACCATCACGGGGACGATCTCATCGTCAAAGCGGCCGGAATCGCGGGCGGCGCACGCCTTCTGCTGGGAGGCGGCGGCGAAAGCGTCCTGCTCGGCACGGGTGATGCCCCAGATGTCGTTGATATTCTCGGCGGTGGTGCCCATGTGGTAGTTGTTATACGCGTCCCACAGACCGTCCTTGATCATGGTGTCCACCAGCTTCTTATCGCCCATGCGGGCACCCCAGC
>URXW01000045.1 GCA_900551995.1 uncultured Eubacteriales bacterium
CAGGTAGTCGTAGATCTCCGTCACCGTGCCCACGGTGGAGCGGGGGTTCTTGGAGGTGGTTTTCTGGTCGATGGCGATGGCGGGGGAAAGCCCCTCGATATAGTCCACGTCGGGCTTGTCCATCTGCCCTAAGAACATACGGGCGTAGGAGGAGAGACTCTCCACGTAGCGGCGTTGTCCCTCGGCGTAGATGGTGTCGAACGCCAGAGAGGATTTGCCGCTGCCGGACAGCCCGGTGAGCACCACCAGCTTGTCCCGTGGGATGGAGACGTCGATATTCTTCAGATTGTTTTCGCGTGCGCCCTTGATGAAAATTTCAGTTTGCATGGTGTTCCTCTTTACACGATAATATCCGCTGTTTTTGCCCGCAGCAGGGCGACGAGGTCGCCGGGGCGGCATTCCACCTGAAAGCCGATCTTGCCTGCGCTGACGCAGACGGTATCATACAGGAGCACCGTCTCGTGGAACACAGTGGGGAATTGCTTTTTCATGCCCACGGGGCTACAGCCGCCGTGGACGTAGCCCGTCAGGGGCAGCAGCTCCTTCTGGGGCAGCATCGCCACGGACTTCTCCCCCACCGCCTTTGCCGCTTTTTTCAAGTCGAGATTCTCCGCCACGGGGATGTCGAACACGTAGTATGCCCCGGACGCGCCCTTTGTTACCAGCGTTTTGAACACGCGCTCCGGCAGCTGCCCCAGCGTCTGCGCCACGGACACGCCGTCGATGGACCCGGCGGGGTCGTAGGTGTGGGCGGTGTAGGGGAGCTTTTTCTGCTCCAGCGTCCGCATGACGTTGGTTTTTTCCTCCTTGCTCTTTGCCATAGGGGTCACTCCTTTTCAGCGGTCTTATTGCCGCCCTCACGCGCCAGAAGGATGACGCAGCCGAACACGCACGCCACGCCCAGCACCGTCCAGACGGTAAGGGCTTCCTTGAATACGAACACGCCCACCAGCGTCTCCATCACAGGCTCGATATTGGTGATGATGGAGGCGCGGCCGCTCTCCACGCCCTCCAGTCCCTTGGTGTAGTAGAGGTAGGGCAGCGCGGTGGAGATCACCACCACGCAGAAGCAGCCCAAGACGCCCCGCGGGCTGGAAAACGCCAGCGGGAGCGTTTTGAAGTCGGCGAAGAAAATAGAGCCAAGTCCCGCCACAAGGAACGTCCAGTAGATCATGGTATAGCTTTCGTAGTGGGCGAGGCCGTAGTGGGCAAAGACGGTGTAGCTGGCGTAGGTCAGTCCGGAGAGGACGCCCAGTCCGATGCCCGCCCAGGAGGCGGTCATATTGCCGCCCAGCACGCCGCTGACCATGATGCAGCCCAGCAGGGACACCACGAGGGCGATGAGCTTGCGGGCGGTGAGGGGCGTTTTCCACAAAAGCGCGCTGAAGAGCACCACGAAGGAGGGTGCCAGATAGAGGAGCACCGCCGCCACCGACAGGGAGCACATGGTCTGACACTGGAAGTACACAAGGCTCAGAGCCAGTATGCTGATCAGTCCGGAGCAGAGGAAGATGGGCAGGTGCTTCAGCTGGATGCGGAACACCTGACGGTGGAACAGTCCGAACACCACGGTGAACACAAGAAGTGTGCCGAAGTTGCGGATAAAGACGCGGTTGCCCAGCTCCAAGCCCACGGAGGTGAGGAGGCGGTTGGAGAAGCCGATGCAGCCCCAGCAGACGGCACTGAAAATGACGTAGAGGTAGGAGATGTACTTTTTCATGGCGGTTACCTTGCTTTTACGGTTTTCCGATGTTGGTATTTGCGCCCGCCGGTGCGGGGCGGGGAAAAGGGCTTCTGCGCGGGTCTATTCCTCGCCCCGGAGGGCGATGATCTGGTCGCGGAGGAGGGCGGCGTACTCAAACTCCAGCATACGGCTCGCCTCCTTCATCTCCTTTTCCAGACGGGCGATGGTATCCGCCCTCTCCCGGGCGGAGAGCTTCTTTTTGGACAGGCGGGACGCCTCCTCGGCGGTGTGGCTGATCTCCACCATCTCCCGGACGCCCTTGCGGATGGTCTGGGGTACGATGTGGTGGGCGCGGTTGAAGTCGTCTTGCAGCTTGCGGCGGCGTTCCGTCTCGTCCATCGCCGAGCGCATGGAGGGGGTGACGGCGTCGGCGTAGAGGATGACCAATCCCTCGGCGTTTCGGGCGGCGCGCCCGATGGTCTGGATCAGGCTCGTTTCGCTGCGGAGGAAGCCCTCCTTGTCCGCGTCCAGGATCGCCACCAGAGAGACCTCCGGCAAGTCAAGACCCTCACGGAGAAGGTTGATGCCCACCAGCACGTCAAATTCCCCTAAGCGCAGGTCGCGGATGATCTCCATGCGCTCCAGCGCGGAGACGTCGGCGTGCATATAGCGCACGCGGATGGCGAGGCCACGGAAGTGGGCGGTGAGATCCTCCGCCATCTTCTTGGTGAGGGTGGTGACGAGGACGCGCTCGTTCCGCTGCTCCCGTGCGTGGATCTCCGCCACAAGGTCGTCGATCTGCCCGAGGACGGGGCGCACCTCTACCCTCGGGTCCAGCAGTCCCGTGGGGCGGATGACCTGCTCCACGATCTGATCCGCCTGCTGCTTTTCAAAGTCGCCGGGGGTGGCGGAGACGTACACCGCCTGAGAGTAGCGTTGCTCAAATTCCTCGAATTTCAAGGGGCGGTTGTCAAAGGCGCAGGGCAGGCGGAAGCCGTAGTCCACCAGGCTCTGCTTGCGGGCGTGGTCGCCGTTGTACATGGCGCGCACCTGGGGCAGCGTCACGTGGCTCTCGTCCACGAAGAGGACAAAGTCCTCCGGGAAGAAGTCCAGCAGCGTCATGGGCGCGCTGCCCACGGGCCGCTGGGAGATGACGCGGGAATAGTTCTCGATGCCGGAGCAGTAGCCCAGCGTCCGCATCATCTCCACGTCGTAGCGGGTGCGCTGGTCGATGCGCTGCGCCTCGATGAGCTTGCCGTTGTCCTCGAACCACTTTTTCCGCTCCGCCAGCTCACGCTCGATCTCCTGAGCGGCGCGCTCCAGCTTGTCCTTGGGGGTGACGTAGTGGCTGGCGGGATAGACCGCCACGTGGTTCAGCTGCTTTATCGCCGCGCCGGTGACGGGGTGGAACTCGGTGATGCGCTCGATCTCGTCGCCGAAGAACTCCACGCGGAGGGCGCGATCCTTGTAATAGGCGGGGTACAGCTCCACGGTGTCGCCCCGGACGCGGAACACGTTGCGCTGGAACGCCACGTCGTTGCGCTCGTAGCGATCCTCCACCAGACGGCGGAGCAGCTCGTCCCGCTCCATGGTCATGCCCGCCCGGAGAGAGATCATCATGCGGGCGAAGTCGTCCGGCTCGCCGAGGCCGTAGATACAGCTGACGGACGCCACCACGATCACGTCCCGCCGCTCCAGCAGGGCGCAGGTGGCACTGAGGCGCAGGCGGTCGATCTCCTCGTTGGTGGAGGCGTCCTTTTCGATATAGGTGTCCGTCTGGGGCACGTATGCCTCCGGCTGGTAGTAGTCGTAGTAGGAGACGAAATACTCCACGGCGTTATGGGGGAAGAACTCGCGGAACTCCTCGCACAGCTGCGCCGCCAGCGTCTTGTTGTGCGCCAGCACCAGCGTGGGGCGGTTCACACGCTCGATGACCTTCGCCATGGTATAGGTCTTGCCGGAGCCGGTGACGCCCTTGAGCACTTGGGCGCGAAGCCCGTTTTCCAAGCCCTGCGCCAGCTTGTCGATGGCCTGGGGCTGGTCGCCGGCGGGCTGGTAGGGGGAGACAACTTTGAAATCAGGCATGGTGTCCTCCTGTTATTTCTGCAAAAGTCCGCTCTCCGCCATGGAGACGTAGTCGTTATCCGCCACCACGATGTGATCCGCCAGACGGATGTTCAGCGGGGCGAGAGCCTCCTGTATCTGGCGGGTGGTCAGCACGTCCTGCTGGGAGGGCAGAGCCACGCCGCTGGGGTGGTTGTGCGCCAGAAGGATGGCGTGGGCTCCGGCGTAGAGGGCGTTCTCCACCACCTGACGCACCTGCACGGGAGAGGACGCCACGCTGCCGCGGCTGATGCAGCGGCAGGTGAGCAGCTTGCCCTTCCCGTCAAGGCAGACCTGATAGAGAAGCTCCTTCTTCTCCCCCGCCAGCAGCTCCATGAAGTAGGCTCCGGTGCGATCCGGGGAGTTGAGTATCTTCTGGGGCAGCGCGGAGCAGCGGGCGCGAAGCGACACGTCGCCGGTGAGGCGGAGGAGCAGGGCGGCGTTTTCGCCCACGCCCTCCACGGCGGTCAACTCCTCCGGGGAGGCGTGGAGCACATTCTGGAGGGAGCCGAAATGCTTCAAAAGGCGGTGCGCCGTCTCGTTGGTGTCCTGCCGGGGGACGGCGTAAAACAGCAGCAGCTCCAAGAGCTGGTGGTCGTCCATGCCCTCGGCTCCCAACGCCAGAAAGCGGCGTTTCACCCGCTGGCGGTGCCCATCGTGCAGACCCATGCGTCTCCCCTCCCCCGCGGCGGCAAAACCGCGATTTATCGACTATACAGTATACCACAAAGCGCGGCGTGTCACAAGGTATTTTTCAGAGTATCCCACGGCGGGGTGGTGGGAAAGATATGAAGAAACTTCATGCAGGAATGCTGCACCACGGAAGTGCGAAAATGCCGGTGCATGAAGTTTTTGTGCATCATTTTCGGTTGCCCCGCAGGGGCGAGGAAATGGCACATTTCTTATTTTTTGCTATGCAAAAGCATAGCAAAAAATCCCCCCGGAAAAGCCCGAGAGGACAGGCTGGGAAAGCCTGTCCTCTTGATTCGGGTTTGGGGGAGAAATAGGGGAAATAGGAAGAAAGAAAGAATCAAAATTTATGGTGTATCAGAGGAAATTAGGCGGTTCCCTGAATACGTTCTTATGATAGCACAGAAAATACGGCTTGTAAAATTGAATGTTTTCGTATAAAATATAAAAAGATATTTATATTTTACGGAGGCGGGCGTTATGACAAATCTGGACATCGAGACGTTCTGGGCGGTGGTACACCACGGCACCATGACGGCGGCGGCGGAGTCGCTGTTCATCACCCAGCCCACGCTGTCCATGCGTATACGGGCGTTGGAGGAGCGGGTGGGCACGCCGCTTTTCCTCCGGGGCAAGGGGCAGCGGCGCATTACGCTGACGGCGGCGGGACAGAAGTTTCTGACGCTGGCACAGCGGTGGCAGCAGCTGCTGGCGGAGACGGAGTCGCTGGCGGAGCTGGAGCAGCGGGCGTATCTGCGGATCGCCGCCACGTACACCACCAACCAGTACATACTGCCGCCGGTGTACAAGCGGTTTTTGTCCCTGCGGCTGCCGGTGTCCCTGTGGATACACACCATGCGGGACGCGGACACGGCGCAGTCGCTGCTGCGGCATGAGCTGGATTTCGCCTTTATCGACAGCAACACGGTGTTCGACGACCGGCTGACGGTGCGCCCCGTGTTCCGGGAGCCGTTCCTGCTGCTGTCGCCCCCGGACAGCCGGTATCCCGACGAGGTGGACCCGGCGGCGTTGGACGTGGCGGAGGAGCTGCTGGTGACGTGGGACCCGGATTTCATACGGTGGCACGACCGGTGGTTCGGCTCCGGGGCGCGGCCCCTGCTGTACGCCGACACCTTGCAGGCGGCGGATTTCCTGCCGCCCACGGAGGGACGGTGGGTCGCCGCCCCCGCCATCGCCGCCGCGTCGCGGGTGGGAAAGAGCGCGAGGGTATGCCGGTTCACCGCGCCGCCGCCGGATCGGGTGAACTATCTGGTGACCAGAGCGGGAGAGCCGCTGCCGCCCCAGGCGTTGCGGTTTTTGGAGGAGCTGAAGTCCCATTTGCAGACGCTGGACAACGTGCAGGTGTATCTATAAAGGCGGCGAAAAGAAAAATGGTAAAAATGACGGTGAAACGCCTTGACAGACCGGGAATTTTGGCATAACATAGATTGCGTTGAATAGAGTCCGGTAGGTAAGGCTACCGCGAGGGATACGGACTGCTGCCGCGAAGTGGTGGAGACACCATGAGAGGGTTTGAGCAGGTGCCATCGAAAGCAAGGTGGTATCTAACGCAGTTTCACCGCCCCGCGATGCTAAAGCTTGTAACGGTTGCAAAGAAAGGGCGCGTTGGCGCGCCTTGCAGTACGCAGCAGGCTGATCACCGCCTGCTGCGTGTTTTTTCAGAGAGGAGGGAACGGGTTTGATAGACTTTCAGGAGGAGCTGGAGCAATATAAGGAACGGATAGACCAGCTGGCGCAGGAGAAGCGGTACGCGGAGCTGCGCGACCTGTTCCTGCCCATGGAGCCGGCGGACATCGCGCTGCTCTTGGAGGAGGGGAAGCAGGAGCAGATGCCCCTGCTGTACCGCCTGCTGCCCAAGGAGACGGCGGCGGAGGTGTTCGTGGAGCTGGAGCCGGAGAGTCAGGAAATGCTCATCAACGGGTTTTCCAACACGGAGCTGACCGAGGTGCTGGACGAGCTGTATCTGGACGACGCGGTGAATATCGTGGAGGAGATGCCCGCCAGCGTGGTCATCCGTATCCTCGATAAAGCGAAGCCGGAGATGCGGAAATCCATCAACGAAATACTCAAGTATCCGGAGGACTCCGCCGGCTCCATTATGAACATGGAGTTCCTGTCCCTGAAGAAGGACATGACGGTGGCGGACGCCTTTAAGCGGATCCGCCGTATCGGCGGCGAGCTGGAGACCATCAATATCCTGTACGTCACCGATCCCACCCGGCATCTGCTGGGCGTGCTGTCCGTCCGGGATCTGCTGCTGGCGGACGAGGACGACCTTATTGAAGAGATCATGGACCCGGACGTGGTGTGGGCCAAGACCACGGACGATAAGGAGGACGTGGCGCAGGCTCTGAGCAAGTACGACTTCCTCGCCATGCCCATTGTGGATCTGGAAAAGCGGCTGGTGGGTATCGTCACCGTCGATGACGCTATGGACGTTATCGAGGAGGAGACGACGGAGGACTTCGAGAAGATGGCGGCTATGCTGCCCTCGGACAAGCCGTATCTCCGCTCCGGCGTGTTCGCCACGTGGAGGGCGAGACTGCCGTGGCTGATGGTGCTGATGCTGTCCGCCACGTTCACGGGAATGATACTGAACCACTACGAAAACGCGCTGGCGGCATGTCTGGTGCTGAATGCCTATATCCCCATGCTGTCCGGCACCGGCGGTAACTCCGGCACACAGGCCAGCGTGGCGGTGATCCGTGCGCTGAGTCTGGACGAGGTGGATTTTTCCGACGTGTTCAAGGTGCTGTGGAAGGAGCTGCGGGTGTCGCTGCTGTGCGGCGTGTGTCTTGCCGGGGCAAACTTCCTGAAAATGCTGCTGGTGGACAGACTGCTGCTGGGCAACGGGGCGGTGACGCCCATGGTGTGTCTCGTGGTGTGCCTGACCATCCTGTTCGTGGTGGTCTTTGCCAAGTGCGTGGGCTGCTCCCTGCCGCTGCTGGCGGAGAAGGTGGGGCTTGACCCGGCGGTGATGGCCAGTCCGTTTATCTCCACCGTTGTGGACGCCACCAGCCTGCTCATTTATTTCAGCTTCGCCTCCGCGCTGCTGGGCATATAAAAAAGAATATTTCCGCCCTCTGCGGGTAAGAATAAAGTCAGGCTTCTGCCTGACTTTTATTCTTTACGGGAGGATCACCATGAACAGAGCTTGTACCAACGAGGGGTGCGCCTGCACCCCCAACGCGTCCATCAAGTGCACCGTGACCAACTGCGCCCACCACTGCAAGGACGTGGACAACTGCGGGCTGACCGCCATTCAGGTGGGCACCCACGAGAGCAATCCCTCCATGGACCAGTGCACCGACTGCCAGAGCTATCGGAAGTGCTGACCGCGGCCGCCCTCCGGGCGGTACATAGGAGGTGGAGCACATGAGGGCGCAGACGAAATATGCCGCCGCCGGGGCGGCGGCGGGACTGGTGAACGGGCTGTTCGGCGGGGGCGGCGGCATGGTGCTGCTGCCGCTGCTGAACCGATGGTGCCGCGTGGAGGGTAAGCGCGGCTTCGCCACGTGTGTGGCGGTGATCCTGCCCCTGTGCGCCGTGTCCGCGGCGGTGTATCTGCTGGGGCAGCCCTTTGACTTCGTGGGCGCGCTGCCGTATCTCGCCGGCGGGCTTGCGGGCGGACTGGTAGGCGGAGGGCTGTTCCGGTGCGTCCGCGTGGAGTGGCTGCGGGGGCTGTTCGCGGTGTTCCTGCTGTACGGCGGCGTGAGGTATCTGCTGTGAGGGAATGGCTGCTGCCGCTGGCGGTGGGGTTCGGCGCGGGGATACTGTCCAGCTGGGGTATCGGCGGCGGGACGCTGTTGCTGTTGGTGATGACGCTGCTGCTGGACGTGCCCCAAGGGCAGGCGGCGGCGGTGAACCTGCTGTATTTCCTGCCCACGGCCGCCATGGGCGTGATCGTACACCGGCGGAACGGGCTGCTGGACACGGCGGTGCTGCGCCGCGCCGTGCCGTGGGGCATGGGCGCGGCGGCGGTAGGCGCGGTCATCGCCGCCGCCGTGGACACGGAGGTACTGCGCCGCCCCTTCGGGGTGTATCTCCTGCTGGCGGCGGCGGGGAGCCTGCGGCAGCTGTGGCGGGCAGAAAAGGGCAAAATGTGACAACGAAGGGTATAATTCGGCAGGAATATTCCGAAGCGTAGTCGCATTTTGCCGGTGACGCGGCGAAAATCGGCGGCGCAAAAAACCAGCGGCAAGGGAAACCCCTTGCCGCTGCTGCTTGTCGATAAATTCCCCGGCGTGTGCAGTCCTTCCGCATTACAGGGGGAGCTCGAGGGGGCAAAGCCCGCCTCGAATCGGATCAAATGCCGCGCTAAGCCTTGCTCTGCAAGGCGTGCGTGGAGCGAAGCGAGTATTTTTGTGCCGCTTTGCGGCACGAAAATAACGGCATTTTTATAGGGTAAAGGGTCAGCCCTCCACAGGGTAGAGGACTACCTCCGCATCGAACACGTCGCCGTCCCGCTGGACGGTGAGGACGATGGTCTCCCCCGCGATATGGGTACGGCGGGCGGAGAGCAGGTCGTCGTTGGTGTAGACCGGCACGCCGTCGGCGCAGAGGATCACGTCGCCGGGAAGCAGTCCCGCCGCCTCCGCGCCGTAGTTCTCGGTGACGGAGTCGATGACCGGGTGGGTGGTGCCGTCGGGCTGCTCCTGCACCATGACGTAGACGCCGATGGAGGGCATACCGTGGTAGGCCCCCGTCGCCACGATGTCGTTGATGACGGAGACGACCTTGCCGGAGGGCACGGCGAAGCCCAGCCCCTCCACAGTCGCCGTCTCGCTGCCCATGGAATCGCTGCGGCTCATTTTCAGCGTGTTGATGCCGACCACCTGTCCGTACTCGTTGATGAGGGGACCGCCGGAGTTGCCGTTATTCAGCGCGGCGGTGGTCTGGAGCAGCGTCATAACGCGACCCTCCAGCGTCACCTGCCGGTCGATGGCGGAGATGATGCCCTCGGTGAGAGTGCCCCGCAGCTCCACGCCCAAGGGGTTGCCGATGGCGTAGACCGTGTCGCCCACCCAGCACTCGTCGCTGTTGCCCAGCGGCGCAGTGGGGAGATCCGATGCGTCCACCGCCTTCAGCACCGCCAGATCCTCGGTGCTGTCGTAGCCGATCAGCTCCACATCGTAGTCCCTGCCGTCCGCCAGCACCACAAAGGCGGTCTTGCCCTTGGTGATCACGTGGGCGTTGGTGACGATGTAGCCATCCTCCGTGAGAATGACGCCGGTGCCGATGCTCGCCTTCTCCCCTACCTCCGCCACCACAAGGACGGTGGCGGGGTTCACCTGGGCGTAGACCTGCCGGATGGTCAGCTTGCTGCCGGAGATATTCTCGCAGTAGAAGCGCATCGCCGGGTCGGTATCGCCGCGGGGAATGGTGGGAATGTCGCTGCCGAAGATGTCCACGATGCTGCTGGCATCGTGGTCGCCGTCGTAGTGGTACTCGTCGCCGCCGTCGCCGCGCAGGGCGGAGACAATCGCCGCGCCCACCACCACGCCCACCAGCACCGCCATCGCCGCCAGAAATATCCACAGGCCGCGGCGGCTGCGGGGCTTTTGGGGCGGGCGGACGGGGGGCATGGCCCCGGCGGGCATGGGGCGGGGCTGCACGTAGCAGTCCTGCACCTCGCGGGCATCGTCCGGGCGAACGTACCAGCTGACCACCTCCTGCGGCTCCTGCGGCGGGGTGGGGGTCAGGCCGTCTCTGTTATCTTGCTGCATATCGTAACCTCTCGTGACGCTCAGCGCGCCATCTGCATTGTGAAGGTGAAGGCGGTAAAGCCGTTTTCGCTGGTGACGGTGATCTGCTCCTTGTGCTGCGCCAGAATGGTCTTGACGATGTAAAGCCCAAGGCCGTAGCCGTCCTTGTCCTCGCTGCGGGATTTATCCGATTTGTGGAAACGCTCGAACAGGAGCGGGATCTCCTCGGCGGGGATGGTGTTGCCCGCGTTGCGGACGGTGACATACGCCTTCTCGCCGTTGACCGTCAGCCCCAGATACAGCTGGGAGCCGGGGGTGGCGAATTTGGCGGCGTTTTCCAGCAGGTTGTAAATGACCTGGGTGATCAGGTCGCGATCCCCCTGCACCATGACGGAGTCCTCCGGGATCTCCGCGTCCACGTCCAGACCGCGATCCGTGATCTTGCGCTCCATGGACAGCAGGGCGATACGGGCGGATTCGCACAGGTCGAACTCCTCCTTTTTCATCTCCTGATTCTGGATCTGGGAGATGTCCAGCATACGGCGAACCAGGCGGCTGAGGCGGCGGCTCTCATCGGAGATGATCTGCAGGTACTGCCGCTCCTTCTCCGGGGGGATGGTGCCGTCCAGAATACCGTCGGTGTAGCCGGCGATGGTGGTCATGGGGGTTTTCAGCTCGTGGGAGACGTTGGCGATGAAGTCGCGGCGTTGACGCTCCGTCTCCTGTAGGGAGTCCGCCATGGCGTTGAACGCTGCCGCCAGCTCGCCGATCTCGCCGCAGTCCCCCGTCTCCTGCATACGCACGTCAAAGTCGCCGCCGGCGTAGGCGCGGGTCGCCTTGACCATCTCGGTGAGGGGCTGTATCTGGCGCATGGAGGTCAGGAAGCTGACCACGAACGCCATCACAAGGATGATGGCACTGGTCATAAAGAACAGGGCGATGAAGGAACGCCACATCTGGGTCAGCTCCGCGCTGTTCATCACCGCCAGCACCAGTCCCAGGGTGGTACCCTCGCCGTCGGTCATGGGGACGCCCACCACGAACTGCTTCTTTTCATAGATGCCCGCCGTGGTGCGCCCCTCATACAGACGCTCGCCGGTGAGCACCGTCTGGGTAATGTCGGCGGGGACGGTGAGGCTCTTGCCCCCCAGAGAGGGGTCGGTGGTCAGGAGAACGGCACCGTCGGTGTTGCAGATGAGAAAGTTGACATCCGTGACGCGGGAAGCCACGCTGGCAAGGGAGCGCAGGGCATCCTCCTGCGCCCGCTCCGCGTCGTCGCCGGCGGTGAAGTAGTCCACGGACAGCTGCGCCACCAGCAGGGCGCGGTCGCGCATCTCCTGACGCTTTTCCGAGACGGTGTAGTTATAGCTCAGGGCGTAGAAGGACACGCCCAGCAGTGCCATGGTCAGCAGCACCATACCGGCGGTGAGCACGAACTGCCGCCAGTAGAGGCTGCCGGTAATACGTTTGATCCTGTCGCGCATGGCTTACTTCACTTCAAACTTGTAGCCCACGCCCCAGACGGTCTTCAGCTCCCACTGGTCGGAGACGTTTTCGATCTTCTCCCGCAGACGCTTGATGTGGACGTCCACGGTGCGGCTGTCGCCGAAGTAGTCGAAGCCCCAGACCTCGTCCAGCAGCTGGTTGCGGGTGTAGAC
>URXW01000046.1 GCA_900551995.1 uncultured Eubacteriales bacterium
CAAACACGTGCTTCAAATCAAATTGCGGCTTGTCTTTTGCTAAAGTCATAGTGAGGTTTACCCCCCCCCGCGAAATTACTACGGAATTATCATTACGTATCTGATTTAGGCAAATAAAAATTCCGCTACGGATTCCTAAATAGTATACCCCAACGCGGGCTAAAAGGCAAGTATTTTCACAATTTTTGTAACTGTGTTGAGTTTTTCGAGATTGAACCACAGAACAAACACCCGTATGGAGGAAATCTTCGGGCAAGTCCCAACCCGTGCTGCATCGGTTTTCACGCTAAATTTTGATTCAGAACTGCAATTCCGTCACTTCGCTGCAAACGCAAAAGCACAGGGCGGAGGCAGTCGCCCCATACCCTGTGCTTTCTCCGATCTCCGTGCGGTATTCCCCCTGTCGCGGCTGCTGCCGCGCGCGGTCATTTCCCCCCATATTCATCCAATAGACCTACGCCGCACGGTCGGAACCAATATCAGCGGCAGCCCTTATGCCACCTCTCCCGCCTCCAGCTTTGCGATCTCGCCGCGCAGCGGTTCTATAAACTCTTCGAATTCGTCGCTCTTCAGCATAAGCAGGAGCGATACCAATGGCACGGTGGAGAAGCAGTACACACCTCGTTCCAAATCGCTGTATGCGCGTTCCGTGATGTGGAGCCGTTCCGCCATCTCCGCCTGCGTCAAGCCGCGCTTTTCCCGCAGGGAGCGCGCATATTCCGACAGGTACCGCCTTATCACCGATTTGTACAGTTCCACGAGTAAAGACCTCCGTTTCCGACAAATTTTGTGCCACAAGCAGCATAATAAGCTCCTTGAGAGCATCCTCCCATGAAGCGCGCTTCATTTTCCGCCTTGATTTACGCATATTCTAACGATTTTCTTGTGTTTCTTTGCAGGAAATAAATACGTGTTCATCGTAAAGCTAACCGGAACACTGGAAAACATCATCCCGTGAAGTTCCCCTGCGCGCCCGACCTCCCCCATTATAGTCTCGCGTCCGCCCCTCGTCAACCTCTCCCATCGCCCTATGTACCGGATGTTTGCAGGATTCCGGGATAACGAGCGAGCCAAGGCGCAAACAAAACGCCAGAAACCGTTGCGGTTTCCGGCGTTTTGCAGGGCAGCGGTTCACATCGCCGCAGCCCACGGTAATATTGAGGGATAGGTGTGCCGCGCTTATACCAGCAGCAGAGACAGCTGGGGGATATAGGTGGTCAGCAGCAATACCGCGATGATGACACCGATAAACGGCCAGATCCACTTGACGATCCGTTCAAACGGAATATGCGCCACAGAGGAGCCCACGAACAGATTGACGCCGTAGGGCGGGGTGATAAAGCCGACGGCCAGGTTCATGGTCATAACGATACCAAAGTGGACGGGATTGACACCCAGTGCCACCGCCACCGGCAGCAGGATGGGAGCCAGGATGGTACAGCTGGAGATGTTGTCCATAAACATGCCAACCACCAGCAGGAATATGTTCATCAGAAGCAGGATGATGGTCTTGTTATTGCTGATACCCAGAATGAAGGCGGACAGCGTCTCAGGCACCTGCTCCAGCGTCATAACGTAGGCGAAGCTGGTGGACATACCCACAATGAAGGAGGTGGCACCGGCAATCACAACGGTGTCCTTCATACAGTCCACGAATTCCTTCCAGTGGATCTCCTTGTACACAAAGGTACCGATGATGAAGGTGTACACGCAGGAAACCGCGGCTGCCTCGGTAGGGGTAAAGTAACCGCCATAGATACCGCCGAGGATGATGACGGGGCTGAGAATAGCCCAGAAGGAGTCGATGAAGGACTTGCCCAGTGCCTTGAAGTTGAACCGGCGGCCGTTGCCCTTCCAGCCGTACTTCTTACTGGTTGCCCAGTTGTATATCATCAGAGCAACGCCCATGAGGAGTCCGGGGATGACGCCGGCCTTGAACATATCGCCGATGGAGGTGCCGGTGGCCACGCCGTAGATGACAAAGGGAATGGACGGCGGAATGATGACGCCGATGGTGCCGGCTGCCGCGGACAGTGCCGTGGCATAGCCCTTATCGTAGCCCTTCTCCTCCATCTCAGGGATCATAAAGGAGCCGATGGCGGACACGGTGGCGGGACCGGAGCCGGAGATGGCGGCGTAGAACATGGCGGTAAAGGTGGTGATGGCACCCAGACCGCCGGTGAAGAAGCCGACGATGTTATCAGCCAGATCCAGCAGACGCTTGGAGATGCCGCCATAGCGCATGAAGTTGCCGGCGAGCATGAAGAAGGGAATGGCCATCAGGGAAAAGCTGTCGATACCGGCGAAGGCGTTCTGCGCCACCATGATAGGATCGATGTTGGTGGCAAATACCAAGCAAAGCATGGTCGCCATGCCCATAGCGATGCCAATAGGCAGACTGATCGCTCCGAATACGACCAGGCAGATAAGCAGAATGGCTAACATATCAGGCTACCTCCTCCTTCGTTTCTTCCCGCGGGTCGTTTTTCATATCCTGGATCAGTTTCTGCACCAGCCGGACGCTCATAAGCGCACCGCCAATGGGCACAGAGGCATAGGGGATGGTCATGGGGATGCGCATGGCGGAAGATACCTGACCCATGATGGCGATCTCCTTGACCAACATGACGCCCTCCACAGTGAGCCACAGTGCGAAGATGAGCCAAAGTGCCAGTACCACCGTTTCGGACACCCTGCGCTTATTACCGGCGAGCTTACCGATCAGCGCGGTGATACGAATGTGTGCATCCTCACGGACGGCGTAGGACGCGCCGATCCAAACCTGATAGAGCATGATGTAGCGGGACAGCTCCTCCGCCCAAACGGTGGCGGCGTCGAACCAACGCAGCACCACCTGCATGAAGGTGATGAGTACCATGGCCACCAGAGAGATGATGAGGAACCACTTTTCGAAGTTCTTTTCAATGAATTTCCAGACTGTCATTTCGCTCACCTCTCCTTAAAAGTCGTCGTTGTACTTCATGGCCAGGTCGATCAGCTCCTGCGTACCGCCGTACTTCTCGATGAACAGATCATACACGGAGGCGGCGGACTCGATGAAGGCATCCTTCTGCTCGGAGGTGACCTCCACCACATTGATGCCGTTGTCCTTCAGCAGCTGGATGTAGCCCTCCTGCGCATCGCGGATCAGCTGGGTCAGGTTCTCCACAAAGTGAGCGGACGCCTCGTCGAACCACTCCTTATCCTGTCCCTCCAGTGATTCATAGAAGTCCTTGTTGATGTTGAAGATACCGGCGGTGTAGAAGTGACCGGTGAGAGTCACGGTGTTCTGCACCTCATACAGTCGGTTGGCGGTGATCACAGCCAAGGGGTTCTCCTCGGCGTCTACGGCACCCTGCTGCAGAGCGGTGAACAACTCAGAGAACGCCATAGGTGTAGGGCTGGCTCCCCACGCCTGGAAGGACGCCATGTGGATGGGATTCTCCTGCGTGCGGATGGACAGACCCTTCAGTGCCGCAGGCGTGGTGGCTTCAATGTTGTTGGTGGTAATGTGGCGGTAGCCGGATTCTGTCCAACCCATGGCGTGCAGCCCCAGGTCGTTCAGAATGGGGTTCAGCTCCTCGCCCAAATCACCGTTCAGCGTCTTCATGGCCGCCTCGCCGCTCTTGAACACAAAGGGCAGATCCACCACCATGAAACGGGTGTCAAAGCCCGCCAGCACAGATGTCGGCGGTGTGTTACCCTGCAGGTAGCCAAGGACGACGCTCTCGGTCTGCTGCCGGTCTCCGCCCAGTGCAGAGTTGATGTACACACGGACATCGAAACGTCCGTTGGAGATGCGCTCCAGCTCCTCCTCGAAGATGTATAACGCTTGGGAAATAGGGTGGTCGGATGCAACGGTGTCGCCTACGCGGAAAACGATGGTCTCTTGTGCGGTGTGCGTCTTGTTGTAAGACATTTTGGCGAAGATGCCGACGTTGGCCAGAACGGCAACGGCAAGGATCAGGGCAACGACGCCTTTGGCTTTGCTGTTCACGTTTTTTCCTCCGTTCCTCATTATATATCTCTCGTTGTGCTGCAATTATATCATCGGGTCACGCCCGTTGTACATGGGTATCGACTGTCAACTGAGCATGGACAAGATCGCCTCACAGGTGATATTGGGCACGTTTCGGAAGGTCTGCACCATGTCTACCCGCTCGGTGAGCATATGCCCGTCCCGGCCGAAGGCCCCGATATTCACCACAGGGACGTTGATCTCCATGATCTTGTCCACATCGTGGAAGTACTTGACCTTCCAAGCGGGCATGTTCTCCGCCACGGCATCGAAGGACTCCCTGGTGTCGCACAGAGCCATGAAGCTGGAGTCGGAGATGTAGGGGTAGAACATACGCGTTTTGATCTGCCGCTGCGCTTCGGGACGGATCTTCTCGACCGCGCCCTCCACTGCGTCCAGCAGTGCGCGTTCCTTGGCGGTTTTGCCGGTCATCTCTATACGGGCACTGAAAACAGAGCCAAAGAACAGCACCAGCGCAGGGGACTTGTCCTCGTACCACTTCCAGACCTCCTCTGTCACGGCAAGGCTGAAGTAGCGCAGATCCATAGCAGGCTGTTCACGCTGCAGCTTTTCGGCAAAGGCAGCGATGGCATCCCGGAAGGGCTGCCCGTGCTGCGCGGCGGCCTCAGCGTAGAATTCCTTCCACGTGTACACTCGGGTCTTCCAAGGCAGCTTCGTGTAGGGCACACCGCTGAGGGCGCAGTACTTCTCATACTGCCGGTTCAGATAGGACACCACGCTGTCGAATGCCTCCACGCCTACTTGACGGCTCTTTTCCAGCACCACATCGGGGCTCATGCCATGGGTGAAGAAGTTGTAGTAGGAGAAAGCGGTCAGTGCGGTCTGCACCGTGTAGCCCTCCTTGGTATCCGCCTGCTTCAGAGAGATGGGCGGGATAGTGACCTCACCCTGCGCCACATCGCACAGGTCGGTATTCAGGGACATACGGCGGGTGACCTCGGCAATCAGCAGGTTGGGGTCAAAGGCGTTAAAGGCGGAGCCAACGTGGGACTCCTTGCCCAGTGCGACGAAACAGGGCAGCAGCTTGCCAATGCTGCCGTAGTAGATATAGCGGTTCTCGTCGCCGGGCATATAGTTGGTGGAGTAGTCGGCGTTGATGCAGGCGATGTACTCGAAGCCCTCTTTTTTCTTCAGCTCCAGCAGGTAGTCAATGGCGGTGATGATGCCGTGGGAGTTGTCCTCCTCGTCGCACTCGGCAATTTGGATCAGATTGCCGTCCAGCTCCTCGGGGTGCTCGGAGAAGTACTTCAGCAGGTACATATGACCAGCCACGCCGGACTTCATATCCAGCGCACCGCGGCCAAACATGAACTCGCCGGATTCGATGTCCGCCAACACCTCCGGCGACAGGGAAAACGTCTCCTTCAGCTTTTCGGGCAGCTCCTCCGTTCTGAAGGCATACTCCCGGATGGTGCCGAAATCGTCCACGCCTACGGTGTCGATATGACCGATGAGGATCACGGTGCGGTTGGAGGTACCCTTGGTTCCCTTGACGTACGCCATGGTGGAGTGACGCTCCACAAAGTCATCCTTCGTCTGGAAGCACAGCACCTGCTCCGGGTGCGCCCGAAAATAGGGCAGACCCATATAGTAATCGTACACATAACGAGCCACGGCCGTCTCGCCGTGCACCTCCTTGTTGATGCTGGGGATGGCCACCAACTCCGAGGTCAGGCGTTTCACCTCTTCAAAACAGTCCAGTTTCATCTGTTATCTCCTTATTTCGCTTTTACTGTATACTTCCCGTCCGGCCAGATAGGTCTTTTCCACCTGAATATCCATGATCTCATCGGCGGGTATTCTGAAAATATCGCGGTCTATGACCACCATATCTGCGAACTTACCGGGCTCCAGTGTGCCCAGCACCGCATCGTGGCCAGCGGCATAGTGCAAATTCTTAGTAAACATACACACGGCATCGTAGACGCTCATCTTCTCCTGCGGCTGATAGCCGCCGTCGGGATAACGGTTGAAGTCCTTGCGTGTCACGGCGGTATAGATGTTCAGCCACGGGGAGAACGGCTCCACGGGGCAGTCGGAGCCGCCGGTCAGCACCAGCCCCGCCTTGCGGTACGTCTCCCAGCGGTAGCTGTATGCGGCACGCTCAGAGCCGATGCGCTCCACGGCCCAGTGCATATCCGTCTCCAGAAAGACCGGCTGGAGATCCAGCACCACCGGCAGTTTCTGCATGCGGCGGATCATATCGTCTGTGGCCATCTGGGCGTGGATGATGCGGAAGGGATCGCGATCCGCCTGCTCCTGTGCGGTCATGCCGTGCTGACGGCTCTTTTCCAGCGTATACTCGATAGCCGTCAGTACGCAGTCCAGCCCTTTGTCGCCGATGCAGTGGATGGCGGGCTGAAGCCCCATCTCATACGCCTTCAGCACATGGTCGTTCAGCTCCTGCTGGCTCTGCACCAAAATGCCGTCCGTCTCCGGGTCATCGCTGTACGGTGCCAGCAGCTTGGCGGAACGGGAGCCAAGCGAGCCGTCGGAAAAAACCTTGTGGCCGCCGTAGCACACCTTGTGATAAGGGTCGTCCATCTCGCGGCGGGTCAGATAGGGCTTGCGGTAGAAGGTATCCAGATAGATTACCACGCGCAGGGGCAGCTGACCCTTTCGATCCAAGCAAAGGTAGTCCTCCGGATCCTCCGTGTACTTCCATATCTCTGCGGCGTAGGTGTGGATGGTGGTCAGACCTTGACTGGACGCCTCCTCCAATGCCTCTCGCATGATCTTCTCTTTGACCTCCGGGATCTTGGCGGGGTCAGGGATCAGCTCGTCGAAGATCTTAGTCGCCTGCTCCCGCAGGATGCCGTTGGGCACACCGTCCTCATCCAGCTCCACCAGACCGCCGGGGCCAAAGGTGTAGCCCCTGCCGATGCCGGCAGCAGCCAGAGCGGCGGTGTTGGCCACGGCGGTGTGCAGGCACACCCGCTTCATCATCACCGGGTGGTCAAGGCTGACCATATCCAGATCCGCCTTGGTGGGCAGATGGTCGTTGTCAGCATCCCACTTGGACTCATCAAAATTGGAGCCCTTGATCCACTGACCCTTGGGCGTTTCCGCCGCCCGCGCCGCCAGCTTGCCGATGACCTCAGCCTTGCTGGTGCAGCCGCCCAGATCCACCGTGGTGTGGGTCTGGCAGTAGGCAAAGAAGTGGAGGTGGGAATCGCCCATACCCGGAAGCACGGTCTTTCCCTGCAAATCCACAACCTGCGAGGCTTCGCAGTGAGCCAGCACCTCCTCTGTCGTTCCAGTGTATACAATCTTACCGTTATGAACGGCCAGTGCTTCCACCACGCTGTTTTCGCACACCATGGTGTATATTGCACCGTTTTTTAATATTAGATCAGTCTTTTGCTTCATACGTACCTCCTCAATGGCACAGACCTGTCATTGCGGTCATTATAGCACCCCCGACAATTGTATGCAATATTGTTTCTGCAATTTTGTCGTTTGGCACAAAACATCTCGTCTCTTTTTGTGCATCTGACAAAACCTTATCGCCCACTTCTTTCCCAATTTTACGTTAAAAAATTGCTGAAACAATTAATATATCAAATTTTTGTCGATTTATTTCTTTAGAATATTGCTCTATTTCTATCCTTGCTTTTGCCATATGTCGCTTTTTACAGCTTGACGATTTTGTATGCAGCCACTATAATCATTGTATCCAATTTATTGTTCCGGAGGGTTTTGGTATGTATAAAGCTGTGCGCATGTTTCACTATAATGACGGCATCGAACTGGAGCGCAAGGCACTCGAGGGCGTATGCGAGGTGGAGGAGCATGTATGCTCCACCGAGGAGGACATTATCCAGTATTGTCAGGACGCCGACGCCGTCATGGGTATCTTCGAGCCGTTGACCGCCCGGGTCATCAACGCGCTGCCCAATCTGAAGCTCATCGCCTGCAAGAGCATGGGATACAATTATGTGGATTTAGAGGCCGCCAAAGCTCGCGGCATCTCCGTCACACATCTGCGAAGTGCCTTTTCCATCGACGTGGCGGACTACGTTACCGCCTGTATTTTAGCCCACAACAAGCGGCTGTTCGCCTATGACCGCAGTGTGCGGCGAGACAAGAAGTGGGACTACTCCGTATGCCCTGACATCCACCGTTTCAACGCCGAGACAGTGGGATTGGCGGGCTTCGGTCAGATCGCGCGACTGGTAGCCAAGAACCTGTCCGGCTTCAACGTGCGTATTTTGGCGGCAGATCCCTACATCGACCAGTCCATCGGCGACCAGTACGGCGTCACCATGGTGGATATGAAAACGCTTTTCCGCGAGTGCGACTACATCAGCCTGCACGTGCCGCTGGTCAACGGCACAGAGCACCTCATCGGCAAGGAGCTATTCGACGAGATCCCCGACCATCTGGTATTCATCAACTCCGCCCGCGGCGGCGTCGTGGTGGAGCAGGAGATGATCGACGCCATTGACAGCGGCAAGATCTCCTACGCCTATCTGGATGTGCTCACCGACGAGTATCCCGACCTGAATACCCACCCGCTGGCCAACCGCGACAACGTGATCCTGACGCCCCATGTGGCCTTCTATTCTCAAGAATCCGCGCGTGACGGACGGCTTCAGTGCTGCGCCGATATTCGCAACTATTTCACCGGCAATTATGACCAGTGTGTATTCGTCCCCGGCGGCAACAACGTCCAGAAGTAACAAGGGCTGCAAAGCAGCAAGCAGATAAAGGAGGAGCATTTTATGGAATTCAAACAGGCACACAGGCTGGAGAACCTGCATACGTCCGGCACTCGCGTGGTGTTCAGCAAATGTGCCGAGTTGGCGGCGCAGGGCATCTCCGTCACCGGTCTGACTCTGGGACAGCCTGACTTCGACACGCCTCAGTACATTATAGACGCCTGCAAGCGGGCACTGGACGAGGGCAAGACCCGCTACACCGACGGTTCCGGCATCGAGGAGCTGAAGGAGGCTATCTGCCAGAAGCTATCCAAGGAAAACGATCTGCACTACACGCCCGCCGAGATCTCTGTTACCACCGGCGTGGCGCAGGGTATGTTCGTGGCACTGCTGAGCACGCTGAATCCCGGCGACGAGGTGCTGGTGCCCGATCCCGTGTATCTGACGTACTCCGAGATTCCCAGTATCGCAGGTGCCGTCATCAAAAAATATGACTTGCTGGAGGAGAACAACTATCAGGTCGACGTGGAGCAGATTCGCTCTCTCATTACCGATAAGACAAAGATGCTGGTCATTGTCTCTCCCAGCAACCCCACTGGCGGTGTGCTGAGCCGCGTCTCATTGGAGGCCATCGCCGCCATCGCCAAGGAGCATGATCTGCTGGTGCTCAGCGACGAGATCTATGACCGCTTTGTATACGATGAGCAGCAGGAGCTGGTGAGCATCGCCTCCCTGCCGGGCATGAAGGAACGCTCTATCGTGCTCAACGGCTTCTCCAAGAGCATGGCCATGACTGGCTGGCGTCTGGGCTACATCGCCGCACCGGAGTACATGATCGAGCCCATGAACCGACTGTCCTTCTACATGACCGCCGGAGCCACTACCTTCGTGCAGTATGCCGGTGTGACCGGTCTACTGGAGGAGGACGGCTCCATTGAACGGATGCGGCAGGAGTTCAAGCACCGCCGCGACTATCTGGTGGAGGAGATCAACAAGCTGCAGCACTTCAGCTGCAAAAAGCCGGAGGGTGCCTTCTATATCTTCATGAACATCAAAAAGACGGGCATGACCGCCGACGAGTTCTGCGCCTACGCCATTGACAAGTACCGGCTGGCCACCATCCCCGGCACCGCCTTCGGCCGCAACGGCGAGGGATATGTACGTCTGTCGTATGCCTCCTCCATGGACGTGCTGCAAAAGGCTGTGTCCATTCTGCGGCAGATCGACCAAGAGCTATGATTCGCTGGCCGGCGTTTCTTTCCCTGACCCTTACCTCCCCCCCACCATTCTTTCGCCGGCCCTTGACACACAAAGAGCACCCCGTCAGATCCCGCAGGATCCGACGGGGTGCTCTTTGTGTGGGTATACTCAGTCTGCCCGCTCCGTGTGGGGGCGGATGGTGTAGCCTTCCTGGGCGTTCTGAAGCTCCACGGAGGGATCAAAGCCCTTTGCAAGACCCATGAGCACCGCGTCCTTCACCTTTGACAGGTGATTGCGTACATGAGCCTGAGCCAGATGGCTGTCTCGACGTTCAACGGCGTCAATGATGTCCTTGTGTTCCTGAGCAATGCGAGTGGACCAGTTCAAGTGCATAGAGTAGAAAATATATCGCAGGCACAGATCATAGATCCACACCGTTTCCCGTTCCAGCAGCTTGTTGCCGGACATATGAGCCAGCACCCGGTGAAAAGCGCGATCCACCTCCTGTACAGCCCGAGAGTCCACCGGCGTCTGCCCTGCCAGTTCAAACTGACGCTGTATCAGCTCCCGCGCCTGCTCTATCTCTCTGTGATCCTGCCAGGCATACGCTGCCAACGAGACGCACAGCATCTCCAGTGCTTCTCGGATCTCATATAGCTCGATGAAGCCGTCCACCGACACGCCGGACACGATGGTGCGCTTACCTGCCGTCTCCTCAACAAAGCAATCCGCCACCAGCCGTTCGATGGCCGCACGGATAGGCGTCCGGCTCATGGAAAACTGCTCGCTGAGCTCCAGCTCTCGGAGCGGCTGTCCCGGTGCAAATTCCAGCATCAGTATCTTCTGCTTGATCAGCTCATAGGCCTGCTTCGTTTTACTGCCGCACGAGACCTCCCCGGCGGTTCTGATTTCCCATTCTTTCATAGTATGTTCCCACCCCCTCGTGCAGAGCGGACAATATGCCTGCCCACGCCGCTTTTTCATATTTTTATCAATCATGTAATGAAGTATATCACAGATCGGCACAGTTCACAATACCGCCGCCGGAAAAACAAGCCAAGCAAATCACGGCGTTGAAGTAACTATTAAATCTATCCGTGGCTGGGCACAGTAGACTAATCCAGCGAACAGCCCCGGCGCATCCATCTGCTTTGGCGGACGGTGCTTGTGCTCCCGAATGCGCTGTACTGTGTCCCATAGCTCTTGGTCGATGATGGCCTCATGGGTGTTCTTCACCAACACCTGTTCCTCCGGCGGACGGTGGAATATCTGCTTGTTCTTGTAGGACAGGGTGCTGCTCTGCATATTCAGCGTGTGACCAAGGTACACAGGATTGGATAGGATGTTCGCCACCGTTGCGCCGCACCGGTTATACGGGTGTGTGATGTCCAGCCTTGTGCTGGCCACGCCGGTCTGTTGGTAGTACTGGCTAAACCGTCCGTAAAGCCTAGGATGTGAACAGATCCGGTTTCCACCGTAGAAAACCTCTACCGTGGCTCTGGTGAGCCGGACATCTACCTTTTGCTTGATGTATTCAAAGGGAACAGAATAGTT
>URXW01000047.1 GCA_900551995.1 uncultured Eubacteriales bacterium
GCAAATTTTACGGAAACGGGCATACGATTTCCAATTTAGATTTTTCCGAAAACTACGGAAAAGCAGAGTATCCGTCTTTCGGATTCTTCAGTGAGATTTATGGTGCGGAAGTCTCTGGATTGACCGTTCAGGGAAAAGTTGATGTTTCTAATGCTAACTATACCCTTTTTGGTACGATTGCGGGCGTTGCAGCAGACAGCAAAATTTCTGACTGCGTTTCGGATGTCTCGTTCACAGATACAGACAAATATATTAACGGTACCGTGGCACTGTGTGGCTACGCAATCAATAGCACGATTGAATATTGCCAGAACAAAGGTAACTTTACAATAACAAAGGATACAACCCAATTTTGGATGGGCGGTATCGTAGGTCTTGCGGAAAACAGTACCGTACAGTATTGCGCCAATACGGGCGATATGACCTCTTGGACACCCCACACCGGCGGAATTGTTGGACAGCTGATTGGGAGCGCAAAGGTCATAAATTGTTATTCCACCGGAAAAATGGTTCCTCTTGGCAATGGAACTACGGATTTCGGCGGCATTGCAGGCGCAGTTGGAGCTGGCACGGAAATCAGACATTGTTATTTCGCTGGTGAAGTGGATTTATCCCAATATACTGCTACTACACCTTACAAGCGTTTGGGTGGTATTGCAGGCGGTGTTTCTTCTGATACACCGGCTTTTGAGAACAATTATTTCATTGAAACGGAAAATGTTTCCGCTTGCAGTAAGTATACGGAAGCTGGTACGGCAAAGACCCTTGCATATATGAAAACTGAGGATTTCTTTAATGAAATCACTGCTGCTGGCGGTAATTATCGATTTAATTCTAATGGCACACCGCTTCTGCCGGAGCACAAGTATCCGACGTTAGAGGAAACGCGCCGCACCTATCACAAGACCACGACCGCCACGGAGGACGAGGGAAAGATCAACGCACCCAAGACCTTCGATGCAGGCGTGGGAGTGTATGCCGTGAGTGCGGTGCTGTCTCTGACCGGGATGGTCTACGTGAGTAAGAAGAAATCTTGAGAGCAAAAAAAAGAAATCCCGAAAGGGATTTCTTTTTTTGTTGGGGGACGGATTCCCGAGCCAGTGACTTCGGTCACTGGCTCGGAATGACAGATAAAAAGAGATCGGCTTCGCCGGTCTCTTTTTATACCTTTGGTGTCACCACTCCAGATTCTGCTCTGTCTCCTTGCTGAACACGTGCGCCACGTTGCCGCCGAAGATGAGGTTGACCTCGCTGCCCATGGGGAAGTGGGCGGCGTTGCCGTTGGTGGGCACGATGACCACCACGTCATGGCCGTGGGTGGAGATGTGGAGGTGCACGGAGGAGCCCATCAGCTCGCTGACGTCCACGGTGCCCTTGACGCCGTCGGCGCAGAGCATGATGTGGTCGGGGCGGACGCCCAGCACGATGTCCTGCTCCGGCACGTCCTTGGCGTGGAGCCGCGCCTGCTTCTCGTCGGAGAGCACCACGTTGAGCCCGTCGATGGACACGGCGTACTTACCGTCGCCGTTTTTCACCAGCCGCGCATCGAAGAGGTTCATCTGGGGTGTGCCGATGAAGCCCGCCACGAACAGGTTGGCGGGGTGGTCAAAGACCTCCTGGGGCGTGCCGATCTGCTGGATGAAGCCGTCCTTCATAATGACGATGCGGTCACCCAGCGTCATCGCCTCCGTCTGGTCGTGGGTGACGTAGATAAACGTGGTGTTGATGCGCTGGCGCAGCTTGATGATCTCGGCGCGCATCTGGTTACGCAGCTTGGCGTCCAGATTGGACAGGGGCTCGTCCATAAGGAACACGGCGGGGTCGCGGACGATGGCGCGGCCGATCGCCACGCGCTGCCGCTGACCGCCGGAGAGTGCCTTGGGCTTGCGGTCGAGGTACTGGGTGATGTCCAGAATCTCAGCGGCCTCCCGCACCTTTCTGTCGATCTCGTCCTTGGGCAGCTTTTTCAGCTTCAGGGAGAACGCCATGTTCTCGTACACGGTCATGTGGGGGTAGAGGGCGTAGTTCTGGAACACCATGGCGATGTCCCGATCCTTCGGCTCCACGTCGTTCATCAGCTTGTCGCCGATCCACAGCTCGCCGGCGGTGATGTCCTCCAGACCGGCGATCATCCGCAGGGTGGTGGACTTGCCGCAGCCGGAGGGCCCCACCAGCACGATGAACTCCCGGTCGGCGATCTCCAGCGAGAACTGCTGGACAGCCACCACGCCCTCGTCGGTGATCTGCAAATGGTTCTTCTTCTCCGGCTCCTCGCCCTTTTTGACCTTTTTCTTCTTCTCGGTGTTGGGGTAGATCTTCTTGATGTCCTTCAAAATCACCTTTGCCATACGTCTTGGCTGTAACCGTTCTGCCTCTGCAGGGAACGGTCTCGCACCGGGCGAAGCCCGTGGTGCCTTACGGCAAGTCTCCACATTGCCGCACCGCCAGCCACAGCGGTCATTCCTCCTTATCATTTGCCGCTGGGCGGCATAAAGTGGAGTGCCGCGCAGCGGTGGGAATACTGGAAGTATAGCTGAAAACGTTCCCGGATTCAAGTGCTTTTTGTGAAAAGTGCGAAAAAATTGCGCCCGCCGGACGGCGGGCGCGGGAGTCGGAGATTTACAGCTCCACCACCGTGGGCACGTGACCGGTGTGGGGCAGCAGCTTTTCCAGCACGTCGGCGGTTTTCAGCTTCAGCGTACTGGTGCAGATACAGGGGTGGCAGGAGAAGTACGGCGCGTCATAGACCTCCCGATCCATAAGCAGGCGCACCCGGTGTTCCCTGTCGTTGGCAAGACCCAGCACCGTGGCGGAGCCGGGATGGCATTGTAGCAGCTCCCACAGGGCGTCCTCCGGGGCGAAGCTCAGACGGGAGGAGTTGATCTGCGCGCTGAGATCCTTGGTGTGGAAGGGCTTTTCCGGGGGCATACACAGGAGATAGAAGGCGGTTTTCTGCCGGTTGCAGAGGAACAGGTTCTTGCACACGCTGACGCCCAGCACTCTGCCGATGTCCGCGCATAGCTCCATGTTGAACGCCTCCTCGTGGCTGACCCGGTCATAGTCTATATGCAGACTGTCCAGCAGGTCGAAGGCAGCCGCCTCCTGGGGCGGCAGCACGCCCTCCGGGCGGCTGTTGCGGTATACGGGGGATATGGTCATTTCGTTTCGCCTCGCTTCAGCAGCATTTCACCGGCGCGGTAGATGTCGCCCGCGCCCACGGTGATGATAAGGTCGCCGGGCTGCGCCAGCTTTTCCAGCTGATCCGCCACCTGCTCCAGCGTGGGGCAGTATACGGCGTGGGGGATCTGGGCGGCAAGATCCTTGGAGGAGATGCCCAGATCGTTTTTCTCCCGTGCGGCGTAGATCTCCGCCAGCACCACACGGTCAGCCTGCCGCAGCACGCTGACGAAGTCGTCGAACAGCGCGGCGGTGCGGGTGTAGGTGTGGGGCTGGAACGCCAGTATCAGCCGCTCGTGGGGCAGGGAAGCGGCGGCGTTCAGCAGAGCCTGCACCTCGTCGGGATGGTGGGCGTAGTCGTCGTAGATCTCCGCGCCGCGGAAGGTGCCCTTGTGCTCGAAACGCCGTCCCGCGCCGGTGAAGGACGCCAGACCGGAGGTCACGGCGTCGCCGGGGATGCCCAGCACATAGGCGGCGGCGGCCGCCGCCAGCGCGTTGGAGATGTTGTGGCTGCCGGGGACGTGGAGCGACACGTGGGCGTAGACCACGCCGCCGATGACCACGTCGAAGTCGCCGTAGCCGTCGAAGAAGGACACGTTGTCGGCGTAGCAGTCCGCGCCGCGATCCTTCACGCTGAAGGTGAACACCGGGTGGTCGAGACCCCGCACCGATTCCCGCGCCCCCTCGTCGTCGCTGTTGACGATGATGTAGCCCCGCTGGGGCACCAGCGCGGCGAAGTCGTGGAAGGAGTGCTCAATGTCCGCCAGATCCTTGAAGAAGTCCAGATGGTCGGCGTGGACATTGAGGATCACCGCCACGGTGGGGAAGAAATTCAGGAAGGAGTTGCAGTATTCGCAGCTCTCCAGAATGATGGTGTCCCCCTTGCCCACCCGGTAGCCGGAGTGGAGCAGAGGCAGCGTGCCGCCGATCATCACCGTGGGGTCCGCCTGCGCCGCCATGAAGATATGAGTCGCCATGGACGTGGTGGTGGTCTTGCCGTGGGTGCCGGAGACGCACAGGGCGTTGCGGTAGCCCTGCATGATGGAACCCCACGCCTGCGCCCGCTCGTACACAGGGATACCGCGGGCGATGGCGCCGGCGATCTCCGGGTTGCTGTCGTGGATGGCGGCGGTGCGGATCACCGCGTCGCAGTTTTTCAGATTCTCGGCGGAGTGCCCGACGGACACCTCGATGCCCACGGAGCGCAGGTGCTTCACGGTGTCGCTCTCGCTCATGTCCGAGCCCTGCACCGTCACGCCCATGCCCTGCAATACCTCCGCCAGCGCGCACATACTGACGCCGCCGATACCGGCAAGGTGTACGCGCTTGCCGGGTGCGATGTACTTATGAAAGTCCTCGATAGGATGGAACATTGTCAATACCTCCTTGACAGGAGTCAAAAAATTACCGTATTATTATAATACGATTTCCCCGTCGGTGCAACCGGCTTTTTTGCCGAAGTATGCGGGCGGGGCGCGAGAGCCGACGAAAGGGGGCGGGCGCATGGTGCCGCAGCCGGTAAAATACGTGCTGGAGACGCTGGAGCGGGCGGGGTTTGCCGCCTGCGCCGTGGGCGGCTGCGTCCGCGACACGCTGCTGGGGCGCGTGCCCTCCGACTGGGACGTGACCACCGCCGCCCGGCCGGAGCAGGTGCTCGCCCTGTTCGGCGGCTACGCCATCCCCACGGGGCTGCGTCACGGCACCGTCACCGTCCGGGCGGAGGGAATGTCCCTTGAGGTCACCACCTTCCGCGCCGACGGCGCGTACACCGACCACCGCCGCCCGGACACGGTGACCTTTTCCGATGCGCTGGAGGACGACCTGTGCCGCCGGGATCTGACGGTGAACGCCATGGCGATGGACGTGCGGGGACACATCACCGACCTGTTCGGCGGGCGGGAGGATCTGCAAAACGGCATCCTGCGCTGTGTGGGCGACCCGGAACGCCGCTTCGAGGAGGACGCTCTGCGTATTCTGCGGACACTGCGGTTTGCCGCCGTGCTGGGCTTCGCCATCGAACCGGTCACCGCCGCTGCGCTGCGGAGAAAGGCGTCGCTGCTGACGTATATCGCCCCGGAGCGCGTTCTGTCGGAGCTGGATCGGCTCCTGTGCGGCGCGTTCGTCCTGCCGGTGCTGCTGGACTACCCGGACGTGCTGGGGGTGTGTCTCCCGGAGATCACGCCCTGCGTGGGCTTCGACCAGCGGAACCGCCACCATATCTACGACGTGTGGGCGCACACCGCCCACGCGGTGGCAGCCGCCTCGGCGGACAAGACGCTGCGCTGGGCGATGCTGCTCCACGATCTCGGCAAGGTCGCCTGCTTCACCTGCGGTGAGGATGGCGTGGGGCATTTCTACGGGCACCCCAAGGCTTCGGCGGAACTGGCGGAGACCGTCTGCCGCCGGATGCGTATGGACAACCGCACCGCCCAGCGGGTGGCCGCGCTGGTGCGCTGGCACGACCGGGACATCCCCCGGACGGAGAAAGCCATCGCCCGCGCCGTGTCCCAGCTGGGGGAGGACGCCTTCCGCCAGCTGCTGGAGGTCAAGCGGGCGGACAACGCCGCCCAAAGCCCCGATGACCGCCACCGGCTGGCGGACATCCGGCAGGCGGAGGATATTCTGGACGCACTGCTGACCAAGCAGCAGTGCTTTTCCCTGCGGGAGCTGGCAGTAAAGGGCGGCGACCTGACGGCTCTCGGGCTCCGCGGCAAAGCGGTGGGCGACACGCTGCAATTCCTCCTGAACGCCGTTCTGGACGGCGCACCCAACGACAGGGAGACGCTGCTGGGAATGGTGGGGAGACGGTGAGCGTCTGCCATAAAGCAAAGCCACGGGGTCACCCCATTGAGAGGTTGACCCCGTGAGGGGATTAAAATTCGACCCGTCCTTGCGAAGCAAAATCGCTGCACCAAAAGAGAGCCACCCTTTGGGTGGCTCTCTTTTGGTGCCTCGTTGGGGATTCGAACCCCAGACACCCTGCTTAAAAGGCAGGTGCTCTACCTACTGAGCTAACGAAGCGTATGCACTTGCGTATAAAAAGGATGGCATCATCCAAAAAAGTCTGGCAGGGATGGCTGGACTCGAACCAGCGGATGAGGGAGTCAAAGTCCCTTGCCTTACCACTTGGCGACACCCCTGTGTGGAAAGGGAAGAGGGACCGGGACACTCCCGATCCCTCATTTCTTTCGTGGGGTGGGTAAAGGGACTCGAACCCTCGACACCCGGAACCACAATCCGGTGCTCTAACCAACTGAGCTACACCCACCGCATATACATCCGCACGGGACGGTGCTGACGGCTCCCATAGGGAGAAAATGGCACGCCAGAAGGGACTCGAACCCCTGGCCTACTGCTTAGAAGGCAGTTGCTCTATCCAACTGAGCTACTGGCGCGTATCTGTCAAGTTGGAGCGGGTGACGGGAATCGAACCCGCATCCCCAGCTTGGAAGGCTGGTGCCCTGGCCATTGTGCTACACCCGCGTGCGCCCTCCGCTCAAATCGTCAGCTTGTACATATTACCATAGGGCACCGTCCGTGTCAAGAAAAAATTCGCGGAAACCGCCACTTTTTCCCGGAGAGTGCTTTGTCTACGCTCCGTAGACAAACTCCGCAACAGGGGGATGGACAAAAATCCGCCGCGTGGTATACTAAGCCCAACAGAAAAAGGAGGTCGGTGCCATGAACGTGGAGAAAGTGGGAGCGTATCTGGCGTCCCTACGCAGGGGGCGCGGCATGACACAGCAGCAGGTGGCGGATATATTAGGTGTGTCCAACAAGACCATCAGCAAGTGGGAATCCGGTGCAGGGCTGCCGGACATCGCCGCCCTGCCGTCGCTGGCGGCACTGTACGGCGTGACGGCGGACGACATTCTGGCGGGGGAGACGCGCCCCCGTACCTGCGGCGACGCTTCCTCGGAGGTGGGGGAGTATCTGGAACGCCGCAGCGGTCTGCGGTTCCGCGTCGGGTACAGCGTGGCGGTGATGCTGCTGGCGGCATGGGCAGCCTTCCAGTATAAAACATGGTCATGGCTGTTTCTGCTGGCCTCTCCAATATGTCTGTGGTTGGGCTGGAGCACCTGCCATGGCAAGGACATCCTGCGCCGCCGATTGCTGGTGCTGGTGCCGCTGGGTGCCGCGTGGGTGTACGCGCTGGCGCGGGACGTACCCTCGTGGGACGCTGTGAGCGGATGGGTGAGCACGGTGCTGCCCAACGCCCATCAGGCGAGCTGGGCGCAGGTGATGATAGAGCGGTTCGCCGTTTGGCTGCTCCTGCTGGTGACATTGGGGGTGCTGTACGGCGTGGGGTCGCTTATAGCGCGGCAGCCGCTGCTCAAGGATAAAGCCACCCGCCGGGCGGCGTTTATCGGCTGGGGACTGACGCTGTGCTCGGAGGCGGTCTGCCTCCTCCTCTGCTGGCAGCCGGCACTGGCATATATCACGACCAGAACCAACACTTGGAGCAGCACGCACGGCGACTATACCAGTCTGGCGGGGGAACGGGTGATGGCGTTTTATAGCGTCTACGATCCCGTGATGCAGGTGCAGAGAGGGATCATCGCCGTCACGGTCGTCGTCTGCATTGTGCTGGCACTCCGCGCCCGCAGGCGGGAGAAGGAAAATTAAACTTGCCTAACCTACCGGGCTGGTGGTATACTAAATACACGGGTCGTCCGCCGACCCGTGTATTTTTTCTGACAGGAGGGCACCGTATGATCTCCACGAAGGGACGCTATTCCATCCGTGTGCTGATGGATCTGGCGGAGCACCGCAGCGGCGAATTCATCCCCATGAAGGCGGTGGCGGCGCGGCAGGACATCTCGCTGAAATATATTGAGCGGCTCATGCCTGCGCTGAAAAATGCCGGTCTGGTGGAGAGCGTCCACGGCATCGGCGGCGGCTATCGTCTGACGCGGGAGCCGGAGGACTACACCCTATGGGAGATACTGGAGCTGGCGGAGGGCGATCTGGCACCGGTCACCTGCCTGCAGCCGGACGCGCCGGTGTGTGAGCGGGCGGGGGAGTGCCGCACGCTGACCGTGTGGCAGGGGTTTTACAAGCTGACGCAGGACTATTTCTCCCGCATCACGCTGGCGGATCTGCTGCAAATGCCCCGCGGGGACAATTATGTGATATAAGCGAAAAAAGAACCGCCGGGAGGCGGTTCTTTTTCTGCGTGTCAGGGCTGATAGGTCAGGGATACGGTGTCGTTATCAGAGCCGTCCAGATTGTAGTAATAGCCTGTCAGTGTCACAGAGCCGACCTCGTTCACATCTACCAGTCGATTGAACACGTAGGTGTAGTTTTCAAAGGCAGCTTGACCGTTGCTGGTAATGGAGCCGATGACCCAGTTCATCAGGTTTTTGCTGCTGCTTTCCACGGCGAAGCTGCTGCCGTCCTTGGCGTTGACCAGCACCTCGTCAGTGTGTATTTCGCGGCTGGGGTCGGGATTTACGATGGTCATGCCCAGGGCAGAGAGCGTCACGATCTCGCCGTTTTTGGCAGTCATGGTCTTGACGGGCACGTAGGTCTGGGGCTGGATGGAGATGGAGTAGGGTTGGCGAGCACTGTCGCACACGGTGAAGTAGAAATCATCACCCTTCTGGAATGTCTTGCCGGCTGCAAAATAGAGCACCACCTGCAGGCGGGTATCGGTGCTGGCATCCTCGTCCACATGGCATCTGCTGCTGATGCAGGTACCGCCGTAGCCCTGTGCGTCGGGCGCACTGCCCAGCCACATGGACGGCTCGGCGGACATATCCACGGCTTCGCCGTAACCTGCGTCTGCATACTTCACGCCGTCCGGATTCTCCACCGAGTAGGTCAACATACCGCTGCCGCTTTCATCTATGAGGAGTGTGCCGAGGCGGATGGTGTTGCCCTCGACCGTCATTTCCGCGTCCAACTTGGACAAATACTTGCCGACCAGCCGTTGGGTGGTCGCCATGTCGCCGGGAATACGTTCCATATCGGGAACAGACACGGCGTTACCCTTGCCGTCGTCTACGGTGGGCGTGGTGGCGTCCAGATCATCCGTGAACGCGTGGTGGGTGGTGTCGTCCACCTTGTCGGCGGGGGATACGTCGGCTTTGATGAGCGTCACGATGCCGCCGGCTACGGCGACGGTCAGCGTCAGCGCGGCGGCAATGGCGATCACGGCACCCTTGCCCAGTGCGCGGCGGGTCTTTTTCTCGTTCTGCATGGTTTTTCTTACCTCCGTCAGTGTGTCCGGGGAGGCGTGCAGCGCGGAAAACGTCTTTTCAAATAATTCTCTGTCATGCATACTGCGGCACCTCCGATAAAATGTGCTTCAGCTTGTCTCTGGCGCGAGACAGCCTTGTGCGTACCGTTTCCTCCGGCACGCCCAGCAAAGCGGCGATCTCCCTCTGGCGATAGCCCTCGTAGTAGTACAGGAGCACCGGCAGGCGATACCGCCTGTCCAGCGACATCACCGCTTCGAACAGCTCCCGGCACTGCGGTTCCTCGAAGGTCAGGCTGTTCTCGTAGTCGGCAATATCCTCCGTCCTGTGCCACGGGGCGCGGAGCACGTTTTTGCAGCGATTGACCGTGACGCGAATGAGCCAATTCTTGATGTGGGCGTCGCTTTCGAACGCCTTATCCTCTTTGTACAGCTGTATCAGCACGTCTTGGGTCACATCGTCGGCGTCGTCCCGGCAGCGCAGATAGCTGTACGCCACGCGGAACACCGTGTCCATATATCGCTCCGCCAGCGGAGTGAACTGTTCGTCCGTCATAGGGGATCCTCCTTTGTGGGGGTGAAAGACCTTTCATATATCATACACCACAGGGGCGGAAAATGTTTCAGAAAAAAGCAGAAAAATGATGAACGGGCTTTTTCAAGCCCGTTCATCACAGGCTGTCGAAAAAGCCGCTGGCTTTTCTCGACAGCCTGCAATAATGCCGTTAT
>URXW01000048.1 GCA_900551995.1 uncultured Eubacteriales bacterium
TTGTATCGTTGACGATAGAGGACTTCTATTGTATAATAAACTGATTTATTATGGGGAGGCACACCTTTATGTGGATCGCGAAGGATTGGAAGGACTACGAACTGCTGGACTGCGGCGGCGGCGAAAAGCTGGAGCGGTGGGATCGGCAGATATTGGTGCGCCCCGACCCGCAGGCTATCTGGGAGACGGACAAGGGTACGCGGCTGTGGCGGGGAGCCACCGGACGGTACTCCCGCTCCTCCAGCGGCGGCGGTCACTGGGACAAGGGTAAGCTGCCGGAAAGCTGGCAGGTGCATTACAGGGATCTGACGTTCCAGGTGAAGCCCATGAATTTCAAGCACACGGGACTGTTCCCGGAGCAGGCGGTAAACTGGGATTTCGCCATGGACAAGATACGGAACGCGGGACGGCCCGTCCAGGTGCTGAATCTCTTCGCCTATACGGGCGGGGCTACGGTGGCGTGCGCCAAGGCGGGTGCCAGCGTGTGCCACGTGGACGCCGCCAAGGGCATGGTGTCGTGGGCGAAGGAGAACGCGAAGCTGTCCGGGCTGGGGGAGGCTCCCATCCGCTGGATCGTGGACGACTGCGCCAAATTCGTGGAGCGGGAGATCCGCAGGGGAAAGACGTATGACGCCATTATCATGGACCCCCCCAGCTATGGGCGGGGACCCGGCGGCGAGGTCTGGAAGCTGGAGGACAACCTGTATCCCTTCGTGGAGCTGTGCTCCCGCGTGCTGTCGGACAAGCCGCTGTTCGTGATACTGAACAGCTACACCACGGGGCTGGCTCCGTCGGTGCTGGGATACATATTGCAAATGCTGGTGGGGCGGAAGCTCGGCGGCACGGTCACGTGGGACGAGCTGGGTCTGCCCTGTACGGAGAGCGGGATGGCACTGCCCTGCGGTGCCACCGGCAGATGGTTCTCCGAGTAAAATAAGAACGGAAGTAATGGCGTATGGCAGTGATGATAGAGACAAAGGATCTGACGTTTACGTACCCGGCACCGGAGGGGGAGACGAACCCGCCGGCACTGCGGGGCGTGACGACGGAGATCGAGAAGGGCAGCTTTACGGTGGTGCTGGGGCACAACGGCAGCGGGAAATCCACCTTTGCCAAGCATTTGAACGCGGTGCTGCTGCCCTGCGGCGGCGCGGTGTACGTCGCCGGCATGGACACCCGGGATGAGAAGCTGCTGCTGGAGATACGGCGGCGGACGGGTATGGTGTTCCAGAACCCGGATAACCAGATCGTTGCCAACGTGGTGGAGGAGGACGTGGCGTTCGGCCCGGAGAATCTGGGCGTGCCCACGGCGGAGATCCGCCGCCGGGTGGACGACGCGTTAGCGGCGGTGGGCATGGAGAAATTTGCCCAGCACGCGCCCCATCTGCTGTCCGGAGGACAGAAGCAGCGGGTGGCGATCGCCGGAATATTGGCGATGGAGCCGGAGTGCATCGTGCTGGACGAGGCGACAGCCATGCTGGACCCCGCAGGACGGCGGGAGGTCATCGACACGGTGCTGCGGCTGAACCGGGAGAGGGGCATCACGGTGGTGCTCATCACCCACCACATGGCGGAGGCGGAGCGCGCCGACCGGGTGATCGTGATGAACGACGGACAGGTGGCGATGGACGGCCGGCCGAGAGACGTATTCGCACAGGTGGACGAGCTTCACGCGCTGGGGCTGGCGGCTCCCGACACGGTGGAGCTGCTGTACAGACTGCAAAAGGCGGGGCTGGACGTGTCGCTGGACAGCTTGACGGTGGACGAGTGTGCCGATACCATTTGCCGCGCATTGGGCGCAGCGGAAGGGAAGTAACCATTGGAACCGATTTTACAGATAGAGAACCTGACCCACACCTATTCGGAGGGCACGCCCTTCCAGCGCAGTGCCGTGGAGGGACTGAGCATGACCGTGGGCGCAGGGGAGTTTTTGGGGATCATCGGGCATACAGGCTCCGGTAAATCCACATTGATACAGCATTTGAACGGGCTGCTGCAGCCTACCTCCGGGCGTATCCTCCTGGCGGGGAAGGACATCTGGGCAGAGCCGAAGAAAATACGCGAGGTGCGCTGCGCCGTGGGACTGGTGTTCCAGTACCCGGAGTACCAGCTGTTCGAGGAGACGGTGTACAAGGACATCGCCTTCGGCCCGAAGAACATGGGGCTGGACGAGGCGGAGATCGACCGGCGGGTGCGGGACGCCGCCGCCTTTGTGGGGCTGCGGGAGGAGCTGCTGGAGAAGTCGCCCTTTGAGCTGTCCGGCGGACAGAAGCGGCGGGTGGCTATCGCGGGCGTTATCGCCATGGAGCCGAAGGTGCTGGTGCTGGACGAGCCTACGGCGGGTCTTGACCCCCAGGGACGGGACGCCATACTGGCGCAGATACAGGCGTACCACCGCGCCAGGGGCGCGGCGGTGGTGCTGGTGAGCCACAGCATGGAGGAGATCGCACGGAACGTGGATCGGATCGTGGTGCTCTCCGGCGGCCAGGTCTATATGGAGGGCACGCCGGAGAAGGTGTTTGCCCGCGCCCACGAGCTGGAGCAGGTGGGGCTGGACGTGCCGCAGGTGACGAAGATCGCCGCCGCGCTGCGGGCGCGGGGCATGGACATAGACACGGCGGTATACACCGTGGAGGCGTTGGAGCGGAAGCTGCTGACGCTGAAGGGGGGTGCCGGAGGATGCTGAAGGATATTACGTTAGGACAGTATTTCCCGGCGGATACGCCGGTACACCGGCTGGATCCGAGGACGAAGCTGCTGTGCGTCATTCTGTATATCGTCGCGCTGTTCAACGCCAAGGGCGTGCTGACCTACGGCATTATGATCGCGGTGCTGACGGTGTCGGTGCTGGTGTCGGGGGTGCCCTTCAAGTCGCTGACGCGAGGGCTGAAGCCTGTGTATTTCGTGGTGGCGTTCACCGCCGTGATGAACCTATTCTTCACCGCCGGTACGCCGGTGGCGGAGCTGTGGCTGCTGCGCCACATTACGTGGGAGGGCATTATTGCCGCCGTGCAGATGGTGCTGCGTATCGTGCTGCTGATCATGGGGACGTTCCTGATGACGTACACCACCAGCCCCATCGCGCTGACCGACGGCATGGAGAGCTTGCTGTCGCCGCTGAAGAAGCTGCGCTTGCCCATCCATGAGCTGGCGATGATGATGTCCATTGCGCTGCGGTTTATCCCCACGCTTATTGAGGAGACAGACAAGATCATGTCGGCGCAGAAGGCACGCGGCGCGGACTTCGAGACGGGCAGCATCTTCCAGCGCGCCAAGGCGTTGGTGCCCATTCTGGTGCCGCTGTTCGTCAGCGCGTTCCGCCGCGCCGACGAGCTTGCCACCGCCATGGAGTGCCGCTGCTACCACGGCGGCGAGGGACGCACCGCGCTGCGGGTGCTGCGCTACCAAAAGTCCGACTGGCTGGTGCTGGCGGCCTTCGTGGTGCTGACGGCGGGGATCATCGTGCTGAAAAAATTTGGATTCTGACAGAGCAGGGAGGCGGGGCGGTTGCGGAATATCGCACTGGTATTGATGTATAACGGCACCGCCTACCACGGCTGGCAGGTGCAGAAAACGGAGATCTCCGTGGCGCAGACGCTGGAGCGCGGGCTGAGTATGGTCTGTGGTGAGTCCATCAAGGTCACCGGCTGCGGACGCACCGACGCCGGCGTACACGCGGAGCATTACGTGGCGAATTTCCGCACGGAGTCCCGGATACCGGTGGAAAGGCTGCCCTTCGCGGTGAACACCCATATCCCGGAGGACATCGTGGTGAAGGCTGCCTACGAGGTGGCGGAGGATTTCAACGCCATCGGCTCGTGCATCAAGAAGGAGTATACCTACCGCATTTACAACTCCCGCATCAAGAATCCCTTTTACGTGCACCGGGCGTATTTCTATCCCAAAAGGCTGGACGAGGAGCTGATGGACAGGGCGGCGCGGATGTTCGAGGGCACCCACGATTTTGCCGCCGTGCGGAGCGTGGGCACCAACGTGCGGAGCACCGTGCGTACCATCCACTACTGCCGGGTGACGCGAAACGGGGAGCTGCTGGAGCTGAAGGTATGCGCGGACGGATTTCTGTATAATATGGTACGTGCCATCACCGGCACGGTGCTGTACGCGGCGGAGGGAAAGCTGACGCCGGAGGATATACCGGAGATACTGGATTCCGGGAACAGGACGCTGGCGGGGCCGACCGCGCCGCCGGGAGGGCTGTACCTGACCCGCGTGTGGTATGAGGATGAACGGCTGAATGGATAACAACACCAACAACTGGAAAGAGTTCACTCTGGGCAATCCCCAGGAGGAGAAGCCGCGGCGGGTCGCCAAGCGGAGGCGCAGACCGCTGCTGGTGCTGCTGGCTGTGGCGGCGGTGCTGGCGGGGATAGTGACGGCGGCGGTGCTGCTGGACAGGAGCGGGTTTGACGGTCTGCGCCGCAGCATCATCTATGCCAAGGCGGTGAAGGACGAGAACGGCTGCGCCCAGCTGTACCGCTACAACAGCGACCAGTCGGGGCACTTTGCCTCGCTGGACGGGAGCCTTGTCTCCGTGTCTATGCACCAGCTGACGGTGCTGGACGAGAAGAACAGGACGCTGTACGACGAGGCGGTGAAGTTCCAGACGCCGTCCCTGCAGTCGCGGGGCGGACGCGCCGTCGCCTACGACGTGGGCGGCACGGAGGTGTACGTCCTGTCGGACAAGGGGCTGGTGTATAAGCTGGACTGCGCCGGAGAGGTGCTCAATGCGTCGCTGAACCAGAAGGGCTGGCTGACGGTGGTGTGCGGCGAGAGCGGCTGCAAGGCCGCCGTGCGGGTATACGACGCGGAGGGGGAGGCGGTGTTCGCCTTCCGCTCGTCGGATCGGTTCGTGATGACCGCCGCGCTGTCCGCCGACAGCCGCACGCTGGCGGCGGTGACCATGGGGCAGGAGAACGGCGTGTTCGCCAGCTACGTGGTGTTCTACCGGGTGAACAGCGACAAGGAGGCGGGGAGATGCACGCTGCGGGGCAGCGTGGTCTACGATCTGACCGCCGCAGGCAGCGGCTTCTGCGCCGTGACGGAGGAGCAGCTGTGCTTCCTCAGCGGTGACGGCGTGATGACGGCGGCCTACGACTACGGCGGGGACTATCTGCGCCGGGTCAGCGTCAGCGACGACGGCTATGCCGCCGTGCTGCTGGGACGCTATCGCACCGGCACACAGCACCGGATCGTCACGGTGAACGGCGAGGGTAAGGAGCTTGCCGCCCTGGAGATAGACGCGGAGGTGGCGAGTTTGTCCGCTGCGGGACGGTATGTGGCGGTGCTGACCGGCGAGGAGCTGGTCATCTATGACAAACAGCTGAAGCCCTGCGCGCAGCTGCAGGAGGTCAGTCAGGCGCGGGAGGTACTGATGCGGAGCGACGGCTCCGCCGTGCTTGCGGGCAGCATGGCTGCCAGTCTGTACCTGCCGTGAGACACAGGACGCGGGAGACCGCGGTGTGTGAGGTATGAGCGTATGAACGGAAGTATTGGAATATTTGTGGACATTGCGCTGGCGGCGGTGCTGCTGCTGGCACTGGTCATGGGCTGGCGGCAGGGCTTCGTGCAGGCACTGACGCGGATCGTGGTGGTGGTGGCGGCTCTGCTGCTGGCAGGTTGGATCGCCGGGAAGCTCGCCGAGCCCGCCGCCAAGTGGCTGGAGCCGATGCTGACGGAAAAGTGGGAGCAGCGGCTGACGGCGCAGGGCAACACGGAGGACGCAGGCGAGATGCTGGCGGCGTTCGGCTTCGAGGGGGATACCCTGTCGGAGATGGTGGAGCGGGCGGCGGAGATGGCGCAGCAGGCGGGAGAGACGCTGCTCAGTGCCGTGGTGTCCACGGCGGTGCGCTCGGCTGCCTATGCGGTGGTGTATCTGGTGTCGTTCCTGCTGCTGCTGTTGGTGCTGCGGCTGGCTCTGTCGCCGCTGCATCTGTTCACGAAGCTGCCGGTGGTGCACGGCATCAACGCCCTGATGGGCGGTGTGCTGGGGCTGGTGAAGGGCGCGCTGCTGGTATTCCTGGCGGTGTGGGTGCTGCAAAAATTGCAGATCTTCATTACGCCGGAGATCGTCAATAAAACGGTGCTGTTGAAATTCTTCGCCCAGAACAGCCCTATGGATCTGATCGCAAGACTGTAAAAACGGTCATACTGCAGGTATGGCTTTCTATAAGAGATAACGGAGGAAAATCATGCAACCGACTCTTTGCTCCAAATGTAAGAAAAACGTGGCCGTGGTGTTTATCTCGCGGATGAACGAGAAAAACGAAATGGTCAATGAGGGACTGTGCCTCCAATGCGCCGCCAAGCTGGGGCTGCCGCAGGTGGAGGACATGATGAAGCGCATGGGCATTACGCCGGAGGATCTGGAGAACATCAACAGTGAGATGATGCAGGCCTTCGGCGGTGCGGAGGAGCTGGACGCCGTCAATGACGACGGCGGCGAGGACGACGAGGAGAGCGGCAAGACCGCCACGTTCCCGTTTTTGAACCGGCTTTTCAACAACGGCGGCAACACGCCCGCCGAGCCTGCGCCTCCCGTGGGCGGCGCAGGCGGCGGACAGCCCGCCGGACGCAAGACGGAGAAGAAACGGAAGTTTCTGGACAATTACTGCATCAACCTGAGCCAGCGCGCCCGGGAGGGCAAGCTGGACGCCGTCATCGGACGGGAGGAGGAGATCGAGCGGGTGGTGCAGATCCTCAACCGGCGGCAGAAGAACAACCCGTGCCTTATCGGTGAGCCGGGCGTGGGCAAGACCGCCATCGCCGAGGGGCTGGCGCAGCGCATCGCGGCGGGACAGGTGCCCTTCAAGCTGCGGGGCAAGGAGGTCTATCTCCTTGATTTGACCGCGCTGGTGGCGGGCACCCAGTTCCGGGGACAGTTCGAGAGCCGCATGAAGGGACTCATCGAGGAGATCCGCAAGGCGGGGAATATCATCCTCGTCATCGACGAGGTGCACAACATCGTGGGTGCCGGGGACGCAGAGGGCAGCATGAACGCTGCCAATATCCTCAAGCCCGCCCTGAGCCGGGGCGAGATACAGGTCATCGGTGCCACCACCTTCAACGAGTATCGGAAGCACATCGAGAAGGACACGGCGTTGGAGCGGCGGTTCCAGCCGGTGACGGTGAACGAGCCGAATATGGCGGACACACTGAAGATATTGCAGGGTATCGCCCATTACTATGAGGAGTTCCACGGCGTCGCCATCCCCCAGGGGGTGCTGCGGCAGGCGGTGGTGCTGTCCGAGCGGTATATCACCGACCGATACCTGCCCGACAAGGCCATCGACCTGATCGATGAGGCGTGCTCCGACAGGAACCTCCACGACCCGGAGATCAACCGGCGGATGGAGCTGGAGCAGGAGCAGGCGAACCTGACCTTTGAACGGGAGAGCCTTATGTCCGCACAGCCTGCCGACGGGCAGCAGTTCACCGAGCAGGAGCTGGATCAGCGGTATGAGCGCATTGCGGAGCTTCGCAGCCAGGAGCTGCGGGTGACGGACGAGCTGAACGTCATCAAGGCGAAGGGTGCGCCGGAGCTGACCATGGAGAACATCGCCCGCGTGATCGAGATGTGGACGAAGATCCCCGCCAGCAAGATCAAAGAGGAGGAGTTCAAGCGTCTGGCGGAGCTGGATCAGCGGCTCCGCGCCCATGTGGTGGGGCAGGACGAGGCCATCGCCGCCGTGTCCGCCGCCATCCGCCGCAACCGGGTGGGCATCTCCCCCAAGCACAAGCCGGTGAGCTTTATCTTCGTGGGTCCCACCGGCGTGGGCAAAACGGAGCTGGTGAAGCAGCTGGCGGACGATCTGTTCGACGCGCCGGAGTCTCTGATCCGGCTGGATATGTCCGAGTTTATGGAGAAGCACTCCGTCTCCCGTATCGTGGGCAGCCCTCCCGGCTACGTGGGCTACGACGAGGCGGGGCAGCTGACGGAGAAGATCCGGCGCAAGCCCTATTCCGTGGTGCTGTTCGACGAGATCGAGAAGGCGCACCCGGATGTGCTGAACGTGCTGCTGCAAATTCTGGACGACGGGCAGATCACCGACGCCCACGGGCGGAAGGTGAACTTTGAGAATACCGTCATCGTTATGACCTCCAACGCCGGGTCGGACAACAAGTCCGCCGGCTCCGTGGGCTTTGGCGGCAGTGCCGACGACCAGGGGAAGGAGCGGGCGATGAAGGCTCTGCGGGACTTCCTGCGGCCGGAGTTCCTCAACCGCGTGGACGAGATCGTGTGCTTCCACCACCTCAGCCGGGAGAATTTTGAGGGCATCGCCCGCATTATGCTGGAGGAGCTGAAAGCCTCCCTTGGCGACAAGGGGTATACGTTCAGCTACGACGACGCGCTGGTGGACTATCTGGCGGAGAAATCCTATTCCCTGACCTACGGTGCCCGCAATCTGCGGCGGCTGCTCCAGAAGGAGCTGGAGGATCCCATGGCGGCGCAGATCATCGACGCTTTCGAGCATCCCATCACGCACCTCCGTGCCACCGCCGAGGACGGCGCGGTGAAGCTATATACACTGTGAGGTGAGCCGTATGCTGTTTCGCAAGGACATTGACCCCCGGTGCGCCTACTGCGAGCGGGGGAGCCGTATCAGCGAGGACAAGGTCGCCTGCGTCAAGCGGGGCATCGTGGCACCGGAGGATCGGTGCGGTGCGTTCAAGTACGACCCGCTGCGGCGCGTGCCGCCGCGTCCGCTGAAGCTGGATACGGCGAAGCTGACCCCGGAGGATTTCGAGATATAACGAGAACGGACGGCCGCAGGGCGGCTGTTCCCGCACGGGAGGGTGACGATATGAGCAACAGGAAGGTTTGGGCGGTATATTTCAGCGGCACAGGCACCACGGAAAAGACGGTCACGCGTATCGCGCACCGTCTGGCGGACGCGCTGGGCGCGGAATATGCAGCGTACAGCTATACGCTGCCGGAGGCGCGGCAGCGGGAGGTGACGATCCCGGCAGGGGATGTGGCGGTGGTGGGCTGTCCCACCTATGCCGGGCGTGTGCCGAATCTGCTGATGCCGTACCTGCGGGACATGGTGCACGGCGAAGGTGCGTTCGCCGTGCCGGTGGTGCTGTTCGGCAACCGAAATTTCGACGATGCGCTCATGGAGCTGTCCAAGCTGCTGACGGGCAACGGCTTTGCCTGCGTGGCAGGCGGTGCCTTCGTGGGGGAGCACAGCTTCTCCCGGACGCTGGGCGCGGGTCGCCCCAACGGGGAGGACGAGGCGGAGATGGACGCCTTCGCCGACAGCGTGGCAGCCAAGCTGGCAGCGGGGGACACCGCGCCGGTGACGGTGGGCGGCTGTGACCCCATCCGCCCGTACTATACGCCCCGTGACCGGCACGGGAATCCCATCAACATTCTGAAGGTCAAGCCCAAGACGGACATGACCAAGTGCAGCGGCTGCGGTCTGTGCGCGGCGCGGTGCCCCATGGGGAGCATCGACGCTGCCGATGTGTCGCAGGTCAACGGGATCTGCATCAAGTGCTGCGCCTGCGTGAAGGGCTGCCCCGCGGGTGCCAAGTATTTTGACGACCCCGGCTATCTGTACCACAAGAGCGAGCTGGAGGAGATCTACGGTCGTCCGGCGAAAAACGAAGTGTTTCTGTGAGTATCAGAGGAACGAAAAACGGGGAGAATACATAAGCTGAACTGATAGAAAACGCACTGCTATTTGAAGTGGAAAAACCGGTGAGAAAGCTGTTGACAAAGGGTAGTGGGTGTGGTATTCTGACCAAGCTGTCCGCGAGGGCGGCGAGCACGGAAACGAGAAATCCGGTCAACGAAAAATGTCAAAAACAAGTAAAATAGTAGTTGACAAGATGGCTGACATGTGCTAAGATAATGACTGTTCCGCGGTTGTGGGACGTGTACCTTGTAAATTAA
>URXW01000049.1 GCA_900551995.1 uncultured Eubacteriales bacterium
AGGGCGAGGGTCCACCCGTTCCCATCCCGAACACGGAAGTTAAGCTCGCTTCTGCTGACAATACTTGGCTGGAGACGGCCTGGGAAGATAGGTAGTGCCAACACGAAACCCCTGCGACGTAAGTCGCGGGGGTTTCGTCATGTTACGGAGAACTGCGTGGAGTTACGGAGAACTGCGAGAAGTTACGGGGAGGCACAGGGAATTGCGGGGAGTTCGGGATGCCTGCGGCACCATCCCGCGAAGGTCAGCTAAGCGCGCTTCTTCGGTAAGAGCAACGCCCGCGGCATAAGCCGTGGGCGTTGTCGTATCTGGGATCACAGGGCTTCCCAAGTTCCCTCCGTCAGAGAGCCATATATCACCGGACAGGGGAGTGTGTCCGCAAAGGGGCGCAGCTGCGCGGCGGGGTCGTCCAGCGTGTCCGACTGATTGATAAACAGCACGTCGAAGCCGCCCTCCTTCGACAGCACCCGCGCCGCCATGGCGGGGCTGATGAGTGCGCTTGGAGGCGATTCCGCCAGCGGGGCGTACAGCTCCGGGCGGTGGGCGGCGGTCTGGATGGACTGTCCCACGGCGGAGGCACCAAAGACGCAGACGGTACGGCTTCGTTCCGGTGGCAGTACCGGCTCCCAGGCGGCGTGTGCCTTGGCGGGCAGACGCTTGGAGCCGTCCGCCTCCACCAACACGAAGTCCGCCGCGTGCTGCCAGCCGGGAAAGTCCGGCGCGGTCAGCTTGCCATCCGGGGTGAACGACCCGGCGCAGACGATGGGACTGCGGGCGAACGCGGCTTGCAGCTCCGACGCGGTGGTGGCGAAGGGGCACCAGTCCGGGCGCATAATGTGGGTGGTGGTGGTCAGCAGCACCGTGCCGCGGGCGGAAAGCTCCCGCGCCAGCACCCGCAGCAGGGAGGTTTTACCGCCGCTGCCGATCACCGCCGTCAAGCCGGGGCAGATGCGGAGCAATTCCCATAATTCCACGTTGACCACCTCTTTTCGCGACCATTGTACCACAAAGCGGCTTGCCCGTAAACCCTTGGCAGGAGGACGCTGACATTCCAGCGCAGTGCGGACGCTGGCGGCTTACCGCCGGGGCGCGGCGGTGTATGAAAAGGTGGATCTGTGACAGCAACGACCGGCGTGAGCCGGTCGTTGCTTTATTAGATCATCCAGTAGGGAGGCTGAGGAGTTTGCCCCTCGGGTAGGGGAATGACCACGTCTGTCCGCACGTCGCCGTACAGCGTCTTGTGCTGCGCCATGATATTTTCCAACGGTTCGACAGTGCCACACAGCAGTGCCTGCCAGACCATGCCGCAGGTGGACATGATATAGGCGGGAGTGAACCCATTGCGAATATAAAACTGGATACGCCGCAGACGCAGTGCGTTTTCCGCGTCACTGCCTCCTGGCACAGGAAACTCCGCCTCCGCTACCAGAGGCCGTCCCTGCTGCTCCAGCCGCAAAAGCATATCACTGCCCAGCCCTTCATTACGACGAGCGCGTGTGGTTCCCAGATAGTCCAGCAGTACCAGTGGTATTGTCGCATTTTTCCACAGGGCGGCGTAACTCAGCAGCTCATCTTCGTCAAACAGTCCCCATACCTCGTAACGTCCTTCCTCCAGCAGACGGAGAATATCGGGCAGAGGCTTGCGTTCCTGCGGGACAAAAGCCTCGGATAGCTGGTCGTGATACCAGCGGGGGTATTCCTTTGCGGTTAACAGGCGAAAATTCATAGACGTTCCTCCTTCAACAGTCGCTGCATATCCTCCGGCAGCGGGGCGGTGACGTCGATGACCGCGCCGGTGAGGGGGTGCACCATCCGCAGGCGGCAGCTGTGCAGCGCGGGGCGGGCGATCAGGGACTTGTCCTCCGTGCCGTAGAGCCAGTCGCCGGTGAGGGGGTGCCCGATGGCCGCCATGTGCAGACGCAGCTGGTGGGTGCGCCCTGTGGTGGGCGTCAGGCGCAGCAGCGCGCGGCCGCAGGCTGTCTCCAGCACCTCGTAATGGGTGTGGGCGGGCAGTCCCTGCGGGTCGATCTGCCGCCGGAGCAGGGAGCCCTCCGCCCGCGCCACGGGCAGGTCGATGTCGCCCTCCGCCGGGGAGGGCACCCCCTCGCACACGGCGCGATAGTCCCGCCGGAAGCTCTCCGTGTGGAGCAGAGCCATGCACCGCCCATGAATGAACCCCGTTTTTGCCACCGCCATGACGCCGGTGGTGCCGCGATCCAGCCGGTTTACGGCGTGGAAGCTGTCCGCATGGAGGTAGTGCGCCACGGCACCGGCGACGGTGACTGTCTCATCCGTGAGGGCTGCCGGGTGAATGGCGATGCCCGCAGGCTTGTTGAGGAGCAGCAGATCCTCGTCTTCGTACAGGATGTCCAGCGGGAAGTCCACCGGCTGGAGGTGGGGGTTCTCCCCCGGCAGGTCGGACACGTCCGCCGACAGCACCTCGCCGCACCGTACCACCCGCCGCACAGTGACGGGCACGCCGTCCACGGCGATAGCCTGCCGGAACTTCAACCGGCTGAGGAAGGCACCGGAGATGCCCCATAGGTCGTGCAGCAGCTGCTTGACCGTCTGACTGCCCTCACCGGCGGTGACGGTATGGGTCAAAACACGCACGGCAACGCCTCCTTTCCCGCGTTTTTCGGTGAAATAAGTATAGCAGAATCAGCGGGAATATGGTATACTTACTTCACAAAAATGTGAAAGCGAGGGTGAACTATGGCATCCAAGGTTTATTTTGCCGATCTGCGGGCGGACGTGCATGAGAATTTACAGCAGAAGCTGACCCGGCTGATCAAGACCGCAGGTATGGGTGACATCGACTTTCAGGATAAATTCGTAGCGATCAAGCTGCATTTCGGCGAGCCGGGAAATCTGGCGTTCCTGCGCCCCAACTGGGCAAAGACCGTGGCGGATTTCGTGAAGGAGCGGGGCGGCAAGCCCTTTTTGACCGACTGCAACACCCTGTACGTGGGCGGGCGGAAAAACGCACTGGATCACATGGACAGTGCCATGCTCAACGGTTTCAACCCCATGACCACCGGCTGTCAGATCATTATTGCCGACGGCTTGAAGGGCAGCGACGAGGTGGAGGTGCCGGTGGCGGGCGGCGAGTACGTGAAGGCGGCGAAGATCGGGCGCGCCGTCATGGACGCCGACGTGTTCATCTCCCTGTCCCACTTCAAGGGGCACGAGACGGCGGGCTTTGGCGGCTGCCTGAAGAATATCGGCATGGGCTGCGGCAGCCGCGCCGGCAAGATGGAGCAGCACAACGCCGGAAAGCCCCACGTGGCGCAGAAGTATTGCATTGGCTGCGGACAGTGCCGCAGGATCTGCGCCCACGGCGCACCCATCATCGAAAACGGCAAGGCGCACATCGACCACGACAAGTGTGTGGGCTGCGGACGCTGCATCGCCGTCTGTCCCAAGGACGCCGTGCAGATCAACTGGGACGAGAGCACCACCAATCTCAACTACAAGATCGCCGAGTACACCAAGGCGGTGGTGGACGGACGCCCCTGCTTCCACATATCGCTGGTCATTGATGTGTCCCCCAACTGCGACTGCCGCCCCGAGAACGATATGCCCATCGTGCCCAACGTGGGTATGTTCGCCTCCTTCGACCCGGTGGCACTGGACATGGCGTGCGTGGACGCGGTGAACGCCCAGACGCCCCTGCGCGGCTCCGCCGCCGACGGGGAGGCGGGTCACGTCCACGAGCACGACCACGACCACTTCCAGCGCATCCATCCGGACACCAACTGGCGCAGCTGTCTGGAGCACGGCGAGAAAATCGGCATCGGTACACGGGAATACGAGCTCATCAAGATATAAGCAAAAAAAACAAGCACCCACAAGGGTGCTTGTTTTTTGCTTATTCCTCCGTTCCGGCGGATTCCTCGTCCTCCGGGTCGTCGATGTGGGAGAACCACTCCCGGTAGCGGCGCATATCCACGGCAAACAGCTGCCCGTTGCTGGGCGGCGTGTAGGTGATGGCGTTGGCACCGGCGGCGATGGTGGCAAGAATCGTTTCCTCCGTGGGGCCGCCGGTGGCGATGATGGGCAGCTCCGGATACCGGGCGCGAATCTCCGCCACGATGGCGGGCGTGCGGTCGGCGCCGGAGACATTCACAAAGTCGATGCCCGCCGCCAGCTTGCTCTCCAGATCCACTTTTTCCGACACCACGGTGTACACCACCGGGATCTCCACCGTATCCTTGATGGCGCGGATGGTATCGTCGTCGATGAAGGTGTTGCACACCACACCGAAGGCACCTTGATGCTCGGCGAAGGCGGCAATATGCGCCGAACGCTGCCCCTTGGTCAGCCCGCCGCCTACGCCCACGAACACGGGTACGTCGGACACGCCGATGATCGCTTGGGTGATACCGGCCTGCGGGGTAAAGGGATACACGGCGATCACCGCGTCGGCGTTGATATTCTTGATGATCGCCACATCGGTGCTGAACACCAGAGACTTGATCCGGCGTCCAAAGACCCGGATACCGCTGCACTTGCTGATACAGTGGGGCACCGTCAGTGCGTGCTTACGCAGCGTGCCCTCGTAAGCGGGAACATATTTCTTCACATCGTCTTCCTTTCCAGCTGATCCTGCTTTTTCTTTTTAAGAACATTATAGCACGAAAAACCGGCTATGTAAATAAAAGTAATATGTTTTTTAACAGATTGTTCACATTGACTATGGCGAAAAAAAGTACCGCGCCATCAAGCCTTTGACAGATAGGCGCGGCACGCTTCCTCCGCCTCCCGCGCCAGCTTTTCCTCATCCACGGTGACGAGGTGTCCGCCGCGCACGGTGACGCGTCCCTGCACCACCGTGTAGTCCACCGGGCCCCGGACGCCCACGGTGCCCAGCACCGAGGCGGCGTCCTGCCCGCAGCCCACCAGCTCCAGCCGGCGGCTGTCGATCATAAACAGGTCGGCGCACTTGCCCTCGCACAGCTGACCGATGTCGTCGCGTCCCAGCAGCCGCGCACTGCCCCGCGTGGCGAGCTTCAGAATGTCGTACCCGGTGGGTGCCTGACGGCTGGAGGTCAGCCGGTGCAGCAGGTACGCCACGCGCAGCTCTTCCAGCAGGCTGGAGCCGTCGTTGCTGGCGGAGCCGTCCACCGCCAGCCCCACCGGCACGCCCAGCGAAAGCATCTCCGGGATACGCGCCACACCGCTGGCGAGCTTCATGTTGCTGATGGGGCAGTGTGCCACACCGGTGCCGGTCTGCGCCAGCAGGCGCAGCTCCTCGTCGTTGAAGTGGATGCCGTGGGCGAACCACACGTCGTCGCCCAGCCAGCCCAGCCGCGCCATGTACTCCAACGGGCGGATGCCCTCCCGCTCCAGCATGAAGTTCTCCTCATCCTTCGTCTCGCACAGGTGGGTGTGGAGCCGCACGCCGTACTGCCGCGCCAGGAGCGCGCTCTGCCGCAGCAGTTCCGCCGACACGGAGAAGGGGGAGCAGGGAGCCAGAGCCACGCGGTGCATGGCACCGTAGCTGTCGTCGTGGTATTTCTCAATGCAGCGGACGCTGTCCGCCATGATCTCGTCCACCGTCTGCACCACGGTGTCCGGCGGCAGCCCGCCGTCCTTTTTGCTGAGATCCATGCTGCCCCGGCTGGCGTACATCCGGATACCCAGCGCGTCGGCGGCGGCAAACTGGCTTTCCAGCAGGTCGCCGCTGTGGGCGGGGAAAACGTAGTGATGGTCGAAGCAGGTGGTGCAGCCGTGCTTCATCAGCTCCCCCATACCGGTGAGGCTGGACAGGCGCACCACGTCCCCGTCCAGATTCTTCCATATCTCGTACAGCGTCCGCAGCCAGTCGAACAGCTCCATGCGCTGCACCTGCGGCAGATTCCGGGAGAACACCTGATACAAGTGGTGGTGGGTGTTCACCAGACCGGGATAGCACAGCATATAGCGGCCGTCGATGGTCTCGTCGGCGGTGACGTCCAGAGCTGCGCCGATGGTCTTGATGAAGCCGTTTTCGCAGTAGAGGTCAACGTTTTGCAGGATGCGGTCACTGTCGTCGCAGGTGACCAGCTGGGCGATATTCCTAATGAGCAGGGTGGACATGGCGATTCCTCCTTGACAGATGGTGGATGGATAGAGAAAAAGAGCAGGCCGCAGAGCAACCTACTCTTTTCAATGCAGGGTCAGCGTTCCTCGCGGAAATAGGAAAGACCGAGGGACGCAGGGGGCTGATCCTCCCGCTTTTTACGCAGGGACACGATGATCAGCACCACGAGGGTGATCACATAGGGGAGCATCTTGTACAGCTCCTTCACCGCCATCTGTGTGCCGGTGGGCAGGTAGATGTTCAGGATGTACAGACCGCCGAACAGGATGGATGCCAGAATACTGACGTTGGGACGCCAGATGGTGAAGATGACCAGCGCGATAGCCAGCCAGCCGCGGTCACCGAAGGCGTTGTTGGACCACACGCCGTTGGCGTAGTCCATGACGTAGTACAGACCGCCCAGACCTGCGATCATGGAGCCGATGCAGGTGGCGAAATATTTGTACTTGGTGACGTTGATACCGGCGGCGTCAGCGGTGGAGGCACTCTCGCCCACGGCACGCAGGTGCAGACCGGGACGGGTGCGGTTCAGAAAATAGGACGTGCCCAGGGCGAGGATAATGGCGACATACGCCAGGAAGCCGTAGGACAGGAACAGCTGCCCGAACCAGCCGGTGCTGCCCGCACCGGGCAGGGTGGTTTTGAAGAACAGGCTGGTGCTGGACAACGCGATGGAGGGCACCTCACTATTGGTCAGCTTAATGAGGGAGCCGCCGAAGAAGTTACCCACGCCCACGCCGAAGGTGGTCAGGGCAAGACCGGTGACGTTCTGGTTGGCGCGGAGGGTAACGGTCAGGAAGCAGTACAGCAGACCCATCAGCAGGGAACCCAGCAGGGAGCACAGAATGGGGATCATGATGGCGAGGAAGCCATTCAGCTGCGTGGTGCTCTGTTCATAGAAGAACGCGCCGATAACGCCGCTGATACCGCCCACGTACATGATGCCGGGGATACCGAGGTTCAGGTTGCCGGATTTCTCCGTCAGAATTTCGCCGGTGCTGCCGAACAGCAGGGGGATGCCCTGCATCACGGCGCGGGGGAAGAAAGAAATGAAGTTAAAGCCCATCCGTCACGCCTCCTTTTTGCTGCTCTTACGCAGGCTGACCTTGTAGGTGATAAAGAACTCGGTAGCAATAATGAAGAACAGGATGAAACCGGTCAGAATGTCGGCGAAGGACTGGTTCAAGCTGAAGGCGGTGGAGATCTCGCTGGCACCGCGGCTCATAACCACCAGCAGCAGGGAGGAGGCGATCATAATGAAGGGATTGAACTTGGACATCCACGACACCATGACGGCGGTAAAGCCGCGGCTGTCCACGATGGTGGTGGTCAGCGTGTGGCTGATACCGGCGGTGAGGATGTAGCCCATCAGACCGCAGATGGCACCGGAGAGCACCATGGTGCGGATGATGACGCGATCCACCTTAATACCGGCGTAGCTGGCGGTGCGCTGGCTCTCGCCTACCACGGCGATCTCGTAGCCGTGCTTGCTGTAAGTGAGGTACACGTACATCATGCCCGTCAGCAACGCCACCACGAGGATGGGGAGCAGCTGCGCCTGCCCGCCGATGCGGGGCAGCCAGCCGGCCTCGGTGCCCTGGTTGATAATGCCGATCTTACCGGCACCCTTGGGCACCTCCCACACGATGATGAAGTAGGATGCCAGCTGCATGGCGATGTAGTTCATCATCAGCGTGAACAGCGTCTCGTTGGTGTTCCACTTTGCCTTGAAGAAGGCGGGCAGGAAGCCCCAGATGGCACCCGCCAGCAGCGCGGCGGCGAAGGAGATGAGGATCAGCAGCCCGTTGGACACCTTGCCGCCCAGCAGGATCATGCAGGCGGTGGTGGCAAGACAGCCGATCAGCGTCTGCCCTTCGGCACCGATGTTCCAGAAACGCATCTTGAACGCAGGCGTTACCGCCAGAGAGATACCCAGCAGCACGGCGACGTTCTGCCATGTGACCCAGCTCTTGCGGGCGGTGCCGAAGGCACCCTTGAGGATGGTGCCGTAGACGGCGATGGGATCCTGTCCCGTCAGCAGCGTCGTCACCAGTCCGCAGAACACGAGGGCCAGCAGCAGTATGCCGCCGCGGATCAGCAGAGCCTTGGAGAGAGGCAGCGTGTCCCGCTTGGAGATATGAAAGAGCGAGCCTTTTTTATTCATCTGCCTTGCCTCCTTCCACGCGGGTCATCATTGCGCCCACTTCCAGTTTATTGGTCTTGCGGCCGTCCACCACGCCGGACACCTTGCCGCCGCAGAGCACCACGATCCGGTCGCACAGCTCCAGCAGCACGTCCAGATCCTCGCCCACGTAGACGACGGCGACGCCCTTCATCTTCTGCTCTGTCAGCAGGTTATAGATGGTGTACGAGGTGTTGATGTCCAGTCCTCGGACGGCGTAGGCGGTCATCAGCACGGAGGGCTGCTGGGCGATCTCGCGCCCCACCAGCACCTTCTGCACGTTGCCGCCGGACATCCGCCGGACGGGGAAATTGGTGCTGGGTGTGACCACCTCCAGCTCCTGCCAGATGCGCTGCGCCAGAGCCTCCGGATCCTTGCGATCCAGGAAAATGCCCTTGCCCTTGCGCCAGGAGCGGAGCATCATGTTTCCGGTCATGCCCATGGAGCCAACCAGACCCATGCCGAGGCGATCCTCCGGCACGAAGCTCATGGCGATACCGCTCTTGCGGATGTCCATGGGATCCTTGCCCACCATCTCCTGCGGCGCGCCGCCGCCGGGAGCGTAGTAGGTGACGGAGCCGGAGGTCACAGGGTACAGACCGGCGATGGACTCCAGCAGCTCCCGCTGCCCGGAGCCTGCGATACCTGCGATACCCAGAACCTCACCGGCGTTGACGGTAAAGGACACATCGTCCAGCCGCTTGACGCCCAGCTCGTCGAACACGGTCAGACCCTCGATCTTCAGCCGGGGCTCCACATTCACGGGGGTGGGACGGTTGATGTTCAACGCCACGCTGTGCCCCACCATCATGTCGGTGAGGGACTGCTGGTCGGCGTCCTTGGTCAGCACGTCGCCTATGTATTCGCCCTTACGCAGCACCGCCACCCGGTCAGAGACGTCCAGCACCTCGTGGAGCTTGTGGGTGATGATAATAAGGGACTTGCCGTCCGCCTTCATGTTCCGCATGACGGCGAACAGCTTGTCCGTCTCCTGCGGCGTCAGCACGGCGGTGGGTTCATCGAGTATCAGGATGTCAGCCCCGCGGTACAGCACCTTGACGATCTCCACCGTCTGCTTCTGGGACACGGACATATCGTAGATCTTCATGTCCGGGTCGATGTCAAAGCCGTACTTCTCGCAGATGTTCTTGACCTTCTGGCGCGCGCTGTTAATATCCAGCCTGCCCTCCAGTCCGAGGATGATATTCTCGGTGGCGGTGAAGAGATCGACCAGCTTGAAGTGCTGGTGGATCATGCCGATACCCAGATCGAAGGCATCCTTGGGCGATGCGATGGTCACGGGCTTGTCGTGGACGTAGATCTGTCCCTCATCGGGGAAGTAGATGCCGGAGAGCATATTCATCAGCGTGG
>URXW01000050.1 GCA_900551995.1 uncultured Eubacteriales bacterium
TGAAGTCGCCCACGTACTCGCTCTCGGCATCGAAGAAGCCGCCGGTGTAGATCAGGCCGATGACGCAGCAGGCGATCAGAACCACCACGGGCAGGATCAGATCCAGCACGGAGGACTTGCCCTTGCTGCCGGTCTCGTAATCGTCAGCACCGGCGAAGGGACGCTCGGGGGTGGTGAACAGGTCGTCCTTGACCTGCGCGTTATACTCGTGGGTCAGCATGGAGCCGTAGTCGATGTTCAGCAGGGAAATGACCACGATCATCAGCAGCGTCAGCAGGCAGTAGTAGTTCCAGGGGATCTGGCGAATGAACATCTGGATACCGCTGACATTCTCGGAGTTAACGTAGCCGGACACGGCAGCCGCCCAAGAGGAAACGGGGGCGATCATGCAGACGGGAGCGGCGGTGGAGTCGATGATGTACGCCAGCTTGGCGCGGGAGATGTGGTGGGACTCGGTGACGGGACGCATGACGGCACCCACGGTCAGGCAGTTAAAGTAGTCGTCCACGAAGATCAGCACGCCCAGCAGCATGGTCATCAGCTGTGCGCCGGCGCGGGACTTAACGGTCTTCTTCGCCCAGCGGCCGAACGCCTCGGAGCCGCCGGTCTTGTTCATCAGGTCAACCATAATGCCCAGCACCACCAGGAACACGATAATGGCGATGTTGCCGGCATCGGCGACGGTGGTGACGATACCGTTGTCGCCCTCCACCAGCTGCACCAGCGTCTCCCAAGGACGGAAGTTGCTCACCAGCAGCGCGCCCACCAGGCAGCCCAGGAACAGGGAAGAATACACTTCCTTGCTGATCAGAGCCAGCACGATGGCGACGATGGGGGGCAGCAGGGACCAGAAGGTACCTGCGAACGGGGTAGTCGCTTCTTCAATGATGATGGGAGCATCCTTAAACGTGACGCCGAGAATGGCCAGCAGCACGACAAAGACACCCAGCGCAACGAAATACGCTATCTTTGTGCTTTTCTTTTCCATGTGTGTGATTTACCTCCTCACAAATTGGTGGTGTAATACCATCAGTCCACAAGGACAGCCCTGCTGCCCTTGTCAACTGATGGTATCATACCCTCACGCCAAGAACTTGTCAAGTTCTTAACGTCATGTTCCACTATTTTAACAAATTATGAACATTGTTTTCGTCGTTTTTACAAGTATCTGCGTCGAAAATCGTCCTCTGCGCCGCGCCGAAGCCCTTGCGCCCCAGCGTTTACAGGCAAAAAGAACACCGGTGCGGCGGCACCGGTGTCCCTCTGTTAAGAAAGAGTCTCTCGTTAATTTCGCGTTAAGACCGTCTTTAGAAGAAGAATTCCTTGATCTGCCCGTACAGGATCAGCACCATGCACAGGGGGGTGATAAACTTCACGCAGATCTTGAAGAAGCCGAACCCGCTCATGGCGTGACCGGATGCCTCGCACTCGTTCTTGACCATGTCGGGGCCAAGCTCCCAGCCGATCATCAGCGACATGAGCAGCGCGCCAAGGGGCATCATAATACCCTCAGACAGCATATCGAAGAAGTCCAGCCAGTCGGCTGCCCACGTGGGCAGGTCGCCGGTCATGCCCAGGAGATTGCCCGGTGCAAAGCCGGTGGAGCCCAGCGCGTCGGCGCAGACGAGGATACAGCCCACGCCCACGCAGGCGGCGGCGATGAGGGTGTAGGGCTTGCGCTTGTCGCCCTTGCCCGCATCCCGTGCCTTGTCCACGAAGTGCGCCACGATGACCTCCAGCAGAGAGATGGAGGAGGAGATAGCGGCAAAGACCACCAGCAGATAGAACAGGATACCGAAGATGGGGCCGAAGCCGCCCATGCGGTCAAACACGTTCTGCATGGTGATGAACAGCAGCTTGGGGCCGCCCAGCGTGCCGTCGGGATCCAGCGCGAAGCGTCCGGGCATGACGCACAGACCGGCCATCAGAGCCACCAGCGTATCCATGACCACGATCAGCAGCGCGTTTTTCTGGATGTTCTCCTTCTTCTGCAGGTAGGAGCCGTAGGTGATCATGGCACCCATACCGAGGGACAGGGAGAAGAACATCTGCCCGCCGGCGGTGGCAAGCACCGTCAGGAAGTCGGGAGCCTTCTCGATCACGCCGTTGGCAACGGCCCAGCCGGGGACAAACATGTACTTCAGACCATCCACAGCACCCTCAAGCGTGCAGGCGCGGATGATGCAGATCACGAGTGCCACAAACAGCGCAGGCATACCCACGGAGCAGACCTTCTCGATACCGCCGCCGACACCGCCAAGCACGATGATCATGGTCAGTGCCACGAAGATCAAGCCGTAGATAATGGCTTCGGTGGGGTTGCCGATAAATGCGCCGAACACCTCCGCGCCCACGGAGCTGCCGTTGGCTGCCGCCAGCTCGGCTGCCGCGCCGGAGCCGAAGGGGGCGTTGAACAGGTCGCCGATGTTGACCACGGTGTACTTGATGCAGTAGCCGCCCAGCGCGCAGTAGAAGAACAGAATGAAGAACGCGGACAGAATACCCATCCAGCCCATCCACTTGAACTTCTTGCTGAGTGCGCGGTACGCCTCCACTGCGCCCTTACCCGTCTTGCGTCCGATCGCCAGCTCGCCCACCATCACGATGAATCCGCAGCAGACCGCAAGGAGCAGGTAAATAATGAGGAACGTGAAACCGCCGGAGGCTCCCATTTTATTGGGGAAGCCCCAGATATTGCCCAGACCGACGGCGGAGCCGACGGCTGCCATCAGGAACCCGAAATTGGTTCCAAAGCCTTTTCTCTCTTCCATATTTTCTCTCCTTACATTTTTCCCCCGCCGCTGTGCAGCGGACGTATCTGTATCTTACAAGGAAAATAAACCTCTGTAAATGGGGCTATCCGTTCCTTAACGCGCCCACAGCGTTCTCCCGGTTTTTCTTTATCCTCCCGTTATAAAGATGCCGTGAAGTGTCGTTTTCTGCCGGTCAATTTTTTCTCTGCGCGAAACTCCAAAGGCGCGAAAAAGAGGCGGCGAAGCCGCCTCTTTTCTATGTATCCTCGCTCAGTCGCCTTCCCGCATCCGGTAGCCCACGCCCACCTCGGTGAAGATGTACTGGGGGTTGCCGGGGGTCGGCTCGATCTTGCGGCGGATGTTCGCCATGTTCACCCGCAGGATCTGGTTGTCCGTCTTGGCCTTGGGCCCCCACAGCTCCCGGATGATGAAGTCATACGTCAGCACCTTCCCGGCGTACTTCCCCAGCAACGCCACGATCTTGTACTCGTTGACGGTCAACCCGGCGTTCTCGCCGTTCATCAGCACCTGATGCTTGTCGTAGTCGATGGTCAGATCGCCGGTGACGAACTTCCCGGACTGGGCGATCTGCGTGTTGGACAGCGTGGTGCGGGTGTGGCGGATAGCGGTGCGTATCCGCGCCAGCAGCTCCGACGTGCCGAAGGGCTTCACCAGATAGTCGTCCGCGCCGTAGTCCAGAGCCTCCACCTTGTCGTGCTCGTGGTTCCGCGCGGAGACCACCACCACCGGCAGGTTCGACCACTTCCGCACGGACTTCAGCACCTCCATGCCGTCCATATCCGGCAGCCCCAGATCCAGCACGATCATGTCCGGGCAGTGGGAGGCGATCATGGTCAAAGCCTCCTCGCCGCTGCGGACGATGATGGTGTCAAAGCCGTTGGCGGTGAGGATCATGGAGATAAAATTGCTGATAGACTGCTCATCCTCCACGATCAGGACCTTGTCTTTAATCTTCATCGTCGTCTCCTTTCATGGGCAGTGCCACGGTGAACACCGCACCGCCCTCCGGTCTGTTTTCTCCCCGTATCTCCCCGCCGTGCGCCAGCACGATGGTGCGGCACACGGACAGTCCAATACCCATGCTGCGCTTGCCGTCCTTCCCCCGGTCGCTGCGCGCCGCGCCGTCGAACAGCCGCGACAGCAGCGTTTGTGGTATGCCCTTCCCGTCGTCGGCAACGGTGAACACCGCCGTGTCCTCGTCGCCGCTCAGGGTCACATCCACGTGCTTCGTCTCCCCGTGGATAACGGCGTTTTCCATTAAATTCACCAGCACCTGCTCCATCAGCAGCGGATCCATGGGCACCATCATCAGCTCCTCCGGCAGATGCACCCGCAGCACCACCTCCGGATAGTGCTTGTGCGTCTTTGCCACGGCGGACTCGATGACCTCCTCCGCCGCCTCCGGCAGCTTTCTCACCTTTGCCTCCTCCGCGCTGATGCGCGTGATGGACAGCAGATTCTCCACGATACGCACCAGCCACTGGGCGTCCTCGTTGGTGCTCCGCAGAAGCTGCTTCCGCTGCTCCTCCGTCAACCCCTCCTGCTCCAGCAGCACGTTGGTGGCACCCACGATGCCCGTCAGCGGCGTCCGTATGTCGTGGGACACCGCCCGCAGCAGATCGGCGTACATCTTCTCCCGCTCCGCGTCCCGGCGTACCTGCTCCGTCTGCTTGGCGCGGCTGGTGACGGTGGCCGTCAGCAGGGAAATGGTCATCATGACCAGGAACGTCAGCGGGAAGCCCGTCAGCGTAAAGCTGATGTGCCAGAAGGGGTACGTGAATATGTAGTCCACGCTGAATACGCCCACCACGGCGACGAGCACGCCCAGAAGGTACCCGTCCGTCCAGTAGGCGGTCAGGAACACATCCAGCAGGAAGATCATCGCCACGTAGCTGGTGTCGTTGTGCATATCGAAGGTTCGCAGCAGCAGACACCCCATCACGGCAATCAGATACAGCCCCATGGCCTTCAGTATATCCATCCCGGACATCTGCCACGCCACGCCGTGCAGTGCGTTCTTCCGCCGCATCTCCTTTACAGTCATACGACCCCTCCCTTCTCTCTCACCTTTTGCTTGTGTTATTGTACCACACTTTTCCGTTAAGAAAACGCTAAAATTCCGTTAAGACGCCCCCTCCGCCCCGTTAAGATCCGCGCCTAAAAAAATAACCTCCCTTTCGGGAGGGAGGGCGTCACGCCCGCAGGCGTGACGGGGGCGCGCCGACGCACCGGGCAGCTTCGCCATGGCGGCGATGCCGCGTTCTGTCGAAACACCGCGAAAAAGCCCCGGAAAAAGTAAAACGCCACGCTTTCGCGTGGTTTCCATAGGGGATTCCTTACCGCTGGCTCACTTCCCAGTCACTGTCGGCAAAGATCATATCGTCCAGGTCGCCCCAGATCCAAGTTGTCGTCATAATGGTATCACGCTCCTTTCTTTTGTTTTCCGCTGTTATTATATGCCCGATTCCCCCGATTTACAAGGTGAAATTTGAACATTATGTATAAAAAGTGTGTAAACTTTTTATGCATATCTAACAAGTTCACGCCCGCAAACCCTCTTGCGAAAACGCCCCTCCCATAGTATAATAAAGTGTTATTGCAGTTTCTCACGTTGCGAGGTGAACCCCTATGACAGAATTTTACGCCGGCGACTACGACGTTGCCGTGATCGGAGCCGGCCACGCGGGTATCGAGGCGTCGCTGGCGGCGGCGCGCATGGGTATGCACACCGTCTGCCTGACGGTCAGTCTGGACGCCGTGGGCAATATGCCCTGCAACCCCGCCATCGGCGGCACCGGCAAGGGACACCTTGTCCGCGAGCTGGACGCGCTGGGCGGCGAGATGGCGAAGACCGCCGACAAAGCCTGCATCCAATACCGTATGCTCAACCGCGGCAAGGGCCCCGCCGTCTGGTCGCTGCGGGCGCAGGCGGATCGCCAGGAATACCAGCAGGTGATGAAGCACACACTTGAGTTGCAGCCCCGTCTGACGCTCCGTCAGGGAGAGGTCACGGAGCTTCGCCGCGACGAGCGGGGACACGTCTCCGCCGTGGTGCTCCGCACCGGCGCGGTGCTCCGCGCCAAGGCGGTCATCCTCTGCACCGGCACCTACCTCCGGGGACAGACCATCGTGGGCGAGTGCATCGAGTCCTCCGGCCCCGACGGCACCCACCCGGCGAACGCCCTGTCGGACAGCCTCCGCGCCATGGGACTGCCCCTGCGCCGCTTCAAGACCGGCACGCCGCCCCGCATCCACCGCAGCAGCGTGGACTTCAGCAAAATGGAGGTACAGACCGGCGACGACGCGCCCCTGCCCTTCAGCTTCACCACGGAGCAAATGCCGGAGAACCGCGCCGTCTGCTACCTGACGTATACCAACGCCGAGACCCACCGCATCATCCGCGAGAACCTTGACCGCAGCCCCATCTACTCCGGCGTCATCGAGGGCGTCGGCCCCCGGTACTGCCCGTCCATCGAGACGAAGGTGGTGCGCTTCGCCGACAAGCCCCGCCACCAGCTGTTCATCGAGCCTATGGGTCTCCGCACCGAGGAGCTGTACGTGCAGGGCTTCTCCTCCTCCATGCCGGAGGAGGTGCAGCTGCAAATGCTCCACACCGTCCCCGGTCTGGAGCACGCCGTCATCATGCGCCCCGCCTACGCCATCGAGTACGACTGCATCGACCCCCTGTCCCTGTCCCCCACTCTGGAGGTACGCGCCGTCCCCGGTCTGTACGGCGCGGGACAGTTCAACGGCTCCTCCGGCTACGAGGAGGCGGCGGTGCAGGGCTTCGTGGCGGGCGTCAACGCCGCGCTGAAGCTCCAAAACCGCCCCCCGCTGGTGCTCAAGCGCAGCGAGAGCTACATCGGCACCCTCATCGACGACCTGGTGACCAAGGGCACCGAGGAGCCCTACCGCATGATGACCTCCCGCTCCGAGTACCGCCTCCTGCTGCGGCAGGACAACGCCGACGCCCGCCTCTGCGCCATCGGCAACGCGCTGGGTCTTGTCAGCGACGAACGCCTTGCGGCGGTGCAGGCGAAGTACGACGCCGTCTCCCGCGAGATCCGCCGCTTGGAGCACACCGGCATCCCCGGCAGCGACGCGCTCAACGCCCTGCTGGCGGAAAAGGGCACCGCCGCCGTGGACAGCGGCTGCCGCCTTATCGACCTTCTCCGCCGCCCCCAGCTGACCTACGGCGACCTGTCCCCCTTTGACCCGGAACGCCCCGCCCTGCCCGGTGCCGTGCGGGAGCAGGTGGAGATCACCGTCAAATACGAGGGCTACATCCAGCGGCAGCAGCGGCAGGTGGCGGAGTTTGAAAAGCTGGAACGCCGCCGTCTCCCGCCGGACACGGACTACGGTGCCATACAGGGTCTGCGTCTGGAGGCGCGGGAGAAGCTCAACGCCCTCCGCCCCCTGAGCGTGGGACAGGCGAGCCGCATTTCCGGCGTATCCCCGGCGGACGTAGCCGCGCTGCTGATCTGGCTGCAAACACACACAAAGGAGGAGCCAAACCATGGGTAAACTTCGCTTTCTGCTGGCACTTTGGATGGCAAAGCTGTCCATTCCCGCCCTCAAGATCACCCGCCACAACGGCACGGACTTTCCCGGCAGTCTGGCGGTGAAGCTGTGCCCCGATTTTCTGAAATATATCGGCCGTCCCGCCACCATCGTGGCGGTCACCGGCACCAACGGCAAAACCACCGTGGCGAATATGCTGGGCGACGCGCTGACCGCCGAGGGCAAAACGGTTCTCAGCAACCGCGCCGGCAGCAACATCGTCTCCGGCGTCAGCACCGCTCTGCTGAAGGGCTGCGACCTGCTGGGGCGCATCCGCCCCGTGTACGATCTGGCGGTGCTGGAGGTGGACGAGCGTTCCGCGCCCCGTATCTACCCTTACGTCAAGCCCGACTACATCGCCGTGACGAACCTGTTCCGCGACTCCATCATGCGTAACGCCCACCCCGGCTATATCGCGGACATCCTCACCCGCTCCTTCCCCAAGACCAGCAAGCTCATTCTGAACGCTGACGATCTGATTTCCGCCTCCGTCGCCCCGGAGAACGAGCGTGTCTACTTCGGCATTGACCGTCTCCCCACGGACGTGACCGACTGCGAGAATTTGCTGAACGATATGCGTATCTGCCCCAGGTGCGCCGGCAAGTTGCGCTACGAGTACCGCCGCTACCACCACATCGGGCGCGCCGTCTGCGAAAGCTGCGGCTTTCACTCCCCGGACAGCGACTATCTCCTCACCCACGTGGACACCGCCGCAGGCACCGCTATCCTCCGGGAGCACGGCACCGACTACCCCTGCCGCCTGCTGACCGACAGCGTCCATAACCTCTACAATATGGTCACGGTCATCGCCATCCTGCGCCAGCTGGGCTTCGACCACGACACCGTCGCGCGGTGCATGGCGTCGGTCAGGATCCCCGCCACCCGTCTCTCCGAGGAGCACATCGGCTCCGTCAACGTCATCATGCAGATGTCCAAGGACAAAAACGCCCTCGCCTGCTCCCGCAACTTCGACTATATCCGCACCAAGCCGGGCAAAAAAGAACTTCTGGTGATGATGAACTGCATGGGCGTGGCGAAAAGCTGGTCGGAAAACCCCAGCTGGATGTACGACACGGACTTTGAGTTCCTCCGCAGCGACGACATCACGTGCCTCGTCTGCGCCGGGCCCCGCGCCTACGACTACAAGCTCCGCCTTCTGCTGGCGGGCATCCCGGAGGAAAAAATACGTCTCTCCGAGGACGAATTTGCCGCCCTCTCCCTGCTGCCGCTCACACCCGGCGACGATGTCTACATCCTCTACGGCGTGGACGGTATGCCCCTCGCCTTCCGCGTAAAAGCGAAGCTGAAGGAAATGCTTCTGAAAAAGGAGACCGCACAATGAAAGCTGAGATCCTCTTTCCGGAGGTCTGTAACCTCTACGGCGACCTGCAAAACATCCGCTACCTGCAACGCTGCTGCCCCCAGCTGGAGATCATCGAAACGGATCTCCACAGCAAGCCCCGTTTTCTCACCGAGGACGTGACGCTGGTGTACATGGGCAGCACCACGGAGCAGGGTCTGCGCCTGTCCGCCGATGCCCTGCGCCCCTACGCTGCGGAGATCGCCGCCAAGGTGGACGGCGGTCAGCTCCTTCTCCTGACCGGCAACGCCCCCGACGTGTTCTCCGATGCCATGGAGAGCGACAGTGCCCCCACCATTGAGGGGCTGCACCTTCTCCCCGGCACGGTGCGCTACACCATGATGAAGCGTCACAACAGCTTCTTCCTCGGCACCTTCGAGGGTATGGACGTGGTGGGCTTCAAAAGCCTCTTCGGCTTCCACTACGACGCCCCGGCGCAGGACGGCTGGTTCACCGCCCAGCGCGGTGTCGGACGCACGCCGGAAACTCCCATCGAGGGCTTCCGCCGCGGCGGGCTGTACGCCACCGCCCTGATCGGGCCCCTGCTGGTTCTGAACCCGCCCCTCTGCAAATGGCTCCTGCGCCGGATGGGTGCCCCCTCCGATGCCCTCGCCTTCGAGGACGCCGCCACCGCCGCCTATGAAAAGCGCGTGGCGGAGTTCAAGGAGTCCTCCCGCGGCTGGCAGTATTCCTAAAATATAGTATAAAGGTATGTGCCGCACCTCCGTGCGGCACATACCTTTCTGTGTGTCGATAAACCCCTCTGCGCGTGCAGTCTTTCTTTCTCACAGGGGGAGCTCGAGGGGGCAAAGCCCGCC
>URXW01000051.1 GCA_900551995.1 uncultured Eubacteriales bacterium
AGAGGTAAGATAACACCCTCTGCAAAAAAGGTATCGTTATCTTACCTCAACAAAATTCGTACCGGTATAGCCATCGTCGGCATAACACTCCGCCATCACCAACTCGGGATGATTTTCAATATACGATTCCAGCAGCTTCCGTTGGTTACCGATGGAATCACTCTCCATGCGGTCTCCGTCCTCCCGGGACAGGCGGCAGTACAGCGCGGTGGGCAGCGGTGGCTTCTCCATAAGCTCCCTCCTTTCCGTGGACTGCCCACAGACTTTATGCCGCCTGTGTGTGGGCGCGGATCAATTCCACCACCAGAGCTTCTGCCGTCTGCTGACCGAGGAAATTACGCTTGACGGTGATGGCGGGGACAGATGTTTGCTGAGTGGCAGGCATAAACAGACCTCCTCTTCGAGAATAGTCCATCGTATGCGCGTTACGGAAACCGTATGTTTGCCGGTTGGGAACAAGATCACCACCCCCCCTTGGCAAGCAGACAATAAAACGCCGTGCAGGATATGGGTACCCTGCACGGCGTGGAAGACCTTACGACAAAATCAAGGCACTACGTACTTAGAAACGGAAAGCGAGGGACATGGCGGAGCCAAGCGTAAATCCCAGCGGGAGAACAGACGAAAGCCCTGCCGCCTGTAAAACAGGCGGCAGGGCAGGTGCGGCATGCGATCACTCGATGGAGATGGACGTGCTGGTGGGGAGCTTCCTGACGCTCTCCTTGGGAACAAGGACAGTCAGAATACCGGACTCATACTTCGCCTTGATGTCCTCCGGCTTGATGTCGCCCACGAAGAAGCTGCGGGAGCAAGCTCCGGCGTAACGCTCTTGACGCAGGATACGACCCTTCTTATCCTCATCATCCTTGTCCAGATCCTTCTGGGCACTGATGGTCAGATAGCCGTCCTTCATGTCCACGCTGATCTCATCCTTCTTGAAGCCGGGCAGCTCCACCGCGAAGCGATAGCCCTTGGCGTCGTCGGTTTCGCGGATGTCGGTCTTCATCAGATTTCTTGCGTGCTTACCGAACAGAGGGTTGTGGCTCCCAAAGAAGCCGTCACCAAAAATCTCATCGAACATATTTTCACCATAAATGCTGGGTACCATAAAAATGCCTCCAATCAATTTATTGTCGTACAAGCTTTTTATATGTGAACGTACCGGCGCGAAAACCGCGCCCGCACGCAGCACACGCGTTACAGATCCTTTGTCTTGGCTATGCAGGCAAAGGCGATGCAGCTAACGCCCTCCAGCAAGAACACGATACCCACCGTTACGCCCACAGCCGCCACGCTGACCCACGGATCCATCATGCACACGAAGCCAGCCGCCATCAGCAGGATGCTAAGTGCCAAAATCCAGCCCCAGGAGCGAACGCCCAGCGCGCGCAGATCCAACGCACCCACGAAACGGGAGATGCCGGAGAACAGCAGCCACAGCGTGAACAGGAACGGCAGCGACAACAGGGTGAACCACTGGTTGAACAGCAGAAACAGCGACAGGATTACCGTCAGCACGCCGTCCAGCAACAGCCAGCCGGAGCCGAGCACCACGCTGCACGCCCGTGCGGACACCACGATCTCAATGATGCCGGATACCAGCATAAAGAGACCCAGCAGCAGTCCTGCGGAGAGAACGGCTACGCCTTGATTGCACAAGCAGTAGATACCGGCGGCCACCAGAAGCACACCCGCCACAATATTCAAAATGCGGAAGGACTTTTCTTGCATAACGCTCACTCTTTCTTAGTTCTTATCTGATTTATGCTTATAGTCTATTCTTTTCTCTTGAAAAAACAATGGGACATGGGTACAATAAAGAAAAAGTGTTTTGTGCTCATAGCACAAAACAAGAAGGGAGAAACAGCTATGGAAAAGGAGTGGACTGACCGGGTAGACACGCTGCTGTCGGAGTTCTTTTTGCAGGACGATCTGCAGCAGCTGACGCTGGACACAGGGATGCTGCTGCGGTGCCCCCTGCTGGTGCTGGACGATACGTTCCATGTCAGAGCGCACTTCCTGCCGCCGTCCTTCTCGGACGGGCTTTTCCGGGAGGCTGTGCGCTGCGGAGAGATCACCTATGAGGCGGGGGCACTCATCAGCAAGAGCCCCGCACTCTCCGGCGGGGCGGCGGACTATATCAAGCTGGAGGACAGCATATATCCGCGGCGTTTTGTGCCGCTGGTCAGCGCAGGCGTCCGGCTGGGCTATCTGGTCTGCGTGGACGAGGACGGGCATTTGCGGGAGATCCCAGCGGAGGTGTGGCAGACGGTGGAGCGGATACTGGCAAAGCAGATGTTCGTGGAGACCAGCCGGCAGGACAGACCTTTCGAAACGGCACAGGATATTCTGATGCACCTGCTGGATGGCGGGTTTCCGTCCGCACCGTATTTCCGGCTTCAGACCGCCGGTACCTATCTCGCAGATTTCCACCCCGCCGCCTTCGCACTGATCGACCTGACCGCCTATCACAACCGGTACTTAGGCAAGCGGCACTTAAAGGACGAGATCAATACACGGTTTCCCGATGCACACACCTTTGTGCACCGGGGAGATGTGTTCCTGTTTCTGCACGGGAACGGAGACGAGGACATTTTTTCTGAGTTGGTGCAGGAGTTTCAACTGAAGGTGGTCATATCGGAGGGCGTGGACGATCTGTTTGCGCTCCCGGAGCTCTACCGTACGGCGCACGAGGCACTGGAGCTGATGCGGGATGAGCGGTTCCATGGCGGCAGCGTCTACACGGTGGCGCAGCTGCGTACACCGCTGCTGCTGAAAAATCTGGAGGAACGGGGCGACCTGGTCGCCCAGAGTGTTCAGCGGCTTGCGGCGTGTGACAGGGAAAAGGGCACGCAGTACTGCGAGACGCTGTATCACTATCTCACGTGCAGCCGGTCGCTGAAAAGGACCTGCGACGCGCTCTTTACCCATCGGAACACCGTGCTCTACCGCATCCACCGGATGCAGGAGGAATTTCAGCTTCCCTTGGAGGAGCCGTCGGCTCTTGCGGATCTGCTGTTGAGCGTATCGCTTGTCCTGTTTCGCTGGAGGGGGCCGGACTTTTTCCTCCGCACGGAGGAACCACACGAAAGCGCGGAGTAGGGCAAGAACGAGGCGTAAAATAACAGGAGTGGAGCCATGCGGCTCCACTCCTGTTATTCTTGCAACCTTGCAGCTGCCCTTATTTCTTCTCCGCGCGAGCCATGGCTGCGATGTCGCCCACACCGTCCAGCACGATACTGGGACGGTAAGCGTAGGTCTTGAGCGTCTCCCGCGTGGAAACGCCGGAGAGCAAAATAGAGACATTTCGTAATTGCGCTCTAAATCTGTTTTATGAACATCTTCCTATACCCCAATGCTTCGTATTCTGGTATAATGCACCACAGGAGATACAGACAACAAGCAGCAAAGGAGGCGCGGCACTCGTGTTCTTTCAATATGGCGAGCGTGAAATAGCTTATTTAGCAGGACGGGACAAGCGTCTCGGGCAGGCGATAGAAAAAATCGGGCATATCGACCGCGAAGTGGATTCGGATATTTTTTCCGCCATTGTGCATCATATCCTCGGACAGCAGATTTCGACGGCGGCACAAGCGACCGTCTGGAGCAGGCTGTTGTATACGGTCGGGTCGGTTTCGGCGGATTCTTTGACCGCGTTGGGACGGGAACGCCTCCAGCAAGTCGGAACGACCTATAAAAAGGCGGATTACATTTTAGATCTCGCGGAGCAGGTGCGGCGCGGCACGTTGGATCCGGAGCAGCTTTGGAGCTTGAGCGACGAGGACGTCATCCGCGAGCTGACCAAGCTCAAAGGCGTGGGAGTGTGGACGGCGGAAATGATTCTGATATTCTGTATGCAACGCCCGAATGTTCTGAGCTTTGGTGACCTTGCCATCCTGCGCGGAATGCGAATGCTCTACCGCCACCGGCAAATCGACAGGGTCAGGTTTGAGCGTTACCGAAAGCGTTACGCGCCTTACGGAACCGCTGCAAGCCTCTATCTCTGGGCAATCGCCGGCGGCGCGATTCCGGAATTGACAGACCCTTCCGTGGGAAAATAAGCAGGCTCTGCCACGCGTGGTGCCGTCCCCAAGCGGGGAGCGGCGGAACCCTTGCCTTCCCCCAATTTCACGCGCTGCATGAAAGTTCTTTCTTGACGCAGAGCGGCTTTTGTACTATGTTATACATGAAATTGTACCATATTATCATAAGGAGGAATTTCCATGTCCGCATTGAGATCCCATGTGCGTCTCGGCAAAAAGACGCCCTTGAGTCAGCAGGAGCTCCATCAGCTTGACGCCTATTGGCGTGCTGCCAACTATCTGACCGCCTGCCAGCTCTATCTGCTGGACAACCCCCTGCTGGAGCGTCCTCTCGTCAAGAGCGACATCAAGCAGACCGTGGTGGGGCACTGGGGCACCTGCCCCGGGCAGAACTTCATCTATACGCACCTCGACCGGGTCATCAAGCGCGATGATCTGGACATGATCTATCTCTCCGGCCCCGGCCACGGCGGCAACGCCATGGTGGCGCAGGGCTGGCTGGACGGCAGCTACACGGAGATCTATCCCAACATCACCCGGGACAAGGAGGGTATGCAGAAGCTCTTTAAGCGGTTCTCCTTCCCCGGCGGTATTCCCAGCCACGTAGCACCGGAGACCCCCGGCTCTATCCACGAGGGCGGTGAGCTGGGCTACTCCTTAGCCCACGCCTTCGGCGCGGTGGCGGATAACCCCGAGCTGATCGCCGCCTGCGTGGTGGGCGACGGCGAGGCGGAAACCGGCCCGCTGGCCACCTCATGGCACGGCAACAAGTTCGTCAACCCCATTACCGACGGCGCGGTGCTGCCTATTCTGCACCTCAACGGCTTCAAGATCGCCAATCCCACCATCTTCTCCCGCATGAGCCATGAGGAGGTGGAGTGCTTCTTCCTGGGCTGCGGCTGGAAGCCCTACTTTGTGGAGGGCAGCGACCCCATGACCATGCACCAGCAGATGGCGTCCGCTCTCGACGCGGTGATCCGGGAGATCAAGCGCATCCAGCGGGAGGCGCGGAAGCGCGGTGAAGCCAAGCGTCCCCGCTGGCCCATGATCGTGCTGCGTACCCCCAAGGGCTGGACGGGCCCCAAGGAGGTGGACGGGCTGCCGGTGGAGGATTGCTGGCGCGCCCATCAGGTGCCCATCTCCATGGGCGCGGACACGGAAAAGCATCTTGCCCAGCTGGAAACATGGCTGCGCTCCTATAAGCCGGAGGAGCTGTTCAACGCCGACGGTACGCCCGTGGAGCTGGTTGCGTCCTTCCCCCCTGCGGGCAATCGACGCATGGGTGCAAACCCCCACGCTAACGGCGGTCTGCTGCTGCGGGATCTGCGTACTCCCGATTTCCGGGACTATGCCGTGGACGTCAAGACCCCCGGCTCCGTGGAGGCGCAGGATATGTATGTTCTCGGCACCTATGTCCGGGATGTGATGAAGCTGAACATGGACGCCCGGAACTTCCGCATTTTCGCGCCGGACGAAACGGCGTCCAACCGCTTGCATGCTGTTTTCGACGTGACCGGCCGCCGCTTCCTCGACCAGCAGATCCCCGGCATTGACGACCATCTTGACCCCGATGGGCGGGTGATGGATTCCATGCTCTCCGAGCATTTCTGCGAGGGCTTTTTGGAGGGCTATCTGCTCACCGGACGCCACGGCTTTTTTGACAGCTACGAGGCGTTCATCCGCATCGTGGACTCCATGTTTGCCCAGCACGCCAAGTGGCTGAAGATGTGCAGCGAGCTGCCCTGGCGGCACGACATCGCCTCCCTCAACTATATCCTCACCTCCAATGTGTGGCAGCAGGATCACAACGGCTTCACCCACCAGGACCCCGGTTTCCTCGACCATGTGGCCAACAAGAAAGCGGATGTGGTGCGGATGTATCTGCCGCCGGATGCCAACTGCCTGCTGAGCTGCTTTGACCACTGCATCAAGAGCCGCAATTATGTGAATGTCATTGTGGCCAGCAAGCACCCCCGTCAGCAGTGGCTGACCATGGAGCAGGCGGTGAAGCACTGCACACAGGGCATCGGCATTTGGAGCTGGGCCTCCAACGATCAGGGCGAGGAGCCGGATGTGGTCATGGCCTGCTGCGGCGACACACCCACGCTGGAAACGCTGGCTGCCGTCAGCATTCTGCGTAAGGAGCTGCCGGAGCTGAAGATCCGCGTGGTAAATGTGGTGGATCTGATGAAGCTCCAGCCCCACACGGAGCATCCCCACGGTCTGACCGACGAGGAGTATGACGGCCTGTTCACCAAGGATAAGCCCATTATCTTCGCCTATCACGGGTATCCCACCCTCGTCCACGAGCTGACCTATCGCCGCCACAACAGGAATCTCCATGTCCGCGGCTATAAGGAGGAGGGCACCATCACCACGCCCTTCGATATGCGGGTTCTCAACGACATTGACCGGTTTGATCTGGTCATCGACACGGTACGCCGTCTGCCGCAGCTGGGCAATCGCGGCGCATACCTCGTCCAGAAGATGCAGGATAAGCTGGTGGAGCATCGCCAGTACATCCGCGACAACGGTGTGGATCTGCCCGAGATCCGCAGCTGGAAGTGGGATGAAGGGCTGAACACCGTGGAATAAAAGATTCAAAGAAGTAAGAAGTAAGGGAACCCCCGGCAGAGCCGGGGGTTCCCTCTGCGTGTCGATAAACCCCTGCCGTGCGTGCAGTCTTTCCTCCTCACAGGGGGAGCTCGAGGGGGCGAAGCCCGCCTCGAATCGGATCAAATGCCGCGCTAAGCCTTGCTCTGCAAGGCGTGCGTGGAGCGAAGCGAGTATTTTCGTGCCGCGAAGCGGCACGAAAATACCGGCATTATTTCAGGCTGTCGGAAAAGCCAGCGGCTTTTCCGACAGCCTGAAGGAACCCCCGGCAGAGCCGGAGGTTCCCTTTTGTGTCCCAAAGATCCCTCCGGGAGTGTGTCTTCCGGAGGGATAGGAAGTATGGCAAAATCAGTTCTTCGTGTGGATGGCGCGCTTTTCAGCGTTCAGTGCAGCCTCGCGCATGGTCTCTGTAACGGTGGGGTGGGAGTGGATGGTGTCAATGATCTCATCCAGAGTCATTTCCCCCTCAATGGCCAGTGCACCTTCGGCGATCAGGTCGGTGGCACGGGGCACGATGATGTGCATACCCAGGATCTCGCCGTACTCGGCACCGGCGATGATCTTCACCAGACCCTCGCCGCCGTTGAGGATCAGAGCTTTGCCATTGGCACTCATGGGGAACTTGCCCACCTTGTAGGCAATGCCCTGCGCTTTGCACTGCTCCTCAGTCAGACCCACGGAGGCGGCCTCCGGTTCCATGTACACGCAGGTGGGATTCGTCTTTTCGCAGTAGTGCGCTTCGTGACCGCAGATATTCTCCGCCGCCACCTCGCCCATGGCGGAGGCGGTGTGTGCCAGCTGGGCATAATAGAAGACGAAGAAAGCTGCAAAATCGCCGGCAAGGTGATTTTGCAGCTTTTCCCTGATGCGTATTTAATGAAGATAAGCGTATCCCCCAGGCATTTATCGCCCTGTCCTGCTCTCGTTCGCGGCATCCGTGCCGCACTTTCCCCTCACCCCACGCGGCGTCAAAGCTGATGGCGCACACCTTCTGCGCCCGCTCCACGGAGTAGATGGGCAGCTGCCGCGTGGTGGCGGCGGTGCTGACGGCGGCGGGATAGTTCACCGCGTAGAAAACCGCAGCGGCGGCAAGCAGTGCCGCGCCGCCCACCATGTACCACCGCCGCAGCAGAAGTATCCGTATCTTCTTCATATCGAGTTCGCCCCTTTCTGCCACAACCTATGCGGAGGCGGCGCAGAAAAGAAGCGGCGAGACAGAACAGCCGAAAAACCGCTTTTTGCTGGACTTGCACCGTAAAATCCTGTTCAATGTAGCGGGCAACAAGAGCCTCGGCTGCGGCAGTGCGAGAAAACTTTCCCCGGAGGTCGAAGTACGGTTATAGACCTCCATTTTCAAAAAACGCGGACATAGCAGGGGCGTCGCCACTGGCGACGCCCCTGCTATATCTGTCTGCATACGTTTTTACACGCCCCACGGCACCGGGCTTACTCGGAGTTCTCCGCCACCCACGTCCGCACATAGTCCACGAACAGCCGTGTGGAGTTGGAGAGTGCCTTTTTGTCCTTCACCCCGATGCCGATGGTGCGGTAGAAGTGCAGCGGCGCGCGGCAGACCTTGATGGGCGTGGGACTGTGCCGCACCATCAGCTCCGGCAGCAGGCTGATGCCCAGCCCCTCCGACACCATCGCCAGGATCGTTCTGTCCTCCCGTGCGGTGTACTTCACGTTGGGGCGTATGCCCATCTCGTCGAACGCCGCCATGATCTCGTAGTCGTCGCCCTCCTCCAGCTGGATAAACGGTTCCTCCGCCAGCGCAGACACGGGGAACGGGTCGCAGTCGGCATAGGAATGGTCGCAGGGCACGATGACCTGCAATTCGTCTCTGTGCAGCTGATACGTCTGCAATCGCTTCACCGACGGCAGCCGCAGAAAGCCGCAGTCCACCGCACCGCTGGCGATCCAGCTTTCGATCTGGTCGTAGAAATCCCCCGTGACCACCTCAAACTCGATGTTGGGATACAGCCGCCCGAAGCTCTTGAGGATGCGGGGCAGCCACTGTGCCGACACGCTGGAAAACGTGGCGATCTTCACCAGCCCGCTGTCCATGTCCTTCAAGCCCTCCACCGTCTGCATGAGGGCGTGGTGGGCACTGCACAGCTTTTCGATCTTGGGCAGCACCGCCCGTCCGTCCGCCGTCAGCACCACGCCGCCCCGGTTGCGGCTCAAAAGCGTCACGCCCAGCTCACTTTCCAGCGAATTGATGGCGTGGCTGATGCCGGATTGGGTGAAGCTCAGTGCCTCCGCCGCCTTGGAAAAGCTGCCGCAGGCGACGACCTTCAAAAACACCTGATACTTGGAAATACTCATAGCGCACCGTCCTTTGGTCACTATTCTACTATACAACTGCTCATACTTTCAAGAACAAATATGCGCTTTACAAATGTTTCCCCGTCTGGTATGATGACACCGTAGTTCAGAGAACCATACGACTTTTCTTTTCCATGAGGTTTTCCTCAAAACGCTCCCGGCTGCGATTGGGTACCGCGGCCGGGGGCGTCTTTTTCTGCCCTCTGCGTGTCGATAAACCCCTGCGCGTGCAGTCTTTCTTTCTCACAGGGGGAGCTCGAGGGGGCAAAGCCCGCC
>URXW01000052.1 GCA_900551995.1 uncultured Eubacteriales bacterium
TAGTTTTCGGAAAAATCTAAATTGGAAATCGTATGCCCGTTTCCGTAAAATTTGCCGCTGAAGTAATGCAGCAAATTTCCGTCGCCGTCAAAGACGCTGCCGATCGGTGTCCACGCAACGCCTGCTAAATCCAAATCGGCATTGAGCGACACGACTGCATCTGTTTTGTCATCATATTCGCCATTGTCCACCGCTTTTGCAAACTGCAAGAGCTCATCCACCGTGGTAATGGTCGTCTTTTGCTCTGCAAAAGCAGAAATGGGCACCATTGCCGAGCACAGCACCAATGCAAAAAATATACCCACTACGCGTTTCTTCATTGTACAGTCCTCCTTTTAATTCTCCCATAGCATACAGGCGGCGTCATTCCGTGGGTACCCACGGAATGACGGGAGCTCCCGTCGCCGCACATATCAATGCTACTGGTCGTATTATACCTGCTTTTCCGCCAAATGTAAATTCAAAATTTGTGCACCTTTGGTGGAAAAGGAAAAGAGAGGGACGGCTCACAGCAGCTTTTCCAGCTCGCTCTCGCCGTACACCTTGATGCCGCCGGCGGTCAGCAGCTCCGCCGTCACACCGTCGCCCGATGTCAGTGTTCCGGTAAAGGTGCCGTCATAGATCTGCCCCTTGCCGCAGGAGGGACTGCGCTCCTTCAGCACGGCGGCGGTGCAGCCGTACAGCCGCGCCAGATGCAGCGTCTCCTCCGCGCCCCGGCGGTACTCCGCCGTCACGTCCCGGCCGTCCGCCATCACCACCCGGTCGCCCTGCCGCTCGGAGGGCTTCCGGGGCGTGGGCAGACCGCCCAGCTGCTCCGGGCACACCGGCACCGCAAGTCCCCGCCGGGCAAGCTCCACCGCCAGAGGATGGGGCTTGCTTTTCCCGTCGTAGCGGCAGGCGCAGCCCAGCAGACACGCGCTGATCAGGAGCATCGCGGCAGCTCCTTCCCGTTCAGGGCGGCGTACACCAGCGTGTCGCCCTCATATTGCAGCTTCATGGAGAAAAAGGGTGTATCCGCCTCGTGGATAAGGCACAGAAACAGCTTGTCGCCCTCCCACTGGGGCAACGCCGCCAGATCGTCCTTGTGGAGCCATTCCAGCACACCCTCGCTGCACTCGTGCAGATCGCCCGTCCAGCCGGTGGCGGTGAACAGGTGCATATACTCCCCCTCCCACACGTCGGAGACGAAGGTGATGACGCCCCGGTAGCGATAGTCCGTCAGCGTCAGACCCGTCTCCTCCAGCGTCTCCCGGCAGACGCACTCCTCCGGGCTTTCGCCCTCCTCGCACTTGCCGCCCACGCCGATCCATTTGTCGTGGTTCAGATCGTTCTCCTTTTTCACCCGGTGAAGCATCAGATACTCGCCCTTTTCGTTCTCCATGTAGCAAAGCGTTGTGTTTTTCATGGCTCCGCCTCCGATTTACAAATTCTCCCCGATAGTATATAATGTTTCCGTCACTATTGCAAGGTGTTCCGTCAGGAGGAATTATTATGTCAACCATCAAGCCGGGACGCTACCGGCACTTCAAGGGAAATGAGTACGAGGTCATCGGCACCGCCCGCCACTCCGAGACGCTGGAGGAGCTGGTGGTCTACCGCGCCCTGTACGGCGACGGCGGGCTGTGGGTGCGCCCTGCCGCCATGTGGACGGAGACGGTGGAGCGGGACGGCTATCGCGGTCCCCGCTTCGTGCCGGTGGAGGGCGCGTAATGGCGGAGTACACGGTCATCCGCTCCCGTCGGCGCACCATGGCTCTGGAGGTCACGCGGCAGGGCACCGTGCTGGTGCGCGCCCCCCTCCGCGCCTCCGACGGCGATATTGCCCGGTTCGTGGACAGCCACTGTGCGTGGCTGGAAAAGCATCTGGCGTCGCGGCAGGCGTACCTGTCCGCCCACCCGGAGCCGTCTCCGGCGCAGCTTGACGCGTGGCGGCAGCAGGCCAAGGCACTCCTTCCGCCGCTGGTGGCGCAGTGGGCGCAGCGCATGGGCGTGCAGCCCGCCGGCGTGTCCGTCACCGCCGCCTGCACACGCTTCGGCAGCTGCTCCGGGAAAAACCGCCTCAGCTTCTCCCTGTACCTGATGGACTTTCCCCCCGCCGCCATCGAGTACGTGGTGGTGCACGAGCTTGCCCACATCCGCCACCACGACCACTCCTCCGCCTTCTACCGGGAGGTGGAGACGTACCTCCCCGACTGGCGGCAGCGGCGCGCACTGCTGCGCCGGTAAATGTCAGAAAATCCACTCCCCTCCCGCCGTCTGTCACCTCCGGACGGCGGGTTTTCTTGTTATTTTCACAATAAACCGCCTCAGTTTTCTGTGCGTTTCGGCAAAAATGCGGCGCACCCGTTGACATACGCGGCGGAGACTGCTAAGATAGTCCCGCAGGTGGAAACGTTCCCGGAAATGTTTTCAGTCTTTTCCCGCTCACTTCCTCCCGCGTATTCGCTACGGTAGGAGGCTCCCCGCCCATGACCATAAAGGATATAGCCAAACAGTGCAGCGTCAGCGTCAGCACCGTATCCCGTGTGCTGAACGACCGCCCCGATGTCAGCGACGATGTGCGGCGCAAGGTGCTGTCCGCCATCAAGGCGAGCAACTACATTCCCAACAACAGTGCCCGGGACCTTGTGCGGACCAAGTCCGATGCCATCGGTCTTGTGGTGCGCGGCGTGTCCAACCCGTTCTACACGGAGATCATTCAGGCCATTGAGAGCACCGTCACCGACGCGGGCTTCACGCTGGTGATGCAGCAGATCGGCGCGTGCGATGACGAGGTCAAGCGCGCCGCCGTCATGGAGCGGGAGAAGCGTCTGCGCGGCATCGTGTTTCTGGGCGGACGGTTCGACTACACCCCGGCGGATCTGGCTCTGCTGAACATCCCCTTCGTGTGCTGCTCCTTCTCCAACCGGTACGGCACCCTCATCGAAGGGGAGTATTCCTCCGTGTCCATCGCCGACGGCGACACGGCGCGGCAGGCGGTGGAGGAGCTGTACCGCCACGGGCACCGGCAGATCGCCGCGCTGATCTCCCGTCCCGACGACCAGTCCATCAGCCAACTGCGGTACGAGGGCTACGTGCAGGCTCTGGAGAGCCACGGCATCTCCGTGGACCCCGACCTTGTGATCGCCGCCGAGGGCTTCGGCGTGCGGGACGGCTACGAGGCGATACGCCGGAAACTGGTGGAGGGCACGGAGTTCACCGCACTTTTCGCCATCGCCGACTCCATGGCGATCGGTGCCATGCGGGCATTGATGGACGCGGGCAAGCGCGTCCCGGAGGACTGCTCCGTCATCGCCATCGACGGGCTGGAGCTGTCCGCCTACATCGAACCGCCCCTGACCACCCTCTGCCAGCCCATGGCGGAGATGGGACGGCGCAGCGCGGAGATATTGGTGGACATGGTGCAGCACAAGGGCACCCACGCCTGCGAAGTTCTGCCCACCACCCTGCGCCACGGACGCTCCGTCGCCCAGTGTAAGTAGTTTTTTACATCAAGTGATGTAAAAATAAAATCAAAAAAGGAGTTAATAGTATGAAGAAGTTTGTTGCAATGCTTCTGGCTCTCGTCATGGCTCTGTCTCTGGTCGCCTGCGGCGAGAAGAAGGGCGATGCCAACACCGAGGGCGACGGTGCCTCCGCCGCCACCGGCAAGGTGTATTATCTGAACTTTAAGCCTGAGCAGGATCAGGCATGGCAGGATCTGGCCAAGGCGTACACCGAGGAGACCGGCGTGCCCGTCACCGTCCTGACCGCCGCCTCCGGCACCTATGAGGAGAAGCTGACCTCCGAGATCGCCAAGACCGACGCCCCCACTCTGTTCCAGGTGAACGGCCCCGTGGGTCTGGCAAGCTGGAAGGATTACTGCTACGATCTGAAGGATTCTCAGGTGTACGGTGAGCTGACCAGCGACAGCTTCGCCCTGAAGGATGGCGACGCCGTTGCCGGCATCGGCTACGTGATCGAGTCCTACGGTCTGATCGTCAACAAAACCCTGCTGGCAAAGGCGGGCTACACCGTCGAGGACATCCAGAGCTTCGCGGATCTGAAGAAGGTCGCCGAGGACATCACCGCCCGCAAGGACGAGCTGGGCTTCGCCGCTTTCTCCTCCGCCGGTATGGACGGCAGCTCCGACTGGCGTTTCAAGACCCACCTTGCCAACCTGCCCATCTACTTTGAGTATCAGGCAGACGGCATCAACAGCACCGACGCCATCAAGGGCACCTATCTGGACAACTACAAGAACATCTTCGACCTGTACATCAACAACAGCACCTGCGCTCCCGCCGACCTGTCCGGTAAGACCGGTGACGACAGCCGCAACGAGTTCCTGGCCGGTAAGGCTGTGTTCTTCCAGAACGGCTCTTGGGAGTACAACAACCTCGTGGGCGAGGGTAAGCCCTTCACCGACGACGATCTGACCATGATGCCCATTTACATCGGCGTGGGCGACGAGGCGAATCAGGGTCTGTGCACCGGCACCGAGAACTACTGGTGCGTGAACAAGGACGCCGCCCCCGAGGACATCCAGGCGACGCTGGACTTCATGTACTGGTGCGTTACCTCCGACAAGGGCACCCAGGCTCTCGCCAATGACATGGGCTTCGTGATCCCCTTCAAGAAGGCCGCCGAGTCCCCCAACCTGTTCGTCAAGGTGGACAAGGAGCTGACCGCTGCCGGCAAGACTCCTGTGTCCTGGAACTTCACCACCATGCCCTCTGAGCAGTGGAAGAACGACGTTGGCTCCGCTCTGACCGCCTACGCCGCCGGTACCGGCGACTGGGAGGCCGTCAAGACCGCCTTCGTGGACGGCTGGGCAAAGGAAGTCGCTCTCAACAGCTGATCTCCTCTCTGCACCGCAGCTACCCGGTCGGGTGGGCATATCGCCCACCCGACCGCCATACAGCCCCTGCGCTCCGGCGCAGCGGCTGCCTGTGCGCCCCGGCTCTTACGGGACGCGCAGGCAGCCGGGAAATCTCACAAAGCTCACATGGAGGTACACGCTTATGCAAAAGAACATCCGCAGATACTGGCCTATTTTCCTGCTGCCCACGCTGGCAGCCTTCCTCCTCGGCTTCGTGATCCCCTTTATCCAAGGGCTGTATCTGTCCCTCTGCAAGTTCACCACCATCAATAAGACCACGTTCGTGGGCTTCACCAACTACGTCAAGGCGTTTCAGGACGAGCAGTTCGCACACGCCTTCGGCTTCACGGCGTCCTTTACGGTGGTGTCCACGCTGCTCATCAACGTCGTCGCGCTGGCGGTGGCTCTGCTGCTGACCCGCGGCATCAAGGGCACCACCCCCTTCCGGACGGTGTTCTTCATGCCCAACCTCATCGGCGGCATCGTGCTGGGCTACATCTGGCAGATCCTGCTGAACTGCGTGCTGAGTCTGCTGGGCAAGCCCCTGCTGTCGCTGGACGCCTCCGCCGGGTACTGGGGTCTGATCATCCTCATGTGCTGGCAGCAGATCGGCTACATGATGATCATTTACATCGCCGGTCTGCAATCCATCCCCAACGACTACATTGAGGCGGCGTACATCGACGGTGCCACCCCGTGGCAGACCTTCTGGCGGGTGAAGCTGCCCAATCTCATGCCCAGCATCACCATCTGCCTGTTCCTGACGCTGACCAACTCCTTCAAGCTCTTTGACCAGAACCTTGCCCTCACCGCAGGCGAGCCTGCCCACGCCACGGAGATGCTGGCAATGAACATCTACCAGACGTTCTACGCCCGCTCCGGTCCCATGTGGAAGGGCATCGGGCAGGCGAAGGCGGTGCTCTTCTGTATTCTGGTCATCGCCATCTCCAGCCTACAGCTGAAGTTCACCCGCTCTAAGGAGGTGCAGCAGTAATGAAAAAACGCTCTCACGCCATCAATACCGTCTGGACGGTGGTGCTGACCGTTCTCAGCGTCGCGTGGGTCTACCCTGTGGTGATGGTTCTCATCAACTCCTTCAAAAAGGACTCCGCCATCTCCACCAACACCGCCTTCCAGCTGCCCACCGCCGAGGGCTTTGCCGGGCTGGACAACTACACCAACGCCATCGGCTCCAAGGGCTTTCTGGCGGCGTTCCTCAACAGTCTTGTCATCTCTGTCACCTCTGTGGTGCTGATCCTCATCTGCTGCTCCATGTGCGCGTGGTTCATCACCCGCGTAAAGACGTGGGCCACGAAGCTGTGCTACTTCCTGTTCGTGTTCTCCATGGTGGTGCCCTTCCAGATGCTCATGTTCACCCTCGCCAATCTGGCGGACAAAACGAAGCTGAACACCCCCTTCAACATCTGCATTATCTATCTTGGCTTCGGCGCGGGACTGGCGGTGTTCATGTTCACCGGCTTCGTGAAATCCATCCCGCTGGAGATCGAGGAGGCCGCCATGATCGACGGCTGCGGCCCGCTCCGCACCTTCTTTCTGGTGGTGCTGCCCATGCTGAAGCCCACGCTGGTCAGCGTCGGTATTCTGGAGACTATGTGGGTCTGGAACGACTACCTCCTGCCCTATCTGGTGCTGGACGGCACGAAATACATGACCATCCCCATTCTGATCCAATACTTCCGCGGCGGCTTCGGCCGCGTGGAGATGGGTCCCATGATGGCGTGCATCGTCCTGACCATTCTGCCCATTATCATCATCTACGTCCTCGGTCAGAAGCACATCATCAAGGGCGTGGCGGCAGGTGCCGTCAAGGGATAACTGCACATCGGTCTATACAGCGGGGGCGGGCATTTCGCCCGCCCCCGCTTCATTTTTCAATTCTCAATAGAAAGTGACTTTTTGCCATGAAACGTTCCAGTGGTATTTTAATGGCGATCTCCTCCCTGCCCTCCCGGTACGGTATCGGTACGCTGGGCAAGGCGGCATACGACTTCGCCGATTTTCTGAAGGACGCCGGCCAGTCCTATTGGCAGATGCTGCCGCTTGGCCCCACCAGCTACGGCGACTCCCCCTACCAGAGCTTTTCCGCCTACGCCGGCAACCCCTACTTCATCGACTTGGAGCTGCTGGTGTCGGACGGTCTGCTGAAAAAATCCGAGTGCGCCAAGTGCGACTGGGGCAGCGACCCCCGCCGGGTGGACTACGGCAAGATCTATGAGAACCGTTTCGCCCTGCTGCACAAGGCGTACCAGCGCGGCTGGGCGCGTGACGCGGAGGCGGTGGCGGACTTCGTAGCGGAGAACGAACGCTGGCTGCCGGACTACACCCTATACATGGCGTGCAAGCGTCACTTCGCCATGAAGTCGTGGACGGAGTGGCCGGACGCGGACATCCGCCTCCGCAAGAGCGAGGCGGTGCTGGAAAAATACCGCAAGCTGCTCCATGAGGACGTGGAGTTCTTCACCTACCTGCAATTCCTGTTCTTCCGCCAGTGGAACGCCCTCCGGGACTACGTCCACGGTCAGGGCATCCACATCATCGGCGACCTGCCCATCTACGTGTCGCTGGACTCCGCCGACGTGTGGGCGGAGCCGGAGTTCTTCCAGCTGGACGAGAAGCTGGTGCCCAAGGCGGTGGCGGGCGTGCCGCCAGACTACTTCACCGCCGACGGCCAGCTGTGGGGCAACCCCCTGTACGATTGGGACGCCATGCGCGGCGACGGCTTCGGCTGGTGGATCCGCCGCATTGACGGCGCGGGCAAGCTGTACGACGTTATCCGCATCGACCACTTCCGCGGTCTCGCCGCGTATTGGACGGTGCCCTACGGCGACACGACCGCCAAAAACGGGCATTGGGTGCCCGGCCCCGGCATGGATCTGGTGGATCGCCTCAACGGCTGGTTCCCCCAGCTGGAATTTATCGCCGAGGATCTTGGCTATCCCACGCCGGAGGTGGCGCAGCTCCTCCACGACTCCGGCTGGCCGGGGATGAAGGTGCTGGAATTTGCCTTCGACTCCCGGGACAGCAGCAGCTACCTCCCCCACACCTACACCCCCCACTGCATCTGCTACACCGGCACCCATGACAATAGCCCCCTGTCCCTCTGGCGTCAGGAGGCGAAGCCGGAGGACATCGCCTACGCGCAGGAGTACCTGGCTCTCACAGAGCAGGAGGGCTTCCACTGGGGCGTGATCCGCGGCGGTATGTCCAGCGTGGCGGAGCTGTTCGTAGCGCAGATACAGGACTACCTCGGTTTGGGCGCAGGCAACCGCATGAACACACCCGGCACCCAGAGCGGCAACTGGCAGTGGCGTCTCCTCCCCGGCGAGCTGACCGCCGCCCTCGCCAAAAAGATCCGCCGCATGACCACCCTCTACGGCAGAGACTGATACCCCCTACGCCAACGCCCCCGCCGGCAGCTGCCGGCGGGGGCGTTTTTTCTCTTTTCTCAGGCTCTCCTCCAGACAATGCGGCAGTCCTCCGCCTCGGCGGCGACCTCTCCCCTGTCCATCAGATAGCTGAGATACGATTTCACCGTGCTGCCCAGCAGCGCGTACTGCGGCAGCGACATCACCAGTCCGTAAGCCTTGAACACACCCGCGAGCACCTCGTCGAACGTCACGCCGGTGCACAGCCCCGCGATACGCTCCGCCGCCTCCTGCGTCCTGTCGATGTTGTACTGCGCCAGCGGCGCGATGTGCTCCGCCGCCGCCGCGTGGGACGGCACGAACAACGCCGCCTCCATGGTCTTGACGCGCTCCAGCGTCTCCAGATACGCCCCCACGTCGTACAAAAAGGCGATGCCGTACTTGTCCAGCGTCTCCCGGGACGCAAGGCAGTCCGCCAGATACACCACGTCGTCCCCCGTGCGGAAGCCCACCATGTCCAGAAAATGTCCCGGCAGCGGCAGCAGCTCCCAGCCCTCCGGCAGCACCTCCGCCGTCAAAAGCTGTGCTTGGCTCTCCTGCGCCATAAGAAACTTGTTCCGCAGAGCCTTGGGCGGGCAGCCGCCGTACAGCAGCGACGGCTCCAGTGCCGTATGGCAGGTGACGCACTGCTCCATTCCCGGCGCGTAGATGGCGCAGCCGGTCTGCTTCTGAAGATACTGGTTGCCGCCGATGTGGTCGGCGTTGGAATGGGTGTTGTAGATCGCCGTCAGACGCCAGCCCTTGGCGTCCAGATGCTGCC
>URXW01000053.1 GCA_900551995.1 uncultured Eubacteriales bacterium
CGGGTAACGCCCGCCGAAGGCGACTTCAGGAAAAGTGCAACAGAGATATACCGCCGCGCTTGCGCGGTAAGGGTGGAAAGGCGAGGTAAGAGCTCACCCGACGGCGTGTGAAAGCGTCCGTCGCTGTAAACTCTATCCGGAGCAACACCGGTATGGGAGCAATAGGCTTGCCCGGCCGCTCCCGAGGTGGCTGGAGCGCACCGGCGACGGTGCGCGTAGATAGATGGCTGTCAAAACAGAACCCGGCTTATAGGCATACTCGCACGATATGAAAGCCCCCACGCGAAGGCGTGGGGGCTTTCTTCCCATCTGTTATATTTCGGAATAGCGGGACAGGAACTGCTTCGTGCGCTCCTGCCGGGGGTGGTCGATGACCTCCCGCGCCGCGCCCTGCTCCACGATCACACCGCCATCCATGAAGATGACCTGATCCGCCACGTCTCTGGCAAACGCCATCTCGTGGGTGACGATGATCATGGTGGTGTGCTGCTGGGCAAGACCGCGTATCACCCGGAGCACCTCGCCGGTCAGCTCCGGGTCGAGGGCGGAGGTCGGCTCGTCGAAGCAGAGGATGTCGGGCTTCATCGCCAGCGCGCGGGCGATCGCCACGCGCTGCTGCTGCCCGCCGGACAGCTGGTGGGGGTAGTTGCTCATGCGGTCAGCCAGACCGATGTCCGCCAAAAGCCGTTTGCCTTCGGCAAGGATGTCGTCATGGCTCTCGCCGGTTTTCTCCGACTTAGCCATCAGCTCACGCGCCAGCGTCACGTTTTCCAAGGCGGTGTACTGGGGGAAGAGGTTAAAGCTCTGGAATACCATGCCGAAGTGGAGACGCTTTTTGCGGATCTCGCTCTCGGAACGGGTGGCGGGGTCGTCGGCGTCGAAGAGCTTTTCACCGCGGACGGTGATCACGCCCTTGTCCGGCGTCTCCAGAAAATTCAGGCAGCGCAGCAGCGTGGTCTTGCCGCTGCCGGAGGAGCCGATGATGGACAGAGCCTGCCCCTCCTCCAGAGAGAAGCTGATGTCCTCCAGCACGTGGGTGTCGCCAAAGTGCTTTTCGATGTGTTGAACGTCCAGAATCGCCATTTGCGGCACCTCCTTAGCGGAAATAACTGAGCTTGCGCTCGGCGTAGTTGAACAGCAGCGTCAGAATGCCCACCAGAGCCAGATAGAACACCGCCGTGTAGAACAGCGGCCACGTGATACCGGAGGACTTCATGTAGGACTCGCCGGTCATGATCAGCTCCATGATGGCGATGGTCTTGGCGAGGGAGGTGTCCTTCACCAGCGTGATGACCTCGTTGGACATGGGGGGCAGGATGCGCTTGACCATTTGCAGCAGCGTGATCTTAAAAAAGATCTGACCTTTCGTCATGCCCAGCACCTGTCCCGCCTCCTGCTGTCCCACGGGGACGCTCTCAATGCCGCCCCGGTAGATCACGGCGAAGTAGCAGGCGTAGTTGATGACGAAGGCGATGACGCACGCCGCCATACGGGGGTCGTTGAAGCTCGCCCAGATATTGTTGTTGAACCACTTGCCGGGACCGTAGAAGATGATGATAAGCTGGAGCATCAGCGGCGTGCCGCGGATGATCCAGACGATCACGTTAAAAAGCCAGCTTACCGGCTTGCAGCGGCTGCGTAGGGCAAAGGAGATCAAAAGCCCCAGAGGCAGGGAGAACAGCAGCGTCAGAAAGAACAGCTTCAGCAGCTGTCCCATGCCGCCTAACAGGGAGAGGGTGACAGTCCAGAACATGAAAAAACTCCTTCGTGGTTACTTCGCGGGGAGGGGAAAAGCTTTACGAATATTCCGCCCAAAGGCAGAGGACGCTGTACGCCCTCTGCCGTGGGTCAGTATCATATCACAAATCGGACGGTTTGGCAACTCACTTGGTAATGACCACCTGCGCGTTGTTGCAGTAAGCGTTGCTGCAAGTCATGGCGTTCATCACGGCGTCGGTCAATGTCATGCCGTTCCACACGCAGTCGATGGTCTTGCCGTCCAGCTCCTCGATCTTGGTATCCCAGTTGATGACCTGGAACTCGACCTCCACGCCCAGCTTCTCGGCGACCAGCTTCGCCATGTCCGCATCGAAGCCGATCCACTGCCCGTTGGCGTCCTGATAGTCCATAGGCTCAAACTCGGTGATACCGACGATCAGCTTGCCCTTGTCCTGGATGTACTTCACGTCGCTGTCGCTCTCGGAGGCGGTGTACTCACAGGGGGACTGCTCCACCAGAGACTCCTGCACACCGTAGGTGGCGGCGATCTCCTGCATCTTGCCGCTGGCGTAGGTCTCCGCCAGAACGCTGTTGATGAAGGACGCCAGATCGCTGCCCTTGCGGCAGCCAACGCCGTACAGCTCAGAGGTCAGCTTCTGATCCGTGACCTTCAGAGTGGGGTAGCTGGTGTTCTCGCCCACCATGGCACCAGCCATCAGCAGGTCGATGATCGCGGCGTCGGCGGTGCCGGCGTCCACCTCCATCAGAGCCTTTGCCTGGGTGTCCACGGACACGGTCTTGAAGCCCTTCTCGGCGGCGGCAGCCTCACCGGCGGAGCCGGCTTCCACTGCGTAGGTCAGCTCCTTGGTGTCGGAATTAGCGTCGTCCTTGGTGTCGTTGGTGTCGTTCTTCTGCCCGCAGGCTGCCAGACTCAGAGTCATGACCAACGCCAGCAGCATGGCAACAAATTTCTTCATGGGATGTTCCTCCGTTTTCTGCGGCTCTGTCCGCCGCTTGATTTATTACGCTATCATATTAGCACTTTAGCGCGATAGTGTAAAGAAGTAAAACGTCCGACATTTGCACAAATTTTTCATCCGGATTTGTGCAATATGACAGCTGTGCTCCGCCACAGAGGATTTTCCGGGTTTCCGGAGGAAAAAGCTAATTGAAAATCCCGCCGATTGCGGTATAATATATAGATTAAATAAAAGCTTTGGGGAGGGAGACACCTATGACCCTGCGGGAATATGTGGACTCTATTAGAAATAAGCGTGTGGCAGTCATTGGCATCGGTGTCAGCAACACGCCGCTGCTGGATATGCTGCTGGCGGAGGGGATCCGTGTCACCGCCTGCGACAAGCGCACGCGGGAGCAGATGGGGCAGCAGGCGGAGGAGCTGGAACGCCGGGGCTGTACGCTGCACTTGGGTGAGGACTACCTCAAGGGGCTGGATGCGGACGTGATCTTCCGCACCCCCGGTCTGCGCCCGGACGTACCGGAGATCGCCGCGTGCGTGGCGCACGGCGCGGACTTGACCAGCGAGATGGAGGTTTTCTTCCGGGTCTGCCCGTGCCCCATCATCGCCGTGACCGGCTCCGACGGCAAGACGACCACCACCACCATCATCGCCGAGCTGCTGAAAAGTGCCGGCAAGCGCGTGTGGGTGGGCGGCAACATCGGGCATCCGCTGCTGTGCGAGGCGGACGGTATGCTGCAAACGGACTACGCGGTGCTGGAGTTGTCCAGCTTCCAGCTGATGACCATGACCCGCAGTCCCCATATCGCCGTGGTGACGAATCTGGCACCCAACCATCTGGATATGCACCGGGACATGGCGGAGTACGTGGCCGCCAAAGAAAACATCTTCCGCCACCAAAGCCGCGGCGATATTGCCATCTTCAACGGCGACAACGCCATTACGGCGGAGCAGTCCGCCCGTGCGCCGGGCAGAGCGCGGACGTTCAGCCGCCGAGGCGAGGCGGCGGACGGCGTATTTCTGCGGGGAGAGGACATCGTCTGCCGCAGCGGCGGACAGGAGCGGGTCATTATGACCACCGGCGACATCAAGATCCCCGGTGTTCATAACGTGGAGAACTACATGGCGGCGATTGCCGCCGTGGACGGGCTTGTGCCGGACGAGGTCATTCGCAGCTTCGCCCGCAGCTTCGGCGGTGTGGAGCACCGCATCGAGCTGGTGCGGACGTACCGGGGCGTGCGGTATTACAACGATTCCATCGCGTCCAGCCCCTCCCGCACGATCGCGGGACTGCGATCCTTTAAGGAAAAGGTCATCCTCATCGCCGGGGGCTACGACAAGCACATTCCCTTCGATGTGCTGGGGCCGGAGGTGGTGGCGCACGTGAAGCTGCTGGTGCTGTGCGGTGCCACGGCGGATAAGATCCGTGCCTCGGTGGAGAACGCACCGGGGTACGCGCCGGGTAAGCCGGAGATCCTCGACGTGACGCCCTTTACCGCCGCTGTGGAGACCGCCCGTGACCGGGCACAGCCGGGGGACGTGGTGACGCTGTCGCCCGCCTGCGCCGCCTTCGACCAGTTCAAGAACTTCGCCGAGCGGGGGAGATTTTTCAAGAGCATCGTCAACGGCTGGCAGGAATGAGGAAAAGCCGTGGCGTCATACACTCCCGTAAGGGGGTGACGGTATGGGACGGCTGCGGTACATTCGGCTGACGAAGCGGCAGCGTGTGCGGATCTGGACGGTGATGGTGCTGCTGACCGTCATTTCGCTGGTGACTGCCGTGCTGCTGCACCTGCGGCCGCTGCTGGTGAATCTGGCGACTGCCCGCTGCTCCAACACCGTGCACCGCATTGTGGTCGCCGCCGTGAATGACGCGGTGGAGAACGGCTGGATGGAGTACGGCAAGTTGGTTCGCTTCGACAAGGACAGCGACGGGCACGTGACGGCGTTGCAGAGCAACATGGCGGAGTTCAACCGCCTGCAAACGGCGGTGGCGGACGATGTGCTGGAGCGGCTGGCACAGGTGTCCGTCAGCGACCTGACGGTGCCGCTGGGCACGCTGACCGGCTCGCCGCTGCTGGCGGGTCGGGGGCCAAGGCTGACGGTGAAGATGGAGACGCTGGGCACCGCCACGGCGTCCTTCCGGGACAGGTTCACCTCGGCGGGCATCAACCAGACAAAGCATCAGATCCTGCTGGATGTGGAGGTATACGTCAGCATCCTGCTGCCGGGGATCACCACCCACACAACGGTGAGCAATGAGATCACCGTGGCGGAGACGGTCATCGTGGGCGGTGTGCCCCAGACGTACACCTATTTTAGCACCACGGAGGATAAGATCGAGGACTACGCCGACGAGTACATTATGAACAACGGATGAGGGCTGAACTATGGATTATCGCAAGGAGATACAGGAGCTGCGCCGCACGCTGAACGAGAACGGATACCTCTATTACGTGCTGGACGCGCCCACCATGTCGGATTACGAATACGACCATCTGATGCGGCGGCTGGAGGAGCTGGAGGCGGAGCACCCGGAGGAGGTCACCCCGGACTCCCCCACCCAGCGGGTGGGAGGCGAGACGCTGACAGCGTTTCAGCAGGTGACGCACCCCGTACCGCTGGAGAGCCTGCAGGATGTGTTCAACGACGGCGAGGTGTGCCGTTTTCTGGAGAAAATTCCGCTGGAGCACCCGGCGTACAGCGTGGAGCCGAAGGTGGACGGCCTGTCCGTGGCTCTGGAATACCGGGACGGCGTGTTCGTGCGCGGTGCCACACGCGGCGACGGACGGGTGGGGGAGGACGTGACGGAGAACCTCCGCACCATCCGCTCCATCCCCATGACGCTGCCGGAGAAGCTGCCCCGTCTTATCGTCCGCGGCGAGGTCTACATGGCGCGCAGTGTGTTCGAGGAGATCAACGCCCGCCGTGAGCTGGAGGGCAAGCCCCTGATGGCGAACCCACGCAACGCCGCCGCCGGCTCCCTGCGGCAGCTGGATCCCAAGGTCGCCGCCCAGCGGCGGCTGGATATTGCGGTGTTTAACCTACAGCTGGCGGAGGGGCGGGAGTTTGCCACCCACACGGAGACCATCGACTACCTGGCGTCCCAGCATTTCAAGGTCATTCCCCACAAGCGGCTCAGCCGCCCGGAGGACATTCTGGCGGAGATCGCCGCGCTGGGAGACGGGCGGGAGAGCTTCCCCTTCGACATTGACGGCGCGGTGATAAAGCTGGACGATCTGCACGACCGGGAGCGTATCGGCAGCACCGCCAAGTTCCCCAAGTGGGCGATCGCATATAAGTACCCGCCGGAGGTGAAGCCCTCGGTGGTCAAGGACATTGTGGTGCAGGTGGGGCGAACCGGCGTACTGACGCCCAAGGCGGAGCTGGAGCCGGTGCGGTTGGCGGGCACCACCGTAACGTTCGCCACGCTGCATAATCAGGATTATATCACACAGAAGGACATCCGCGTGGGGGACACGGTGCTGGTGCGGAAGGCGGGGGAGATCATCCCGGAGATCGTGGAGGTGGTCGCGGACAAGCGTCCCGCCGGGACGAAGCCCTATTTTCTGCCGGAGACGTGCCCCGTATGCGGCGCGCCGGTGGTGCGGGACGAGGACGGCGCGGCTCTCCGCTGCACCGGGGCGGAGTGTCCGGCGCAGCTGCTGCGGTATCTGACCCATTTCGCCGGACGCAGTGCCATGGACATTGACGGCATGGGCCCCGCGGTGATGCAGCAGCTTATCGACAGCGGGCTGGTCAAGACCGCCGCCGATCTGTACAGCCTGACGGTGCCGCAGCTGGAGGTGCTGGAGCGCATGGGGAAGAAATCCGCCCAGAACGCGGTGGACGCCATCGCCAGAAGCAAGGACAACGACCTGTGGCGGCTTATCAACGCGCTGGGCATCCGCCAGACGGGGGAGAAGGCCGCCAAGACGTTATCTCTGCGTTTCGGCACCATGGACGCACTGGCAGCCGCCTCGGAGGAGGAGCTGACCGCCATCGACGACGTGGGTCCCATCACGGCGCAGTATATCTGCCGCTGGATGGAAAGCCCCCAGTCCAAGGATCTGCTGGCGCGGCTGAAAGCCGCCGGGGTCAACATGACCTGTAAAGAGGAACAGCTTGACAGCCGCTTTGCCGGTATGACCTTCGTGCTCACCGGCGCGTTGGAGAAATTCACCCGCGACGAGGCGGGGGAGATGATCGAAAAACGCGGCGGCAAGGCGTCCGGCTCCGTCTCGAAAAAGACCACCTACGTGGTGGCGGGGGAGAACGCCGGAAGCAAGCTGCAAAAGGCGCAGGAGCTGGGCATCCCCGTGCTGACCGAGGACGAATTTCTATCGCTGCTGCAATAGGCGGCGGATGAAACAAGCGGCTGTGCCGCCTGCTATTGAAATTGTGTTTTTGCCTAAAAACAGGGGCGGTTTTGTAACAAATGTTACAGAATCGCCCCTGTGTTGTTGACCGCGTTAAGAGCGAATGATATAATAAACACTGTATTGGCACCCGCCTTTTTGAGACGGGACACTCAATTTGAGGAGGAAGAAAATCTATGAGCAAGATCATGAAGATCTGCGACGGTAACGAGGCGGCGGCATACGTCGCCTATGCGTTCTCCGAGGTCGCAGCCATCTATCCCATCACCCCGTCCAGCCCCATGGCGGAGCACGCCGACGCGTGGTCTGCCACCGGCAAAAAGAACATCTTCGGTCAGCCGGTTCGTCTGGTGGAGATGCAGTCCGAGGCCGGTGCCTGCGGTGCCTGTCACGGCGCGCTGGAGGCCGGTGCGCTGGCCACCAGCTTCACCGCCTCTCAGGGCTTGATGCTGATGATCCCCACCCTGCACCGCATCTCCGGCGAGCGTCTGCCCGGCGTGCTGCACGTGGCGTCCCGCACCGTGGGTACCCACGCCTTCTCCATCTTCGGCGACCACTCCGACGTGATGAACTGCCGCCAGACGGGCTTCGCCCTGCTGTCCAGCGGCAGCGTTCAGCAGGCGGCCGATCTGGCGGCTGTGGCTCATCTGAGTGCCATCAAGGCGCGTATCCCGTTCCTGCACTTCTTCGATGGCTTCCGTACCAGCCACGAGATCCAGAAGATCGACGTGCTGAGCTACGACGAGTACGCCAAGCTGGTGGATCGCAACGCGCTGGCCGCCTTCCGCGCCAACGCCCTGAACCCGGAGGATCCCCGGATGCGCTCCCTGGTGGATAACCCCGACATCTACTTCCAGCTGCGCGAGTCCAACAACACCGCCTATGCCGAGCTGCCCGACATCGTGGAGGACTACATGGCGGAGATCAGCAAGCTGACCGGCCGGGAGTACCACCTGTTCAACTACTACGGCGCACCCGACGCCGAGCGCGTCATCGTCGCCATGGGCTCCGTGGGCGGCTGTGCCCAGGAGGTCGTCAACCATCTGAACGCCAAGGGCGAGAAGGTGGGCTTCCTGCAGGTGCACCTGTTCCGCCCCTTCTCCCGCAAGCACCTGATGGCGGCCATGCCCAAGACGGTGAAGAAGATCGCCGTTCTCGACCGCGTCAAGGAGATCGGCTCCATCGGCGAGCCTCTGTACGAGGACATCTGCGCCGCCTATATCAACGAGAGCGACCGTCCCGCCATCTATGCCGGACGCTACGGTCTCAGCAGCAAGGACACCACCCCCGCCCAGATCAAATCCGTGTTCGACAATCTGCTGCTGGATGAGCCTAAGAACCACTTCACCATCGGCATCGTGGACGATGTGACCCATCTGTCCCTGCCCGTGGGCGCGCCTCTGCTCACCGAGCCGGAGGGCACCATCTCCTGCAAGTTCTGGGGTCTCGGCTCCGACGGTACGGTGGGTGCCAACAAGAACTCCATCAAGATCATCGGCGAGACGACGGATATGTACTGTCAGGCGTACTTTGAGTACGACACCAAGAAGTCCTTCGGCATCACCAAGAGCCACCTGCGCTTCGGCAAG
>URXW01000054.1 GCA_900551995.1 uncultured Eubacteriales bacterium
CTTCGGGTCACACCGTTCTCTGCGACAAAATAGTTACTTGTCACTATTAAGCCTTCTTTTTTTACCTTATTTTACGCTGCCGTCAGCGTTGAACACCGGCAGGGGGGCGAGGAACTGGATGTCCTTGCGCTCCGCCGCGTCGCCCTCGGCAAGCACGGCGATGCGCTCCACCACGGTGCCGCCCGCCATCTTGACCAGCTCCTCCATGGCGTGGAGGGAGCCGCCGGTGGAGATCACGTCGTCCATCAGCACGATGCGCTTGCCCCGGATAAGGTCGGCGTCGTCCCGCCCGAGGTACAGCTTCTGCACGCCGGCGGTGGTGATGGACTTGTCCTCCACGTGGATGGGGTCGGGCATATACGCCTTGGGGCCCTTCCGCGCGATGAAATACTTTTTCGCGCCGCTCTGCCGCGCCATCTCGTGAATGAGGGGGATGGACTTCGCCTCGGCGGTGAACAGATAGTCATAGCTGCCCGGAGCCAGCATCGCCAGCATATCACGGGCGCAGGCTACGGTCAGCTCCGCGTCGCCAAAGCAGATGAACGCACCGATGTACAGGTCGTCCGTGACCTTACAGATAGGCAGCTCTCGATGAAGACCCGCTATGTCGATAGGGTAAACAGCCATGATACATAACTCCTTCAGCGGCTCCGCCCTGCGGCAGCCGCGTGTGATGGTAACGCAAGCGCATTACCTTATAAGTATAAAGAAAACTTTGTCAAAAGTCAACCCGTCCGCTGTGCGATACATCGTCAACACGAATAGCGAAAATCGGTGCAGATCGGAGCGGTTCGGCGAAGCGCGGGAACTCTGTACGGTTTTACCCCATGTACAACTTGACGTCAGCCTCATGTACAAGTGGAAGTCCCTGTGTGTCCCCTATACAAAACCGGTGGAAAACCCTGTGGATTCAGCGAAATTACAGCAATTCCGCGAAGCTGCCGATATATCGCTCGGCGGTTTCCCTCATCTCCTCAGCCGATGCGGCGAAGTACGGATCGGCGACGCCCACTGTGTGCATCCCCGCCTTTTTCGCCCCCCGTATCGCCTCCACGGAGTCGTCGAACAGCGTGCACTCGCCGGGGGCGACCCCCAGCTCCTCTGCCACCCGTTCCCACAGCTCCGGGTACTTTTTCTCCGTCCCCAGCTCCTGGGCGAAGAATACCTGCTCGAAGTACGGCAGCAGCTTCAGGTGCCCCAGAGCCGACCGGCAGTGCACCGGCACCGCGCTGGTGACCACCGCCATCCGCTCGCCCGCCGCCCTCATTTTCTCCAAAAACGCCCGCACGCCGGGCTTTTCCTCCACGCTTGTGGCGTAAATATCCCCCGCCAGCTCCATCCACTCCGCCATGATCTCCTCCTGGGATTCCGGCAGATGGCAGAACTCCTTCGTGAACCTCGCCGCCAGCGGGAAGATGGTGTGCGCCACGCCCTCGTAGTATTCCTGTGTGTAGGGCAGCCCCCGCCGCGCCAGAAATTCCTCGTCCACATCCTTCCAGATCCCGTTGGAGTCGATCAGCGTTCCGTCCATGTCAAAAAGCAGCATAAAATTCTCCTTTTCCGGGGAAATATCTCTTGCTATTCCGCCTGAATAATGGTATCATAGCACCCATCATATCATAGTCATTCTTGTCTGTAAATGGGGATATTCCCCGTTTTTTTACGGTAAAAAGGAGGATTTTCCGTGGGTCAGATCAATTACCGCAGGGGGCTTCCCGCCATGGGCGTCTGCTTCTTGCTCTGGGGCTTCCAGCCTCTCTACTGGTTCATGTGCACCAATATCTGCGGCGAGATCGACACGTTTTTTCTCATGGCGTGCCGCATCGTCTGGGCGGCGGTGACGTGCCTGTGCATCCTGAAGGTGCAGGGGAAGCTGCCCCAGCTGAAGGCGGTTTTCAAGGACAGGCAGGTGCTCAAGCGGGAGATACCCGCCGCCGTGTTCCTGTTCGGCGACTGGATCGTGTATCTCTGGGCGGTGCAGAACGGCCGCGTGCTGGAGTGCAGCCTCGGCTACTACATCCAGCCGCTGGTGGTCTTTGCGCTGGGCGCGGTGATCTTCAAGGAGAAGATGAACTGGCGGCACGCTATCATCATCGGTATCGTGGTGGTGGGCGTCGTCCTCTCCGCCAACGGCTTCGGCGGCGTGCCCTATGTGACCATTGCCCTGTCGCTGATGTTCGCGGTCTACGCCGCCATCAAAAAGAGTCTCACCATCGACTCCATCGTGTCCACCACCTCCGAAATACTGATGATGGTGCCGGTGGCACTGGTTTTCATTCTGTTCTTCCGCATGGGGGAAAACGGCATGGGCAGCATGACGGTCATCAAGCAGATATTGATGATCGGCGGCGGCGTCATCACCGGCCTGCCCATGGTGTTCTACTCCATCGGCGTGCGGAACCTGCCGCTGATGACCACCGGCATCTGCCAGTACATCAGCCCCTCGCTGGGCATTATCTGCGGTGCCATTATGGGCGAGGCTCTGACCAGAGAAAAGCTGGTGAGCTTTCTGTTTATCTGGGTGGGCGTGCTCCTCTACGTGCTGAACACCGTCTATGAGGAGCGGCGGAGAAAAACGGCGGAAGCCCTTTGATACCAACGAAAAGACCGTCCCGCGGGGACGGTCTTTTCCTCGGAAATAGAGGGCGTTTTCCAAGGCGGGGCCAGTCCCCGGCCGTCCTGCGTTTGGATGGTTTACAAACGGGGAAAACTGTGGTAGAATGTCAGCTATCATGGGAGGGTGTGTGCTGCTTGCAGGCGGCGCGTACCGGCGAAGGAGAGAACAGTATGAAGGGAAAGCTCATCGTGTTCGAGGGGACGGACGGCTCCGGAAAGGCGACCCAGTCCCTGCTGCTGTGCGACGAGCTGGCACGGCGGGGCGTCCCCTTCCGCAAGCTGGAATTTCCCCGGTATCAGGAGGAATCCTCCGCGCTGATCCGGCTGTATCTGGACGGTGCCTTCGGGGACAAGCCCGGCGACGTGAACGCCTACGCCGCGTCGGTGTTCTTCTCCGTGGATCGCTACGCCTCCTATAAGCAGGACTGGGGCGGCTACTACCGGCAGGGCGGCCTGCTGATCGCCGACCGGTATACCACCAGCAACGCAGTCCACCAGACGAGCAAGCTGCCGCCGGAGGAGCGCGACGCTTTTCTGGATTGGCTGTTCCACTTTGAGTACCGCCTGCTGGGGCTGCCGGAGCCGAGCCGCGTGCTGTATCTCGATATGCCCACGGAGGCGACGGAGCGGATGATGCGCCAGCGGGAGGCCGCCACCCACACCTCCGCCGACATCCACGAAAAGGACGAGGAATACCTGCGCCGCTGCCGCGAGAACGCCGCCTACGTGGTGGAACGCTGCGGCTGGACGCGGATCGACTGTGCGCGGGGGGATACGCCCCGCACCATTGAGGACATACACAACGAAGTGATGGCGCGCGTGGCCGACCTGATCGGCTGACGCGCTGAAAGGAGCATGACTATGGGAAACCGTGAGGAACGCAACGAATACGCCACTGCCAAGTGGGACGCGGAGGAGGTACGCCGCCAGACGGCGTCCGAGCAGCACCGCAGCAGCGGCAGCGGCAGCAATCGCCGCCGGAAGCGCACGAACAGCCGCACGCTGGTGTATCTGGCGTGCTGCCTGCTGGTGTCCTGCCTGCTGGCGGGTATCGGCTGGCTGCTGGTCAACGACGTGTGCTCGCTGAACAAGGCGTATGTGGAGACGGAGATCACCGTGGAGGAGGGCGACAGCCGGGGCGACGTGGCGAAAAAGCTCCACGACGCGGGGCTGGTGAACTCCAAGCTGGTGTTCAGCATCGCCGGCACCCTCCTGCACTACGACCGCTACGTGGAGCCGGGCACCTACAAGCTCAACAGCGATATGGACTTCCGCGCCCTGATCACCCACATGCACGACTGGGAGTCGGACTCCAAGGAGGCGCAGGGGCTTGTGAGGGTCACCATTCCGGAGGGCTACACCGTCCGGGAGATCATCGACCTGCTGGCGGAAAAGGGCGTGGCGACCAAGGAGGACTTGGAGGACGCCTGCGCCAACTTTGAGTACGCGGACTACGACTTTTTGGACAGGGACAAGCTGGGCAGCATTGACCGCATGGAGGGCTTCCTGTTCCCCAGCACCTACGAGTTTGATAAGAACCGCTCCGCCGTCTACACGGTGGAGACGATGCTGGTGTTCTTCAAGAACCAGATCAGCCAGCAGATGCTGGCGGACATCAAGGCGTCCCCCTACACCCTGCAGGAGATCGTCACCATGGCGTCTCTCATCGAGAAGGAGTCTGTGGGAGACGACACCGAGCGCAGGAACATCAGCTCCGTGATCCACAACCGTCTGGAGAACCCCAGCGGCAACAAGGGCGGACGTGCGCTGCAGCTGTGCTCCACCATCAACTATATTATGAAGCACGACGGTGTCAAGACCTTCAGCACGGAGATCGACAGCCCCTACAACACCTATATCAACCCCGGTCTGACGCCGGGACCCATCTGCAACCCCGGTCTGTCCGCCATCAAGGCGGCGATCTATCCGGCGGACACGGATTACTACTTCTTTGCGCTGGGCACGGACGGCAAGAGCCATTTCTTCTCCGACTATAATGACCACGTCCGGTTCATCAACAGCGACGAGTACCAGCCCATCTACTCCTGATGGCACAGACAAGAAAAAAGCCGGAGCTGCTGGCTCCGGCGGGGGACTGGGAAAAGCTGCAAATGGCGGTGCTCTACGGCGCGGACGCCGTCTATCTGGCGGGCACGTCCTTCGGTATGCGCTCCTTCGCCGGGAACTTCGACGATGAGGAGCTGCCGAGGGCGGTGCGCTTCGCCCACGACCACGGCGTGAAGGTACACGCCACGGTGAACACCATGCCCCGCTGGAACGAGGCGGTGCAGCTGCCCGCCCATTTGGAACGGCTGGACGCGGCGGGGGTGGACGCGCTGATCCTAGCGGATCTGGGCGCGTTCACGCTGGCGGGGAGGTACGCGCCCCACTGCCAGCGGCACATCAGCACCCAGCAGTCCGTGGCGAACCACGTCTGCGCCCAGGCGTGGTACGATCTGGGTGCCGCGCGGGTGGTGCTGGCGCGGGAGGTCAGCCTTCCGGAGATCCGGGAGATCCGCGCACGCGTGTCCCCGGAGCTGGAGCTGGAGGCGTTCTGCCACGGTGCCATGTGCGTCAGCTATTCCGGACGGTGCCTTTTGAGCAACTATATGACGGGGCGGGACTCCAACCGGGGCGAGTGCGCCCAGCCCTGCCGCTATCAGTACGCGCTGATGGAGGAGAAGCGTCCGGGGGAATATTTCCCTGTGTTTGAGGACGAGAAGGGCACGTATATTATGAACAGCCGGGATATGTGCATGATCGACCATCTGGACGATTTAATGGACGCCGGCGTGGACTGTCTGAAGATCGAGGGACGTGCCAAGTCGGCGTATTACGCCGCCATCGTCACCGGGGCGTACCGCCACTGTCTGGACGCCGTCGCCGCCGGAGAGATGCCGGATCCCGTGTGGCGGGACGAGGTGGAGCACATCAGCCACCGCCACTACGCCACGGGGTTTTTCTACGGGCAGCCGGGGCAGTATTACGAGAGTGCGCGGTATCTGCGGGACTGGCAGATCTGCGCCGTGGTGACGGACTGCGACGCGGAGGGGCTTGCCACCCTGAGCCTGCGGAACAAGTTCGCCGCCGGGGACACGGTGGAGATCGTGGGCCCGGACACGAAGCCCTTTACCGTCACCGTGCCGGTGATGCGGGACGGGGAGGGGAACGCGCTGACGGAGCCGAAAACGCCCCAGATGGTGTTTCAGATGCAGCTGCCCCGGCGGGTGCCGCCCATGAGCTTTGTGCGCCACGCCGTGGAGCTGAGCGGAAAATAACGTACATAAAAAAGGACGTCTGCCGGGAGGCAGACGTCCTTTCCGCGTATTTGCATAGCATTTACATATGGGAGGTGGGCTGGGCGTCGCTGTCGGCGTCCTCGTCCTCCGGGATGGCGGCGGCCGCCTCGTGGCGACGCTCGCAGACCGCCAGCACCTGCGCCCATGCGATGAAGGGCAGCACCGCCAGCGCGCCGCGGATGTACCACCACGTAACGGCGAAATACGCAGCCGACGCGCCCACGTGGAAGGCGAGGAGCGTGAAGAGGAAGAATTTCATCTTCCGCAGGTGGGCGCGGTCGTGGTCGCAGAGGTAATTCGCCAGCGACAGGGACGCCTGCTTCGTGTTGTTGGTGGAGAAGATGGTGGAGCTGTAAAAGCCCCGGGCTCCGCCGAAGCTGCTCCACTGGACGCTCATGGCGAAAAAGACGGGGTAGAGAGACACCACGGCGTTCAGCTCCGACGGGAGGAACGCCACGGTGACGGCGGCTGCGGCGGTGACGGCGGGGGAGACATAGTGCATATCCCAGCCGAGCCAGTGGGGGAGGAACACCGTCAGCATGGTGCCCGCTACGTAGAGTACCAGCGCGCCCAGATGGAGCGATACGGCGTACAGGTCGCCCCGCAGGGCGTCCAGCAGCAGCTCCAGCAGGTTCACCGTCTGGGCGTTGCCCATGATGCCGCCGTGGACCAGCACGGCGTAGCAGCCGAAAAAGCCGCCCACCACGCAGAGAGCAAGGTGGCGGTACAGGTCGATATGGTCATTTTGGGAGAGCTTTCGCACAAGAGTGTCCTTCTTTCTGAGTTCATAGCGGTTATCAGTATACCACGGCGAGGAGGAAAGGCAAGGGGGATTTCTCAGAAAAAAGGAAAATTTCGTGTTGACATCGGGGGACAATGTGGTACAATACCCCTATAAAAATGACGATGAGAAAGATGAGTCGCCGCTGACCGCCCGGAGCGAGATGGGGACAGTGCAAGCCCATTGGGTACGGCACGGCGACAGCCGCTTTTGAGTTGGCCGCGGTGAGCGGCACGGGACGCTCCCGTTACAGAGCACTTGAGAGGGCGGGAGACCGCCGAATCAGGGTGGTACCGTGAAGCAGCACTTCGCCCCTGTACAGCAGGGTCGGGGTGCTTTTGATTTTTCCGGCACCGGATACGGGAAGTAAGAAAAATTTATGATACAAAGGAGACGAACACCATGAGCCATCCCTACCACGGTTTGAATGAGCTGCGGGAGCTGTTCCTAAAGTTCTTCGAGACGAAAGGACACCTGCGGCTGCCCAGCTTTTCGCTGGTGCCCCAGAACGACAAATCCATCCTGCTCATCAACGCAGGCATGACCCCCATGAAGCCCTGGTTCAAGGGCGAGGAGGAGCCGCCCCGCCGCCGCGTCTGCACCTGTCAGAAGTGCATCCGCACCGGCGACATCGAGAACGTGGGCAAGACCGCCCGCCACGGCACCTATTTTGAGATGCTGGGCAACTTCTCCTTCGGCGACTATTTCAAGCACGAGGCCATCGCGTGGAGCTGGGAGTTCCTGACCAGCCCGGAGTGGGTGGGGCTGGAGGCTGACCGGCTGTATCCCTCCGTGTACGAGAGCGACGACGAGGCGTGGAATATCTGGCACGACGAGATCGGTATCCCCGCCGAGAGGATCTTCCGCTTCGGCAAGGAGGACAACTTCTGGGAGCACGGCTCCGGCCCCTGCGGCCCCTGCTCCGAGATCTACTACGACCGCGGGGAGGAGTACGGCTGCGGCAAGCCCGGCTGCACCGTGGGCTGCGACTGTGACCGGTATATCGAGATCTGGAACAACGTGTTCAGCCAGTTCGACAACGACGGTCACAACAACTACACCGAGCTGAAGCAGAAGAACATCGACACCGGCATGGGTCTGGAGCGTCTGGCCTGCGTGTGCCAGAACGTGGACAGCCTGTTCGATGTGGATACCGTTATGAACATCACCCACAAGGTCAGCGAGCTGACCGGCGCGCACTACGGCGAGACGGAGCAGCGGGACGTGAGCCTGCGCGTTATCACCGACCATATCCGCTCCGCCACGTTTATGATCTGCGACGGTATTCTGCCCAGCAACGAGGGGCGGGGCTACGTGCTGCGCCGCCTGCTGCGCCGCGCCGCACGCCACGGCAAGCTGCTGGGCGTGAACGAGCCGTTCCTCTACAAAGTGGTGGACACCGTGGTGCACGAGAATGAGTGCCAGTACCCCGATTTGCGGGAGAAGCAGAGCTACATCACCAAGGTCATCCGCACCGAGGAGGAGAACTTTGCCCGCACCATCGACGGCG
>URXW01000055.1 GCA_900551995.1 uncultured Eubacteriales bacterium
CCAGCACGTGGCTGTTCGGCGGGCTGTGCAGAGCGTTGGTGGTGGGCTTTTCCGTTATGGTGGCGCAGCGTATCGGCGCAGGAGAGGAAAAGGACGCGCGGAATCTGGTGAAGCAGGGGCTGTGCGCCGGGTTCGCCTTCGGGCTGCTTATTGCCGCCGTGGGCGGCACCATCGCCGGGGGGCTTCCCCACTGGCTCCACGCGGACAGCTCTATCTGTCCGGGCGCGTCCTCGTATTTCCTGATCTTCGCGCTGTCGCTGCCCTTTGTGCAGCTGAACCGGCTGGCGGTGGGTCTGCTGCAGGCGGGCGGAAATATGCGGACGCCCAGCATACTGCTGGTGCTCATGTGCGGGCTGGACGTGGTGTTCAACTCCCTGCTGATCTTCCCCACGCGGCAGCTGGGCGCGTTTACGCTGCCGGGGGCGGATCTGGGCGTGACCGGCGCGGCGTTGGGCACGGCGTTGTCGGAGACGGTGGTGGCGATCATCTTGTGCATCTGCCTGCTGCGCTCCCCCATGCTGGGGCTGCGGAAGGGGGAGAGGCTGCGGTTCGTGCCGGTGCAGCTGCGGCGTGCCGTCCGGCTGGGCGCACCGGTCGCCATTGAGCAGGCGGTCATGTCCAGCGCGCAGGTGGTGACGACGCGGATCATCGCGCCGCTGGGCACCGTCGCCATCGCCGCCAACTCCTTTGCGGTGACGGCGGAGGCGTTGTGCTATATGCCCGGATACGGCGTGCAGAGTGCCGCCGTTACGCTGATCGGGCAGAGCGTCGGTGCCAAGCGGAAGGATCTGGTGACGCGGCTGGGCTGGGTGACGGTGCTGCTGGGCATGGGCGTGATGCTGGTGGCCTCCGCGCTGATGTACGCGCTGGCTCCGTGGATCATCGGGATGCTGAGTCCCGACCGGCAGGTGGTGCTGCTGGGCACGCAGGTGCTGCGGATCGTGGTGTTTTCCGAGCCGCTGTTCGGCGCGTCCATTGTGACGGCCGGTGTTTTTCAGGGGGCGGGCAGCTCGCTGCTCAGCTCCGTGCTGAACTTTGTCAGTATGTGGGGCGTGCGTATCACGCTGACGCTGCTGATGGTGCCCCACTGGGGGCTGCGGGGGGCGTGGATCGCCATGTGCATCGAGCTGTGCTTCCGCGGTTCGCTGTTTTTATTCTTCCTGTGGCGCAAACGGTGGCTGCCGCGGGAGCTGGTGTGAAAGAAAAATCCCGTGTGACGTTCTCCGTCACACGGGATTTTTGGGTGGAGGGCGGCTATGGCGGAAGATTCCGGTTGCGTGGGAGAGGGAAATCCGGTATGATAGAGAAAACGCGAAAAGGAGAACCGCCATGATCGAAGAAATGCTGGCATATAACCGCGAGTTTGTCCGCTCCAAGGGCTATGAAAAGTTCCAGACCAGCAAGTACCCCGACAAGAAGATCGCCATTCTCACCTGCATGGACACACGGCTGGTGGAGCTGCTGCCGGCGGCGTTGGGGATACGCAACGGTGACGTGAAGCTCATCAAGAACGCCGGCGGCATGATCACCGGACCCTTTGACAGCGCGGTGCGGAGCCTGCTGGTGGGTATCGTGGAGCTGGGCGTGGAGGAGGTCATGGTCATCGGGCACAACGACTGCGGCGTGGCGCATATCAACGCCGATATGATGATCCGCCACCTCATCCAGCGGGGGATCTCCCAAGACCACATTGACATGATGCGCTACTGCGGCGTCGATTTCGAGGCGTGGCTGCGGGGGTTCGACTGCGTGGAGAAGTCCGTGGCGGAGACGGTGGAGCTGCTGCGGAACCACCCGCTTATGCCCGCCGACGTGACCATCCGCGGCTACGTCATCAACACGGAGACGGGAGAGCTGACGCCGCAGGAGTGAGGGGACTTCGCGGCGGACAGAGGCTGAAAAAATCACCGCTTGGGAAAGCGGTGATTTTTTTGTTGTGGGCGCAGACCAATACGTTTCTGTCCGGTTTGCCGGTGACTTTGGCGCAAACGGCGTATTATAAGTGCCATTCAGGTTTTTGCGTCCACGCGCCGCTTGGCAGCGCAGGCAATCACAAAGGTGATGACCTGCGCGATGGGCGTCGCAAGCCAGACGCCGGTCAGCTTCAGCAGCGGCGGCAGAAGCAGGAGCATCAGCAGCGTACAGACCGGCTCGGCATACACAAGAAGATAGGACAGAGCGTTCTTTTCCGTTGCGTAGAAGTAGGACGTCGTAATGCGGACGAACGCCAACAACAGCAGCGGTGCAAGGAAAAACGGCAGGTACCGGACGACCCCGGCGTTTGCCTCCGGCGATGCGCCAAACAGCGCACCGACCTTTGCTCTGGCGAGATAGACACCGATCATGCAGACTGCCGTGATCGCAGCGGTGGTCAGGTATGCCAGCCTTCGGGTCGCCTGCACGGAAACTCGGTCATCCTCCCCGTAATACTGACTGATCAGGGGCTGACTGCCGTCGCCTACCCCTTGCAGCAGCAGGTAGAGAATGGCGGTGATATAGCCGATACAGCCGTAAACCGCAACCGCCTGTTCGTCCCCGTACAGCAGCAGGAAGCGATTCATAAAAAGCATCGTGATGATGGAGGAAAAGGTCAAGCCAAAGGGCGAGATCGAGACGATAAGGACGTTTTTCCAAAGGCTGCACAGCTCCCGCAGCTCCGGCAGGCGGAAGCCGCTCTTTTTCACAAGAAAGAAGATGACGGCCACGACCATGGTCACCGCCTGCCCGATAACAGTCGCCCATGCAGCTCCCGCCATTCCCCAACTCAAGACCCACACGAAGGCATAGTCCAGGACAATATTTGTCACAAATCCGAGAACCATCGCCATCATGGCAACGGTCGCGCCGCCCATATTGCGGATAAATGGAACGAAGCCGGTCGCCAAAAGCTGGAAGACTGCACCCAGCGCAATGACGCGGGCATACGCCGTGCAGAGCGTGAGCATATGACCTCTTGCGCCCAACAGATAAAGGATCGGCTCGGCAAAAGCAAACAGGATCGCCGTCAGCAAACCGGCAACGACCAGCATCAGCAGCGTTGTGCCGGAAAAGCATTCCTGCCGCTTTTTTGCCTCGCCCTGCGCGCTCAGGATCGTAAAGCGAATCGCGCCCGACAGCCCAAGCCCCGTACCGATCGCCCCCACCAGCGCGGAGATCGGATAGCCCAATGTGATGGCGGTCAAGCCTGTATCGCCAAGGCTCTGCCCGATAAAGAAGCCATCGACAATGGTGTAGACCCCCGACAGCGCGAAGGCGAGGATGGACGGAAGGACATAAGAAAAGAATTTCTTATTCAGCTCGGTGTTCATCTGCCTGCGTCTCCATTTCTTTTTCAAAAACAAGATTGAATAGGGTGATGGCGTCCGTCATCTGCTTCATGCGCTCCGCGCCCATGATGTCGAACACCCGCTGCTCCAGCGTGTGCAGAGGGGAGAGTATCTCTGATGCATAGAGCATCCCTTTCTGCGTCAGGTACACCTTTTTCTCGCGGTGATCCGACTCCCCGGCACGGAGGGATACAAGCCCCTCCGCCTTCAGCGTTCGCATGACGGTGCTGACCGTTTGCTTCGATAGTCCAGTATACCAGAGATTTACAAGAAATGTAAAGAGACTGTTGAACGTGGCTTTGCGGATGCAAAAAACACGCGATGTGTTTTATACACGATACAGAGGATTGGCTCAGGTAACAAGCTGGGTGAAGCTCGGATTTGCTGCCATGAGCTTGTAAAAGCAGGTACTTGGAGATGGGGAGGTCTGTTTCCATCGCTTCGCCGTTCTGTTTTTTCACTCACATATACTCGAAACTCAGTCTGTTCCTAATTGTAGAAAGGGCTTCTCGATGGACTGAGGATGGCGGCACGATATGCAGCCGCCCTCTTTAGCGTGGTACGGCGTCTCTTCTCCCGAAGAGACGCCGTACCTATTTGTGAGGGGAAATAAAGTGTATATATATCGTGGATCACTCGCCGGTATAGTGCGGCTCCCGCTTTTCCAGGAAGGCCTTGACGCCCTCTTCGAAATCCTTGTGCCGCGCCATATAGCGGGTGTATGTGATCTCAAGTTCATTTCTGCGGTGCATATCTAACGCCTCTTGCTTATTCATACACGCCTTCAGATAGCGCAGCACCAGCGATCCACGGCGGCACAATTCCCGAGCCTTCTCCATGGCGGCGGGCATAAGCTGTTCAAGCCGATCCACCACCTGCGTGACACCGCCGTACTTTTCGTACAACTCTTCCGCCGTGATAAACGTACCGCAGTAGCTCATATCGCGTTGGATCTGCGGCGGCAGTATGCGAGCCAGATGACCACAGCCTCCTACCACGCCGAGCTTCGCCTCTGGTGCACCGAACTGGGTACCCCGAACGGCAATGGTAATATCCGCACCGGCAGGATAGCAAAGGCCTCCGCCAAGACAGTGTCCGTGGACGGCACAGATGAGCGGCACACGCAGGTCGTACAGGGCTTGTGCGCCATCGTAGTATAGCTCCTGCCGGTTGGTAACATCCCGCTCCTGAATACTCTTGTAGAAGCGGTTGATGTCCACTCCCACACAGAAGGTCTTGATGTCCGAGTGCAGAACACAGACCCAGATATTGTCATCGTGATCGATATAGTCGCACAGCAGCAGTATCTCCTCCTGCATGATGCCGCTGACGGCATTCACCGGGGGATTGTGCAGAGTCATCACTGCGATGTGGTCCTCCACGGTGAGAAACACCTGCTGCAGCAGATGATTGGCCACCTGCTTTATCTCTCTTTTCGCCATGACAACGCTCCTTCCAGTATATTTCTGCTGGCGCAGGACATTTTTCATCGGGCACGGTGCCGCTGTCGCGGCACCGTGCCCACAAAGGGAGGAAAAAGGGAGTATCTCGTGTATCAGAACTTCAGATAAGAAGCGGGCAGCCCCTCGACAATATCGGTGGTCAGACTGGAGGGGGCGATGGGGTGGCGCAGCCCGTTCTTGTGCATCTTGGCAAGACCGTCTAAACAGCGCAGCACATCATCCGGCTTCAGGGTGACGCGCAGCTCCCACTCACTGATGCCGCTAAACTTACGATCGGCAAAGCAGGGCAGAGCCAGAGAGGGCTTTCCGGTCATAAAGGTTCGGGTCCAAGAGTCGGAACAGGTGGACTCCCCGGAGAAGGTGAAGTCCAGCTTCTCGTACTTGTCAAACTGGTACCCGGCAAACAGCATGAACGCCTGCGAGGAGCTGATGTACATGACCACCACATCCGGCTCCAGACGGCCAGAATCCACAGGGGACGCCACCACCGCGCAGTACTCGGAGGGAACACAGTTCAGTGCCGCATGGTGACCCTTGGCTGCCTCGGCGTTGCCATACCACACACCGTTGAACACTTCGCCGGAGTACCAGTCCTCGCTGCGCTCCACGAGCCCGTGGACACCTCGGCAGTAGTTGTTGTGTACGTTCTCCGGCTTGCAGGCGGAGGTCCAGCCGAACTGGAGAGCCTGTCCCACCACCATGCAGGGGGCATAGTGTTTTTCGTGGATGCGGACCTTGGGGATGGCCATAAGCTCTTCCTCTGTGCGGATCCATTTCATGCCTACCGGGGTGTACATCAGGTGCAGATACTTTTTCAGATCGGCAACGATCTGACTCCAATCATAGTTGCCCATAGTGATAATTTCCTTTCCTATAGTGATAGCTTCACTTCCTGTTATACCGAACGGTTATTCCGCGACCTCTTCGGATACGTTCACACCAGCGAACATCTTCTCGGCGTGGGCGGGATCCATCTTCTTAAACAGGGGAATACCGATGAGCGTGAGCACAACACTGATAAAGCCGCCGATACCGCAGCACTGATAAACGGAACCGATGACATGACCGAAGTACAGGATGCAGAAGGAAGCACAACCGCCGATGGAGCCCAGCAGAGCGGCACCCTTGCCGGCCTTCTTGCTGTACAGACCCACCACAACAGGACCAGCCACGGCGGACATGATGGTACCGGCAGCGGACCACAGCATGACCGTCAGGTTAGTGGGCTTGGAGAACGCGATGGGGATAGCGATGATGCCGATAGCATACACAGACCATTTCATGATGGACATGGTGGTCTTCTCCGCCTTGGCCTCATCCACATGCTCGCCGCGGGCGCGCTTGGCACCGAGGAAGATCTTGTTGTACCACGTGTTGCCTACGACCACGCTCATGTACAGCAGGATACCGTCCACCGTGGACATGGAGGCTGCCAGAATAACGCACAGGAAAATTGCCGCTACGAACTCAGGATAGACCTGCGTAATAAACCAAGGCATAGCATTGTCCATACCGGTAACGGTGCTGCCGATGCCCTCGGGAAGCAGAATGCGGGCATAGGAACCGCCCAGCACCACACTGCCCATCAGGAACATGCAGATGGCGGTATAGATGATAAACTTTTTAATATCCCGGTCGCTCTTAAGGTAGGTGCACTTACCGATGATCTGCGGGTTCATGGTCCACCACAGATGGGCAATAAACATCCACACCACGGCGGAAACTGTGGGATAACCGGCGTTGTCGGGGTTGACGCCCATAGCCAGCTTGGGATCGATCTGAGACAGCAACTCGGGCACCTCGGTAAACACGTTGCCAAACAGGAAGAAGCCGGTGAAGAAAATGACCAGTGCCAGCACGCACATCATCGCACCCTGCGCCACATTGGTGTACACATGGGCGTAGGTGCCGCCCATGGAGATATAGACGATAATGACGACAGCGGCGATACAAATGCCCGTCTGGTAAGAGATGCTGGGGATCATGTGGTTGATAACGATGCCGACACCCACCAGTTGGGAGGCCACATACAAAAGCTGCAGCAGACTGACGAGGGCAAGGAACACACGCAGGCCGGGACTTCCGTAGCGGTCTGCCACCCAATCGGCAACGCTGGCGGCATGAATGTTCTTGTTGACGCGACGGTATCTCCTGGCGATCAGGCACAGGCACAGGCAGGTGGTGGTCCACTGAGAGGCCCAGAACCAGATGTTGGTAACACCGAATGCAAAACCCTGACCTGCCACGCCGAGGAAGTATCCGGCACTGGAAAAGGTCGCGGCGTACGTGATCGCCGTGGCGAGAGGACCAATGTCGCCGGAACTGGCGGCATAGGACTCAACCGACGTAACACGCTTGGAGGCTCTATAGCCCAATGCAATCATGGCAATGACATAGATCGATGCCAGTACGATAAAATAAACCATGCTCTTTCTCCTATCTTCTTATTATTTTTACTTTTTCTTGGAAACATCCTTGAACGTGAAGTGCACTACGATACCCAGCAGCACTCCCATGCATGCTTCAAAAATGAAGAACCAGTGCAATACCGTCACATGTCTCACCTCCTTCTTTGCAGTTATCAATCAAAAACCGCGGACGCGTACGGTCAAAGATTCCAGAAAAGCACTTACTTGGCGGCCTTGGCAGCCTTGATGGACTCGATCAGCTCGGGAACGACCTTGAACAGATCGCCGACGATACCGTAGTCAGCCACCTCGAAGATGGGAGCGGTGTCGTTCTTGTTCACGGCGATGATGCACTCGGAATCCTGCATACCAGCCTTGTGCTGGATAGCACCGGAGATACCCAGAGCGACGTAGACCTTGGGATGGACGGTCTTGCCGGTCTGACCGACCTGATGGTCGGCAGTGATCCAGCCGGCGTCCACGCAGGCGCGGGAGGAACCCACGACGCCGCCCAGCACCTCTGCCAGCTCCTCCGCCAGCTTGATGCCGCCCTCCACGTCCTTGGAGATACCACGACCCACGGACACGATGAAGTCGGCGCCGATCAGGTCAACCAGCTTCTTGGCAGCCTTGACGGTCTCGGTGACCTCGGTGTGGATGTCGGCAGCTTCCAGAGCGAACGCGGGATGCAGGATCTCCACGTTCTTCTTGCACTCGCGCTTCTT
>URXW01000056.1 GCA_900551995.1 uncultured Eubacteriales bacterium
GCCTCAACGGCGTTCAGATCGTCGGGGTTGATGATGGTCTGCATGGACGCACGGTTCAGAGTACCATCGGGATTCACGGCCACCTTACCGGAGGTATCGGGGACCTGCTTTACCGTAACAAGAATCTTCATTTTACCTTTTACCTCCTACCTTACTTCACGCCCAGATTGCTGGAAATGACCATGCGCTGGACCTCGCTGGTGCCCTCGTAGATCTCGGTGATCTTGGCATCGCGCATCATGCGCTCCACGGGATACTCACGGGTGTAGCCGTAGCCGCCGAACAGCTGCACGGCGCGGCGGGTCACATCGGAAGCGGCCTCGGCAGCGAACAGCTTCGCCATGGCAGCGTCCATGGAGTAAGGCTCGTGGTTCTGCTTCTTCATAGCGGCGGAGTAGACCAGGAACTGAGCCGCCTGCATACGGGTGTGCATATCCGCCAGCTGGAACTGGGTGTTCTGGAACTGGGAGATGCGCTTACCGAACTGGACGCGCTCCTTGGTGTACTTGATGGCCTCCTCAACGGCACCCTCGCCCAGACCCAGAGCCTGGGAAGCGATACCGATACGGCCGCCGTCCAGCGTCTTCATGGCGATCTTGAAGCCCTCACCCTTCTTGCCCAGCATACGATCCTTGGGGATCACGCAGTCCTCGAAGATCAAATCGCAGGTAGAGCTGCCGCGAATACCCATCTTCTTCTCGTGCTTGCCCTGGGAGAAGCCCTTGTCGTCCTTCTCCACGATGAACGCGGAGATCTCCTTCATGGAGCGGCCGCGCTTGTCAGTCACCTTGCCGGTAACAGCGATGATAACGAAGGTATCCGCCACGTTGCCGTTGGTGATGAAGCACTTGGAGCCGTTCAGGATGTAGTTCTCACCGGACTCATCCAGCACAGCGGTGGTCTGCTGACCCTGGGCATCGGTACCGGCACCGGGCTCGGTCAGACCGAAAGCACCGATCTTCTTGCCGGAGCACAGGTCGGGCAGATACTTCATCTTCTGCTCCTCGGTGCCGTTCTCGAAGATGGGAGCGGCGCACAGGGAGGTGTGAGCGGAGACGATAACAGCGGTGGTACCGCAGACCTTCGCCAACTCCTCAACGCACATGGCATAGGACAGCACGTCGGCACCTGCGCCGCCGTACTCCTTGGGGAAATAAATACCCATCATGCCCAGCTTGGCCATCTTTTCGACGGTCTCCATGGGGAAACGCTCTTCCTCATCGATCTCGGCGGCCAGAGGCTTGACCTCGTTCTCCGCGAACTCGCGGTACATCTTGCGAACGAGCAGTTGTTCCTTCGTCAGATGGAAATCCATACTCTTTTCTCCTTTTTCTGATTTTACTTGTTGTAGTTGAAGAAGCCTTCGCCGGACTTAATACCCAATTTGCCCGCACGAACCATCTTCCGGATCAGCACGTTTGCGCGATACTTGCTATCGTGAGTCTCGTTGAACAGCACGTCCATAATGTTCAACACCACGTCCCAGCCGATCAGGTCGCCCAGATGCAGGGGGCCCATGGGGTGGTTGCAGCCCAGCTGCATAGCAATATCAATATCTTCCGCAGAGGCAACGCCTTCCTGCAGAACGCAAACGCCTTCGTTGCAGTAGGGGATCAGGATCTTGTTGACCACAAAGCCGGGGGCCTCGTTGACCACCACGGGGGTCTTGCCGATCTCCACAGACAGGTTCTTGATGTAGTCCACCAGGTCAGCGGGGGTGTTGCCGCCGGCGATGACCTCCACCAGCTTCATAGCGGGCACGGGGTTAAAGAAGTGCATACCGATGAGGCTGTGCTTCAGACCCTGACCCATCTCGGTGATGGACAGAGAGGAGGTGTTGGAGGCGAAAATGGTCTCCTCCTTGCAGATGGCATCCAGCTTGCCCAGCAGCTCCTTCTTGACGCCCATGTTCTCGGCGACGCACTCGATGACCAGATCGGCATCGGCGGCAGCGTCGAACTCCTCGACCAGCACGCGGCTCATAATGTCGTCAGCCGCTTCCTGGGTCATCTTGCCCTTGGCGACCTTCTTGTTCAGGGAGGCGGCCAGCTTGTCCTTATGACGCTGTGCGCTGGCGGTGCTGGATGCATACATCAGGGCGGTGTGACCCTTCGCTGCGAAAACCTGGGCAATACCGCTGCCCATCGTACCTGCGCCGAATACTGCTACTTTCATGATTGTTCCTCCTACTTAAAAATTTTACATGAATTGCTTAATTATCAGGCTTGCGCCTGTCAATTAACTTACTTGTTCTGGTAGGGCTCGTGCTTGCGCTTCTCCAGGAAAGCACCCATGCCCTCCTTCTGATCCGCCGTCTCGAAGCAGCTGCCGAACAGCTCCTCCTCGATGACGATAGCGCGATCCATGTCCACCTGCAAACCGTCGTTGATGGCCTTCTTGCAGGCGCGGACGGCGATAGGCGCGTTCTTGGCGATGGTCTCGGCGAGCTTCTCCGCGGCGGGCAGCAGCTCCTCCAGCGGATAAACGGCGTTGACCAGACCGATGCGGTACGCCTCGTCCGCCTTGATGTTCTTAGCGGTGTAGATCAGCTGCTTTGCCATGCCGGGGCTGACCAGACGAGCCAGACGCTGGGTGCCGCCGAAGCCGGGGGTGATGCCCAGACCGGTCTCGGGCTGTCCGAACACGGCGGTGTCGGCGCAGATGCGAATGTCGCAGGCCATGCTCAGCTCACAGCCGCCGCCCAGCGCGAAGCCGTTCACGGCGGCGATGGTGGGGATAGGCAGCGTCTCGATAGCGCGGAACACGTCGTTGCCGTGCTTGCCGAAGGCCACGCCGCCCTCCTTGGTCAGCGTGCTCATCTCGCCGATGTCGGCGCCGGCCACGAACGCCTTCTCGCCTGCGCCGGTGATGACCAGTGCACGGATGTCCGCGTCAGCCTTCACCGCTTCCACCAGCTCGCCCAGATCGGACAGCACCTCGGAATTGAGGGCGTTCAGAGCCTTCGGACGGTTGATGGTCGCCACGGCGATCAGTCCTTTTTTCTCCAGCAGAATGTTGGTCATGTCAACTTCCTCCTTACGATTCCCTTCCGCCGGTGCGGTGCGCCGGCGCGCAGACGGAGACATTCGCCCGCACAAAACCGGCGGGCGGACATACTCCTCCTCATACACATGACATTATAGTGGTTCGTTAGGAATTTATCAAGTGCAAGACACATCCTTTTTTCTTTTTTAGCAGTTCTCACAAAAGTGAGCACCCGATTTTGCACACTTTTTCGGGGGAAGGGGGAAGCCGCAGGAAAAAAAGAGAATTTGCCGCTTGTGCCGCTGGAAAAAAGATGGTATGATGGACGCGAGTTTACAAGAGGAGGGTCGCGGGATGCAGAACGAGGAGCGCATTTTAGGCTTACTGGAGCATCTGGTGCAGGATGTCTCCGGGCTGAAGCAGAGTGTTTCGGGGTTGGAGCGGGAAACCGCCGGGCTGAAGCAGGAGATGGCGGAGCTGAAGGCGGACGTCTCTACGCTGAAAACGGACGTAGCTGAACTGAAAGCGGACGTTTCCGGCTTAAAGGAGGATGTCTCCGGCTTGAAGGAGGACGTCTCCGGCTTGAAGGAGGATGTCTCCGGCTTGAAGGAGGACGTCTCCGGCTTGAAGGAGGACGTTTCCGGCTTAAAGGAGGAGACTGCCTCCCTCAAAGCCCAAATGGGGCAGATGGACGAGCGTCTGCGCCGGGTGGAGCTGACCCAGGAGAACTTGGTGCTGCCGCAGCTGCGGCTGCTGGCGGAGGGGCACGACGCCCTCCTGACCCAAACCGTGCCCGTTCGGCGGATGGAGGCGGTGGAAAGCGATGTGGATATGCTGAAAACCGTCGTCCACGTCCACTCGCAGGACATCCGCGCGCTGAAAAAGGCGCGGTAATACCCTTTAGAAACACCGGGAGAGATCGCATATGCGAATGCGTAAAAAGAAGAATCTTGTGCCGCGCATGGAGGCCTGCGGCGCGTACCTCGTGTCCGATCCCTTTGCCCAGCGGGGCAGATGGCGGGAGCTGATGCCCGGTGCCAGGGAGCTACGCGTGGAGCTGGGCTGCGGCAAAGGCGGCTTCACCGTAGGCACTGCGGCGGCGGAGCCGGAGGTGCTCCTCATCGCCGTGGAGAAGGTGCCGGACGCCATGGTGGTGGCGATGGAGAAGGCGCGTGACGCCGGCGTTCATAACGTCTGGTTCGTGGACGGCGACGCTGCGCTCCTGCCGGATATGTTCGCCCCCGGCGAGATCGACCGGCTGTATATCAATTTCTGCGACCCCTGGCCCAAAAGCAACCAGAAAAAACGCCGCCTGACCCACGGGCTTTTCCTGCAAAGGTACCGGCAGGTGCTGTCCCCCGGCGGGCAGATCCACTTCAAGACCGACAACGACAAGCTGTTTGAGTGGTCGCTGGAGGAGATCCCCCAGTTCGGCTTCGTGCTTTCCCAAGTCACCCGCGACCTCCACGCCCATGGGGCCGTAGGCGTGATGACCGACTACGAGCGCAAGTTTTACAGCGAGGGCAAGAGCATCAACCGCTGCGTCGCCACTATGGTGGACTGGACGATGCTCGCCGCGCCGCAGGAGAAATAGACTTCTTCATTATTTATGAACCCCCGCCATCCGGCGGGGGTTTTCTCTGTTTGCCTCCGGCGGGAAAAATAATGCCAATAAACCTATTGACATTGTATGTTTTATGTGCTACTCTCTAATTACCTACAAAAAAGATATGTTAAAGGAGTGATCCTATGCAGGTCTATGCAGATAACGCCGCTACCACGCGCATGAGCGACAGGGCTGTGGCGGCAATGACCCCTTATTTTCAGCAGCTTTACGGCAATCCCTCCAGCCTGCACACTGTGGGGCAGCTGGCGAATCAGGCTCTGACGGACGCCCGCCGCCGGGTGGCGGACTGTCTCGGCTGTTCCTTCCGCGAGATCACCTTCACCTCCGGCGGCAGTGAGGCGGACAATCAGGCGATCATCTCCGCCGCCCGTATCGGGCAGCGCAAGGGCAAAATGCACATTATCTCCACCGCCTTCGAGCACCACGCGGTGCTCCACACGCTGAAGAAGCTGGAGAAGGAGGGCTTCGACGTCACCCTTCTGGACGTGGGCAGTGTGGGTACCGTCACGCCGGAGCAGGTGGCGGAGGCGATCCGGGAGGACACCTGTCTCGTGACCGTCATGTACGCCAACAATGAGATCGGCTCCATCCTGCCCATTGCCGACATCGGCAAGGTCTGTCGGGAAAAGGGCGTTCTTTTCCACACCGACGCGGTGCAGGCGGCGGGTCACCTGCACATCAACGTGCAGGAGCAGAACATTGATATGCTGTCCCTCTCCGGTCACAAATTCCACGGCCCCAAGGGCGTGGGTGTGCTGTACGCACGGCGGGGTATCCCTCTGACCAATATCATTGAGGGCGGGGCGCAGGAGCGCGGCAAGCGCGCCGGCACGGAGAATATCCCCGGCATCATGGGTCTGGCGGCGGCGTTGGAGGAATCCTGCGACCACATCGACGAGGACATCCCCCGGTTGACGAAGCTGCGGGACAAGCTGATCGCGGGACTGCGTGAGATCCCTCACTCCGCGCTGAACGGCGACCCGGTGCACCGCCTGCCCACTAATGTGAACTTCTGCTTCGAGGGCATCGAGGGCGAGAGTTTGCTGCTGCTTCTGGACGCGGAGGGCATCTGTGCCAGCTCCGGCAGTGCCTGCACCAGCGGCTCCCTCGACCCCAGCCACGTGCTGCTGGCGATCGGACGGCCCCACGAGGTCGCCCACGGCTCCCTGCGCCTGAGCCTGTGCCACGACACCACGGAGGAGCAGGTGGACTACATTCTGGAAAAAGTCCCCGGCATCGTGGCGTACCTGCGGGAGATGTCCCCCATGTGGCGGGATCTGGAGTCCGGCAAGCGGAAATTCATTCTCTGAGCCTATATTATTATAATGTAAAGGAGCGTTGACTATGGCTTTATATACCGATACTGTGATGGATCATTTCATGCACCCCCGGAACGTGGGCGAGATCCCCAACGCCGATGGCGTGGGCGAGGTGGGCAACGCCAAGTGCGGCGACATCATGCGGATGTACCTGAAGATCAAGGATGACAAGATCGAGGACGTGAAGTTCGAGACGTTCGGCTGCGGCAGTGCCATCGCCTCCAGCTCTATGGCGACGGAGATGATCAAGGGCAAGACCGTGGAGGAGGCACTGTCTCTCACCAACAAAGAGGTGGTGGACGCGCTGGGCGGACTGCCCGCCCACAAGCTCCACTGCTCCGTGCTGGCGGAGGAGGCGGTGAAGTCCGCCGTGAAAGACTACTACGACAAAAATCACATCGCCTACGACAAGAGCCGGTTCCCCGACTGCGACGGCTGCGAGGGCTGCCGCATGGTGTAAACGAAGCAGCGTAAAAATGAGGTAAAAAAAGCGGAGACGCGGCAGGCGCGTAGCGCGCCTGCCGCGTCTCCGCCGTGACATCCGGTTGTACAACCTCTTGACAACCGGATGTCACCCTTTTATACAGGTATGTTTTCCACTGGACACGCCCTGCGGACGCGTACAAATTTCCGATTCTTCTTGCTTTTTCCGCCGAAATAATTTATACTGTGTACACCAAAAAAGGGAGGAAAAGCCATGGCGTATGTTGCCCTGATCGGATTGTATTTTGTGCCCATCCTCTGTCTGTTGGGCGCGGCGTGGAGCTATGTCCGCTGGAAAAACGAGCACGAGAACGAGGAGCTTTCCCAGCGCGCCCGCAGGAATTGCAAGCGGCTCCTGATCGCCTTTCCCATCACGATCGTTGTGTTCCTGCTTCTGAAAATTGTATTCCCTGTAACATAAAAACGGCGAAAAAGCCCCGTATTCCCGCCAAGCATAACGAACGGAGCACCCTTTTGGGTGCTCCGTTTACTGCTTTGTTGCTCCGCTTACTGCGGGAAATGGGGGATATTTACACGGTTTCCAGGAATTTGACGATGAAGTGGAGGGCACTCCCGGCGGCGATAGCCTCGGTGCGGTAGTGGCAGGCGTGCAGGTAGTCGGCGTTGGGCTCAAAGGGATCCAGTGCCGCGGTGCGCCTGCGGATCTCGTCCATATAGGGCGCGATGAACTCGCCCACATAGCCGCCCAGAATGATGGGGCAGTCGAACAGCATGTGGACGTTGTGGTTGGTCAGAGCCAGATCGTCCAGATAGGTGTCCCAGCAGCGCACGGCGCGGGGATCCTTCTGCTCCAGCAGGGCGAAGAAGTCGATAAGGCGGCCATCGGTCAGGTCGGACAGCTCCGTGGCGGCAAGGTAGCGATCCACGCATCCGCGCTGCCCGCAGTAGCACTGGCGTCCGTTGCGCTCAATGCAGATATGCCCCACCTCACCGCTGTGGTGGTGGTAGCCGCTGTACGGTGCGCCGTCGATGATGACCGCGCCGCCGATGTTGTTGGAGAGCATGAGGTAGAAGGCGGTTTTGATCTTCTTGTTGATCCACGTTTCCGCGAAGCCGGCGGCGTTGGCGTCGTTCAGCAGAGCCGTGGGGTAGGGGATGTACCGGGACATGTTGGCACAGGTCTCACCGGTGAAATGCAGGATCTCGCCGTAGAACACCGTCTGATTGTCCGCAGTGACCAGACCGGGGACGCCGATGCCCACGCCCAGAATACGCTCCTTGGGGTAGTGCAGCTGGTCGATGCAGTGCTGGACGACCTCGCCCAGATAGCGGTAGTATTCGTCGGTCGGCTCGAACTTTTTCCGCACACGCTCCTTATAGAAAACGGAGCCGCGCAGATTCACCGCCACGATCGCCACATGGTTGCGG
>URXW01000057.1 GCA_900551995.1 uncultured Eubacteriales bacterium
GCCTCGAAGCCGAAGCGGGTCATCTCGCTGACACCCATGCGCAGCGCGCCGGAGGCGGTGAAGCCCTCCTCGTCGGGGGTGGCCTGGTAGTTGACCACGATGTTGTTCCGCTCCAGACGCTCGGCGATCTCCGGGCCCTCGCCGTAGCCCACGGACACGATGACCTGATGGGTCTCGGTGTAGTCGATGGCGGGGTCGCCTGCCACGTCCAGACCGTGCGCCTTCAGGCTGCGGGCGAAGGACTTGGCGTTGTCGATGACCGCCTTCTGGTACACGTCGCGGAACTGGTTCATCTCATACGCCGCCATCAGCATACCCAGCTGGGTGCCCAGATGGTGGTTGGATACGCTGCCGGGGAAGGTGCGGCTCTCGATGGTCTTCCACAGGCCGTATTTCAGGTCGTCCTCCTTATAGTTGACGCCGATGATGCCGCGCTGGGGCCCGAAGAACGTCTTGTGGGTGGAGCCGGTGACGATCTCCGCGCCCTCGGCAAAGGGATTCTGGAAGTGGTCGCCGATCAGACCCAGCACGTGCGCCATATCGTACATGATGGTGGTGGGGATCTTCTGCTCGTCCACGAACCTCCGGATCTCCGCCACAGGCTCCTTATGGAGCACCATGCTCTTGCCGAACACGATCAGCTCCGGGCGGTAGCGGTCAAGGAGCTTCTTCGTCTCCTCCACGTCCATTTTATAGGGATTGTCGGCGCAGACGGGGAAGTTCACCACGGCGGGCTTCTCCGTCACGGGGTCGATGGCGATATAGTCGTGGAGGGCACCCATGGGCTGGGCGGACAGGTGGCCGCCCTTGATGATGTGGTTGTTCATCACGTAGCCCAGACGCTTCGCGTCGTGCTTGCGATCCACGCGGTTTTTCCAATCCATCAGCGCGGAGAACACCGCCATGTTGGACATCTGTCCGCTGAGGGTGCGGCTCTCCACCTCGGTGCAGCCGAAGTAGGCGCGCATTTCCTCCACCAGCAGACGCTCCACCTCGTCGATGAACTTGGTGCCCTGATAGTAGAACACCTCCCTGTCGTAGAACGCCAGCACCTTCTTATGCTCGGCGTACCGGCAGGCGGGGTCGCTGCCGCTGAGGAGCCGCACGGCGCGGCTGGGGGTATTCTCGGAGGGGATCAGGTTGATGCACTGCTCCTGACGCCACTGGTGGTTCTCCAACGCCTTTTTCAGCAGCTCCAACGCCTTGGGGGTGCGGTCGCCGCTGCCCACGCCGCGGACTTCCTCCTCCGCGCCGTACAGCAGGGGACGGGCGAAGGGAGGCGCGCCCACGCTCATGTGGCGGGCGGGGATCACGGCCTTGAGACGCTTGCCGCGGACGTCCACCTCCACGGTGTCGTCCTCCAGAATGTTGCTGTCGATGTAGCAAAGACCGATGGCGCGCTTGCCGCTGGCCTCCAGAATGACGGTGGACAAACCCTCGCCCTGGGTCTTGAAGTAGGGCACCATGGTGCCGCTGGTGACCCAGCCCACCAGCTTGTCGCCCTGATAGATCTCCATGCCGGCGCGCATAACGCCGCGATCCACCAGCGCGATGGGCGCGATCTTCCGGGGCAGAGCGGACATATCGGAGAAGTCACGCTCCATGTACTTCACGAAGCACTTGTGCTGCTTTTCCAGCGCGGCGCGGCCGATATAGTCGCCCTTCTGCTCAGAGAAGCTGACGGCGAACTTCGCCAGAGGCACGGCGAAAATGGGGATCTCGCTGCCGTCGGGGGCGGTGCCCATCTCGTGACCGTACAGGGGCATGGACGCCTCCATACGCAGGGTATCGCGGGCACCGAGGCCGGCGGGACGGGCACCCATCTCCACCAGACGGTTCCACAGCCACGCGGCGTCCTCGCTGCGGACATAGACCTCGTAGCCCAGAGGCTCGCCGGTATAGCCGGTCTTGGCGACACGGGCGTAGTGTCCCTCCAGAGAGACGGTGCCCAGCGCGTTCTTCATAGGCTCGGTCATCTGCTTGCCGCCGTTGAGCTCCGTCAGCATTTCCTTGCTCTTGGGACCCTGCACGGCAACCGCCGCCCAGTCCTTTGTAATATCGGTGATGGTGCAGTCAAAGCCGGTCAGCGCGGCGCGCAGGTGCGCCAGATCCTTCTCCGTGTTGGCGGCGTTCACCACCAGCAGGTAGTTGTCCTCCTCGAACATATAGAGGTACGCGTCGTCCACGGCACCGCCGTTCTCATCGGGAATGATGCAGTACTGCGCCAGATTCACGTCCAGCGCCGCCACGTTGCTGGTCAGCACGTGCTGCAGGAACGCCTTGCGCTGGGGCCCCTCGATCAGCAGCCGTCCCATGTGGGACACGTCGAACAGGCTGCACACCTGCCGTGTGTACAGATGCTCGGCAATAATGCCGCTGGGGTACTGGATGGGCATTTCCCACCCGCCGAAGTCCACCATCTCTGCGCCGGCAGCCACGTGGACATCATACAGTTGGGTACGCTTCAGTTCGCTCATACGATTTTTCCTCCTTAAAGTTCGTTTCTTTTTGGCAGCAAAAAAGGACACAAAACCGCTCTGTACGGCTTTGTGCCCCCGTTGAGATACCTGAGAGATTCCCTCCCCGCCGGGGAGGTTGCACCTTCGGTGGTCGGGCGTCGCCGTCCGGCCTTTTCGGAGTATCGTCCGGAACCGGTCCTTTTGCCTGAGAGCTTCTGCGTTCCCCTTCGGCGCCGCTTGCACGGTCTCTCCCGATCCCATCGTCCGATCCGTATGAAATTGTTGTACAGGCATGGAAATACCCGTGCCGTAAGTGTATCACCGGGAAAGCGGATTTGTCAAGGCTAAATTGCGGTGCGCCGCGCGGCAAACGGCGGGGCGGTGCTCCCCTCCCCTTTTCCCCGGCGCGGCCGCAGAGGCTCACGCCATTTCGTTGCGTATCCGCCGCAGATAGCGATAGACCGTCGGCTCGGAGATGTGCAGCTCCTTCGCCACTCTGCCGATGGAGCCCTTCGTCTGGAACACGCCTTGGGCGTCCAGTGAGCGGAGTATGTCCAGCTTGTCCGACGCGTGCATGGCGTCGGAGGGGATGCCGTAGCCCAAAATGGTGGAGTGGATCAGGTTGCTGGACAGCTCCGGGATGGAGTCGTCCAGATTCTCCGTGTACGCCGCCCGCTCGTCCTCCATGGGTAGAGAGAAGGCGTGGACAAGGTTGGTCAGCCGCTCGGACAGCACCAGAATGTCCTCTACGTCGTGGTTCACGCAGATCAGCCCCACCAGCTGCCCCTTCTCCTTAATAAAATAGGTGGAGGAGACGAACCGCTTTCCGCCGCGGGTGCGTCCCTCGTAGTTCGCCACGTAGTCGTGCTCCTTGTATGCCCCCGTCCGCACCAGCTCCTTCGCCAGCTCCGTCATGGGGTCGCCCACGCGGCGGCCGCTCAGGTGCTCGTTGCAGGCGGCGATGACGGAACGCTCCGGCGTGGAGACGTCGTGGAGAATGATCTCATAGTTCTTCCCGCAGATCTTGCCCATGAACTGCACTAAGGGGATATATCGCTCAAGACAGGCGTAATTACTCACGGTATCCCAACTTTCTTGATTACAATGATTTGAAAACCACATTTTGCGGTGCTTATAAAGATTAGTATACTGAATCCCAAGGAATAAATCAACACCGAATGTACTATACCGGGGTGGGGAACGCAAAAAGTTTTGCATGGCGTGACAAAATATTGTCTTATGATGGCAGTATGAACAAAAAATTGTCGCGCTTCTTGGCACTTATGCGAGATTGACAAGGGCGGTGTGATAAATTATAATCAGAAATGTAATTAAATTATCAGAAGGGAGGCTTGAGGTCACTCTTTTCCCCCGCGTCATATTTTTAAGGAGGTATTTGTAATGGAAGCTGCAAACTACGGGATCCTGTCATTGATTCCCCTTGCGCTTACCCTGCTGCTGGCGTTCTGGAAGAAGGACGCCGTCTTTGCCCTGTTCATGGGCTGCATCTCCGGCGTGCTGCTGCTGGGACATGACCCCGCCTTCGGCTTCTCCGCGCTGGCGGAGGAGGCTCTGGGCAACGAGGACTTCATTTGGATCCTGCTGATCCAGGTATTCATCGGCATTATGATCGCGTTCTTCATGAAGGCGGGCGTGGTCAAGGCGTTCGCGGAGATGATCGCCGGAAAGGTGAAATCCCCCCGCAGCGTGAAGTTCGCCACATGGTTCATCGGTCTGTTCACCATCGACGACTACATGAGCCCCCTGCTGCGCGGCGTGGTCATGCGTCCTCTGACGGATGAGATGCGCGTGCCCAGAGAGAAGCTGGCCTTTATCCTTGACTCCACCTGCGCCTCCGTGTGCACCCTGATGCCCTTTATGGCGTGGGGCGCGTATGTGGCCGGTCTGGTGGCGGATCTGGGCGGCCCCGTGACCTCCAACGAGCAGGGCGTGAGCGTCTACATCAGCGCCCTCCCCTTTAACTTCTACGCGATCCTGATGGTGCTCATCACGCTGCTCTCCGCGCTGGAGATCTTCCCCGACTTCGGGCCCATGCGTAAGGCGGAGCAGCGCGCCCGCACCACCGGCAAGCTGCTGCGCGACGGTGCCGTTCCCATGATGGGCACCGAGCTGGAGGAGCTGCAGAAGGGCAACGACAGCGATGTGAAGCCCAACGTCGTGCTGGACTTCCTCGTTCCCATCATTCTCCTTGTTGCCACCGCCATCTGGACGTATGTTGCCAAGGGCGGCGTGAAGATTCTGGAGTGCTTCATCATCACCGTGATCTATATGTCCATCGAGCTGAGCATCCGTAAGGTGTTCAAGAGCGTGACCGATCTGGTGAACACTGCCGTGCAGGGCATGAAGAGCGTCATGTCCGCCACCCTCATTCTGGCTCTGGCGTACTGCATCAACACCATCACCAAGTCCATGGGCGCAGCCGACTTCCTGCTGGGCGTCTGCGAGAGCTGGATGACCCCCGCCCTGTTCCTGTCTGTGACCTTCATCGCGGGCGCGGTGATCTCCTTCTTCACCGGCTCCTCCTGGGGCACCTTCGCCATCTGCATCCCCATCGCCGTTCCCATGGCCTACTCCTTCACCGGCGGCCAGCTGGGTACGCTGGTCTACGCCGCGGTGGGTGCCGTTGTCAGCGGCGGTCTGTTCGGCGACCATTGCTCCCCCGTTTCCGACACCTCGGTGCTCTCCTCCCTGGGTGCCGCCTGCGATCACATTGACCATGTCCGCACACAGCTGCCCTACGCGCTGCTGGCGGCAGGCATATCCATCATTCTGTGGATCGTTGTTGCACTGGTTGGTGGAGCTGCATGAAATACGATTTTGACACCCCTATCAATCGCAGAAATACCTTCTCCTTTAAGTGGGACTGCGATATGGACTATTTCGGCCGGGACGATGTGATCCCCATGTGGGTGGCGGACATGGACTTTGCCTGCGCCCCCTGCATCGTAGAGGCGGTACAGAAGCGGGCGGCGCACCCCGTTTACGGCTACGGCGTGCGGCAGCAGCCCTACTTCGACGCGGTGCAGGGCTGGCTGAAGAAACGCCACGGCTTCGATGTGAGCATCGAGCATCTCGCCTTCGCGCCTCCCGGCGTGATCTACGCCATGAACGTGATGCTGCGTATCCTCACGAAGCCCGGCGACAAGGTCATGGTGCCCATGCCCAACTACGACCCGCTGTTTGACATGGTCACCCGGGGCGGGCGGAAGCTGGTGGAGAGCCCGCTGGTCTGGCGGGACGGCCGGTACACCTTCGACTTCAAGGACATGGAGGCAAAGGCCGCCTCCGGCGTGAAGGTGCTGGTGCTCTCCAGCCCCCACAACCCCACTGGCCGGGTATGGACCCGTCAGGAGCTGGAGGGCGTCGCCGAGATCTGCCTGCGGCACAACATCTTCATGCTGGTGGACGAGATCCACTGTGACTTCGTCCCGCCGGAGCATCCCCACACCACCTTCGGTCTGCTGGGCGAGGAGGTGCTGCGCCACTCCATGATCTGCTACTCCGCCAACAAGGGCTTCAACCTGGGCGGACTGGGTATGGCGACCATCGTGCTGGCGGACGACGACCTGCGGTGCAAGTTCAACGAGGAAATGTCCATCGCCCAGACGCGGCTGGACAACATCTTCGGCATGGCCGCCCTTATCGCCGCCTACAACGACGGTGAGGAATGGCTCAACGAAGCCATCGCCTACGTGTCCGGCAACAAGGCGTATTTGGAGAAGTTCCTGCAGGAGCGCATCCCCCAGATCCGCATGATCCCCTCTGAGGGCACGTATCTGGTCTGGCTGGATTGCTCCCAGCTGCCCTACCGGGGCATGGCGTTGGAGCACTTCATGATCAACGAGGCAAATGTCGCGTTCTGCGCCGGCTATGAGTTCGGCGAGCAGGGAGAAGCCTTCCTGCGGATGAACGTGGCGTGCCCCCGGTGTACGCTGACGAAGGCGTTGGAGCAGATCGAAAAGGCGGTCAACCGCCTGCCCCGTCAGTGACACAAAACGCCGCAGCCCTTGCGGCGCAACGTAATCTCTTCCCTCCCTCACATATGGCGATGCGGCACGCCTTATTGCCGCGCCCTCTCGGGAAGCAGCCTCCGGCGGAGGCTGCTTCCTACAGGCTGTCGAAAAAGCCGTCGGCTTTTCTCGACAGCCTGCAATAATGCCGTTATTTTCGTGCCGCAAAGCGGCACGAAAATACTCGCTTCGCTCCACGCACGCCTTGCATAGCAAGGCTTAGCGCGGCATTTGATCCGATTCGAGGCGGGCTTTGCCCCCTCGAGCTCCCCCTGTAATGCGGAAGGACTGCACACACCGGGGGATTTATCGACAAGCAGGGGAAGCAGCCTCCGCCGGAGGCTGCTTCCTCCTTTTGTCAGTTAACAGAAAAAAAGGAAGCCCGGTGGGGCTTCCTTTTTTTGCGGGGATCTGCGGAGATGGGGGAAACATCGAGAAAGCGGCGGGGGATCAGAGGATGTGGTACTCCTTCAGGAGCTTTTCGATGTCGGTGCCGGCGATCTTCGCCAGAGCCTTCTTGAGTGCCATCTTCTCCACGAAGGACAACTCAATATCCGTGGGGGATTTGCCATCGCGGAGCTTAACGGTGGCATCCAGCAGGGCGCGGACATCGTAGACGCTGCCCCAGACCTCCGGCACGCCGCGATCCACGTTCAGCAGGGTGTAGACGGACTCCATGCCGGTACGCATGGAATACTCCGTGGTGAAGATGGTGTCGCGGGGCGTTTCGGCGAACTGACCGAGGAAGGCGAAGTTCACGCTGCCGTCGGGGACGACCTTGGGACGGTCGCCGTAGGCGCGGGGCATGAAGAACGCGTCGATATAGGGCATCATAACGGGGACGGTGTTGGCACTGTTCTCCGCCATGTCCTCGATCTGGTCGGCGGGCACGCCGATGTGGTACAGCCACTCCATGCAGATCTCCTTGCCGGTGCACTC
>URXW01000058.1 GCA_900551995.1 uncultured Eubacteriales bacterium
ATAACGGCATTATTTCAGGCTGTCGAGAAAAGCCGACGGCTTTTTCGACAGCCTGGAGGTATGTGCCGCACCTCCGTGCGGCACATACCTTTATTATCTATTCCTCACATTTTCTCCGCAAGCTTCTCGTCCAGCTTCACGCCGTAAAGATTCTTCGCCGAGCACCCCGCCCGGCCTCCCCCGGCGCAGGCGCAGGCACAGGCGCAGGCGCAGCTGCTGGCGCAGGCACAGTGGCTCCCGCCGCTGAACCCTCCGCCGCCGAAGCCGCCGCCCCGGCTGCCGCCTCCGAAGCCCCCGCCGCCGCTTCTGGGCGGTCTGGGCTTCGTCTTGGTGCCCACACTGCCGGGACGCGGTCTGCCGTCCGGCCCCGCCGGATACCACAGGTGGTTCACGAACACGTACCGCGTGCCGAAGCCGCCGGCGTAGCCGCTGCCCCGCCGTACAGCGGAGATCAGCACGATAATAAAGATCACCACGAAGACCATCACCATCATGCCGACAATGGCGTCACCGGTGTCGTCCTCAAAATGCTCGCATGGCACGTCCACATAGTGGTCGTAGTCGGAGGGGAGATTGTCGGCGCTGTATTCCTCCGCCAGCTGGGTGGGCCAGTCGGTGTAGCGCACCTGCACGTTCATCTTGTAGCCGTAGCCCAGATCGGAGGCGGTGATGGTCATGCCGTCCTGCACCGTCACGCTGTCAGCGCCGCTGACCGTACCCTCGGTGAAATCGCCGGTCAGCCCCTCCGGGTCGTTCCAAACCAGCACCATCTGCCCGATCTTCGCCTCGTCAAACCACCCGGCGGTGTAGTCGTAGTTCACATAGTCGTAGCGAACATTGTCATAGTCCTCAATAACGCCGTTGGTGCTGAGCTGATACATATACTCCTGCACCCACGAGTAGGCGAAGGAAAACGTCTCGTTCGCCTCGTAGGCGCGGTCAAGATAGACATACATATAGCTGTTATCGAAGTCCAGCCGCTCGATGTTGTCCGTCAGTGCCGCCACATCCCGGATGGAGCCGTTGGGCACGCCTATTTTCAGCTCCTGCCCGTAGGGCAGCTCCTCCAGCGGCGTCCACTCCAGCTTCACGGTGATGAGCAAACTCCCGTCCGCCGTGTTGGGCGTCACCATCACGCCGTACTTCTCAATGTAGTCGTAGTCCGCCCAAGCCGTCACGGTGAGACACGCCGCCGCCAGCACCCCTATCCACAGCACACGCAGTCCCTTCAGCATACAGCCGCCCCCTCTCCGTTGCCCTCGCGCAGCTGGCACAGCTGCTCCATTCGCGCGCTCTTGGCGCGGATAGCGGCGCACCGCTCGCTCTGCCATATCTTCTCCCAGTCGTCCGTGAGTATGTTCCCCAGAGGTCGGCTGCTCAGCCAGCTCTGGCAGGGGATCACCCCGCCGTCCGGCGCGATGGCCATGTTGCTCAGACACGCGCCGCAGCTGGGCACCAGCGTCAGCCCCATGGCCCGCAGCGTCTCCTCCTTCAGCCACCCCGGACTGGTGAAGTCCATCTCCATCTCCAGCGTCTCCGCCGCGGCGGCGGCCTCACCCAGCACCTCCGCCAGACGCTCCTCCGTCAACGCCGTGGCGCGGCTTTCCGCGCCCTCGGCGCCGCCGGAGGGTATCAGCCCGGAGCACGTCACATACCGCACCCCCAGCCCGTTTATAAACCGCACCGTGGCGGCGTAGTCCTCGTTCATGCTGCACAGCGGCGTGTTCACCGACACCGACAGCCCCGCTCGCACCGCATTCCGTATGCCCTCCACCGTCTCGTCGAAGCCCTCCGCTCCCACCAGCGCGTTGTGTACCGCCCTGTCATGGCTGTACAGCGTCACCTGCACGCTGTCGAGGCTCGCCTCATACAGCTTCCGGCACAGCTCCGCCGTCAGCAGCCGCCCATTGGTGTTCAGCCGCGTAACGAACCACTGCGCCGCGTCCACCAGCTCCGCAAGGTCGGCGCGCAGCGTCGGCTCCCCGCCGGTGAACGTCACCTGCGGGATGTTCGCCTTATACAGCCGCCCCAGCACGTCCTTCCACTGCGCCGTGGTCAGCTCCGGCGTGTCGGACAGGGGCTGCCCCGCCGCGTAGCAGTGCAGACACCTCTGGTTGCAGTGCCACCCGCCGTTTTTCGTCATGGTGCTGATCATCAGATCCATCCGGTGCGGAGCCGTCATCTCCGTCGCGTACTCCCCCAGCGACAGCGCAGCGACCTCTACCGCAGGCTCCTGTCCCCGTGCGATGGCGACCATGGACTCGATCATCACCTGCAAGTCCTCCGCCAGCCGCTCTTTTTTCGTCAGCGGGTATACCTTGTGTGTCTCCGCCACCGCGCCCGCCGCCATAGCCTTCCAGTCGCTCTCGCTGATCTCCACCCCGGCAAAGGGCTCCAGCCTGTCCATAAAGCTGGCGAGGAGTATCGCCCAGCTGAGATTCAGCGGCACCAGCTTGCTGCCGTTGAGCAGCAGCAGGAACGGCGCGTCTTCCTCCTTCGGCGGTATCATGTGTATCCGCAGCACGCCCCGTCCCTTGGGATCCAGCGTAATGTGCCGCACGCACGTCAAATGTCTGCGGCGGTATCGTCTCTCCAATATCGTTGGCACAGCTCGCCCCTCCTTCTCTCTGCCCGTGGCGAAATCTATGCAAAGTATACCACATCCCCGCCCAAAGCGCAATCCATTCCCCCTCGCTTCGCCTCGCCCTCTTCCTGTCATTGCGAACCAGTGACCGACGTCACTGGTGTGGCAATCCGTCCCCCCTCCCCCGCCGAAACCCCAAAGAGGCAAAAAAAGAACCGGCTCCCGCCGGTTCTTTTTTTGCCTCTTTTCACTTCACGACCACATAGCTGCCGCTCTGCGCCTCCGCCGCCATGACCACCACCCGCGTCTCCGGGTCGTAGCCCTCCGGCAGCGCGGCCTTCACCGCCGCGGCGCGCTCCGCCGGCACATACAGCCGGTCAAAAAGCTCCGCCATCTGTGCAACGCTCAGGCTCTCCGTGTCGCGCACCACCACAGACAACGCCACGCCCTCCGGCAACGCCCCCCGCAGCTTCTCCGCGAAGTCCGTCAGCACCTGCACCCTGTCCTCCGCGCCGTTGGCGATACCGGAGGTATCCCCGCCGGGATAGCAGAACCGATCCAGCAGCACCTCCCGGAAGCCCAGCTCACCACACTCCTTCACCAGCGCGGTGATATACCCCAGCGTCTCCGCGCTGGTGGGGTCAAGCCACGACTGCCCTTCCCCATCGTACCACAGCGCGCCGTCCTCCCGCACCAATGCGGCGTCCGGCTTCGCCCTGCTGTACGCGCTGTCTTGGAAGCACACGATCTGCCCCACGGTATACCGCCCGCTGCCCAGCAGCGTTTTCAGGCAGTCCAGCGGCCTGCCCGTCTCCACCACCACGCCTGCGGGCGTAGCGACGGAGGTGCCGTAGGTGATCCCGCCGGTGGTTCGCTTCACCGCCAGCACCATGTCCTCCGGTGCCAGCGTATCCATGATGTAATCCGCGCCCCACCACAGGCAGTCATCCGGCAGCCTTACGCCGTGCAGCGCGGCCACCTTCACGTGGGGATGCTCCGGCTCCACCGTGTCCACAAGGTCGTCCCGGTCGCCGGGGCCGTCCGCAGCATCGTTGTCCTGCTGCTCCTTCTTCTCCTTTTTCTGGAAGAAGGGCACCTCGATCTTCGCGTTTCCGCTCTCGTCGTACACCACGTAGTTTTGCAGCACAAGATACGCCACCGCGCCCACCAGCACTAAGGCGAGCACAACGATCAGCGCAATTTTCCGCCCGGACATCCGCCCGTGGTAGCTGCTGTATCCCTTCGTAGTCATAGCTGTTTACCTCGTTGGAAAGATTCCCGTCCGCACCCTTAGCGGATAGCGTCCAGCTGTGCCACGCGGCGGGCATGGCGTCCGCCCTCGAATTCGGTGTGCAGGAAAACATCCACCATCCGCTTGGCGAGATTGCCGCCCGTAATACCCGCGCCCAGCGCGATCATGTTGGCGTCGTTGTGCCGCCGCGTCATCTCCGCTTGGAGAGAGTCGGTGCACAGCGCGCAGCGGATCCCCGGCACCTTGTTGGCGGCGATGGAAACGCCGATGCCGGTGGTGCAGATCACGATCCCCTTCTCGCACTCGCCGTCCGCCACGGCGCGGGCGGCCTTCTCCGCGAACACGGGATAGTCCACGCTCTCGGTGGAAAAGCACCCGAAATCATCGAAGTCAATGTCGTTTTCCTCCATCCAGATGAGGATCTCCTGCTTCAGCAGGTATCCGCCGTGGTCACAGGCAATGGCGATCTTCATAGTCGTGTTCTCCTTTTCTTTTTACAGTCCCCGGAACTCCGGCTTCCCGCCGGCAAAGACGGTGAAGTACCGGAACCCGCACTCCCGCAGCAGCTGCTGGGTCTCCCGGATGCGGCACCCCACGAACTCCGCCGTGTGCGCGTCGGAGCCCAGCGTGATGATCTCGCCGCCCTCCTCCCGGTACATCCGCAGCAGCGGCGCGTCCGGCAGCGGCACGTTGCCCCGGTTGGTGTTGCACTCAATGCCGCACCCGTTCCGTATCAACGCCCGGAAAATCTCCCTGCACTGGTCGTAGTGCTTCTCGAAGGTCATGTGCTCGCCCAGATTCTCGTTGATGTACCGCAGCGGCAGCGTCAGGTGCCCCAGCACGCTGAACCTCCCCCACTGCGCCAGACGCATCACGTCCTCCAGATAGCTGTCTATCACCTTATGATAATATATTTCGTCTCTTTTTTCAATGTAATACAGGTCAAAATGTTTGAATTTTTCGCCCGCCATGTGCACGGAACCGATCACAAAATCCAATCCCGGCGATTCTTCGAGCAATTTCTCCGCCCGGTCGAAGCCCATGGGAGCCTCGCCCAGCTCCGCGCCCAGCCGTATGACCAGCCGCCCCCGGTACCGCTCCCGCGCCTCCGGAAGCTCCCGCAGCAGCCGCGACCAGTCGAAGCTGTCACGGGGCGTATGGTTTCCCCACAGCACCGTGTCCACGTGATCCGTGACGCATATTTCATCCAAATGGGCACCCACGGCGGCCTCCGCCAGCTCGCTGACCGTCAGCTTGCCGTCCGGTGACGTGGCGGAGTGGACGTGGTAATCCGCCAGATACAGTTTCGACTTCGTCATTTCTTCTTAAAAAAGCCCTTTCGCTTCTCGTAGTTGCTCTCGCCCAGCATATCGCTGAACTTGCCGAGAGCCTCCTTCTGCTCCTTCGTCAGATTCCGCGGCGTCTCCACGTTGACGGTCACATACTGGTCGCCCCGTCCCCGTCCGTTGAGCACCGGGATACCCTTGCCCCGCAGCCGGAACACGCTGCCCGTCTGGGTGCCTTCCGGCAAGTCGTACTTCACCTTCCCGTCGATGGTGGGGATCTCCAGCGTCGCGCCCAGAGCCGCCTGTGCAAATGTAATGGGAGCCTCGCAGAACACGTCCACGCCCTCCCGGCGGAACACCTCGTCGGGCTGCACCATCACCGTGATCAGCAGATCACCGGCACTGCCGCCGTTCTTCCCGGCGTTGCCCTGTCCCCGCAGGGAGATGGTCTGCCCGTGGTCGATACCGGCGGGGATGGTGACCTTGATGGTCTTGCGCCTGCGTACTCTCCCCTGACCGCCGCAGTCGGTGCAGGGCTGGTGAATGATCCGCCCCGTGCCCCGGCACTTCTGGCAGGGTCTTGTGCTGGCGAACACGCCCATGGGCGTCCGCTGCTGCACCTGCACCTGTCCGCTGCCGTGGCAGTCCGGGCAGATCTCCGGCGTGGTGCCCGGCTGGCAGCCGCTGCCCTTGCAGGTGGCGCACTGCTCGCTGCGCTCCACACTCACGTCCTTCTCGCAGCCGAACGCCGCCTCCTTGAACGTCACCGCCACGCTGGCGCGGATGCTCTCGCCCCGCTGGGGCGCGTTGGGATTCCGCCGCTGCTGTCCGCCGAAGCCGCCGCCGAAGAAGCTGCCGAAGATGTCGCCCAGATCGCCGAAGTCGAAGCCGCCCGCGCCGTAGCCGCCGCCTCCGCCGCCGTAGCTGGGATCCACCCCGGCGAAGCCGAACTGGTCGTACCGCGCCTTCTTCTCCGGGTCGGACAGCACCTCGTTGGCCTCGTTGACCTCCTTGAACTTCTCCTCGGCGTCCTTGTCGCCGGGGTTCATGTCCGGGTGGTACTTCCGCGCCAGCTTTTTATATGCTTTTTTGATCTCGTCCTCGCTCGCGCCCTTGCTGACGCCGAGAACCTCATAATAGTCGCGTTTGTTTTCTGCCATCGCACTTCTCTCCACTCAAAGGGGTGATAATACCACAACAAGGGACAGGCTTCCCTGTCCCTCTTGTGGGATATGTGTTACTTGTTCTGGTCGTCGTCATCGACTACCTTGTAGTCGGCGTCGTAGTACTGCTGCCCGCCGTTGGGGTCGCCGCCGGGCTGACCGCCCATGTTGGGGTCGCCCTGCGGTGCCTGCTGCTGGTACAGCTTCTCGCTCATCTTGTAGAACAGCTGGGTCAGCTCCTCGGTGGCAGCCTTGATGGCGTCGGTGTCCTCGCCCTTCAGCGTCTCCTTCAGCTTCTCCACGCCGGTGCGGATAGGCTCCTTCTCGCTCTCAGGCACCTTGTCGCCCACCTCGTTCAGCGTCTTTTCCGCCTGATACACCATCTGGTCGGCCTGGTTCCGCACCTCCACCTTTTCCTTGATCTTGGCGTCCTCGGCGGCATACTGCTCCGCCTCCTTGACGGCCTTCTCAATGTCCTCCTTGCTCATGTTGGAGGAGGAGGTGATGGTGATGTGCTGCTCGGTGCCGGTGCCCAGATCCTTGGCGGACACGTTGACGATGCCGTTGGCGTCGATGTCGAAGGTCACCTCGATCTGGGGCACGCCGCGGCGTGCCGGAGCGATGCCGTCCAGATGGAAGCGGCCAAGGCTCTTATTGGCGGCGGCCATCTCACGCTCGCCCTGCAATACATTGACCTCCACGGAGGTCTGGTTGTCGGCGGCGGTGGAGAAGATCTGGCTCTTCTTCACGGGGATGGTGG
>URXW01000059.1 GCA_900551995.1 uncultured Eubacteriales bacterium
CACGAAGGTTTTCCTTTTTCAATCCCTTCAGATTTTTGTACTGCCGGGTGGACATCCCCGACCATGCACGGGAGATCTCATCGGTGAGGATGGCGTACTCCACGCCCTTCTGCACGCCGCGGGCGTCCCACTCGTCTGTCAGTTCCTTACGGACCTGAATGGCTTGCAGCCGCTGGTTGATCCATTCGCGGGTATAGCCCTTTTTGAGATAGGTTTCCAACGCCCTCTCGATGGTCAACTCCGGGTCTATGGTTTCCTCAATGCGCTCCCGGCCAACCTGTGCTAACCAGGCTCGAAACGGTTCTGCTTTTGGCGAGGGAATGGATTGGACGATACGGAGGAGCTGCTCCGTGTCTGCCACATCGGTATTGTAGCGTTTTCCATCCTTGGGCGACTTCATTTTCAGTTGCTGACAATTTGTCAGCAACTGATCTGCGCCTTCTTCTTTCAAACGCTGCTTCAGTTTCGCCCAATAGTTACTTGCGCCGCGTTGGTCTGGCTGGTCGGTTAGAACAGCCACCACATCAACGATGGAAAAGTACCATTCTTCCTTTTCCTCGTCCCACGCAGTACGAATGCGCTTGTCCTCGAATAGCTGGATCTTATCGTTCTGTGCCATTCTGTTCACCTCACTCCTGCAACAATTCTCTCAGCAATCCCTGGCAGCCCTCCAGCACATCCCGCCAAGTCGACTCGAAGTCCTCGGTGTACCACGGGTCGGCAACATCGCGGGGGTGGTCGGTATAGTCCATCAGGAGGTGCAGCTTGCCTGCAAAGTCGCCGCCGCAGATGCGGTGCATATTCCGCAGGTTCGCGCCGTCCATGCCGATCAGCAGGTCGTACTTGTCGTAGTCCTGATTGGTGAGCTGCCGCGCCACATGGCCGTCGCAGGAGATCCCGTGCTCCGCCAGCTTGCGCCGTGCCGGAGGATAGACCGGGTTGCCGATCTCCTCCCGGCTGGTGGCCGCTGACTCGATATGGAATTGTGACGCCAGCCCAGCCTTCTTCACCAAGTCCTTCATCACGAACTCGGCCATGGGGCTGCGGCAGATATTGCCATGGCAGATAAACAGGATATTCTTCATACTGGTTCTTCTCCGAAAACTCATCATTTTCTTCAGTATAGCAGGTATCCACGCTTTCGCCAAGAGCAATTTCCGAATGTTCGGCTCTCTCAATCATCCGCAGCAGCTCCGTTTTGGATAAGCCGCTTTCAGCGACCTTCCGAATGTACCAACACCTCTCGGCCATGGTCAATCCGGCCTCCATGATGACCACATTTTGTGTCCAGTTCAGACGCATTGCCGCTGCCAGCAACTCCGGCGTATCGCCGTACATCCGGTAGAAGTCCCGCATCCGGCGCACATTGCGGGGAGAAAAGCCATCGGCTGCGGGATAGGCGGCTTGCAGGTATTCCGACGCCGCGACAGCGGCGCCTTTCGCTGCTCTGCCGCTGACCACTCGGCCAATCTCGCAGTACAACTCCATCTGCGGGAGCTGCGCCGCAACAGCGGCGTCCAGCGCGGCGAACAGGGTGGTGTAATCTGTGGGCTTGCGGATATTCATAGCTTCTCCTTTCCGGCGCGGCGCGCCTGATCAACGCTCAAAGCAGAGAAAAGCACGGTGACTCAGCCGTGTTTTTCTCTGCTTTGACCTGCTTCAGATGATCCGCACAATCTGCTCCCACAGCAGGATGTGCTTTTCATCAATGGCTCGGTTGTCGTGATAATGGCCGAACAGCCAGTAGTGGTATTTTGCTCTTTCCCGTACCTCCTGTAGGAAGTCTGTGAGCCGGTCCGCCTCGTTGTGGCGGCTCCCCATGAGGGCGATGCTGGTGGGAGCGCAGTGGGTGATGATGTAGTCCACCTGCCAGCCGACCGCGTTAAGGTTTCGCCGTGCCCCGGCGTATTCCTCATCGGAGGGCAGTTCTTGTGCCCACCACGAGATATGGTTGACGCGGTACCTCGCTCTGGGCTTGCGCTGGAGCATCGTGAGCCTTTGCTCAAAATCCGGGGCATCCGGCTCCAGAATCCCATCCTCGATGTCGTGGCTTTTTGCGCCGCCCATGGTAAAGAAGCGGTAACCATCCAGCTCAAAGATCTGCCCGCGCATCAGGTGCAGAACATGGGGACGAACGCGATGCACCTTGCCTCCGTGCCACTCCGCAACAGGGTATCGTTCCAGCGCGTCATAGTTTTCATGGTTGCCGCAGACAAAGGCAAGCGTGAAGGGCAGGCGTTCCAGCCAGTCCAGCGTTTCATCGTCGCGGCTGTCGCCAAACCACACACCCCCGAAGTCTCCGGCGCAGATCATAATGTCCTGCTTTGTCATCCGCGCCTGTTCGGGAAAGTATTTTGGTTTGAATCGCTCAAAATTTCCGTGGAGGTCGCCGGTCACAAATACCATTTTCCCATCTCCTTTTTTAGTTTGATATGCTCTGGCGGATCTCAATGCCGCTCTTGAGCGTCACGCTGATCTCGTTCTTGGACAGCACCTTCACCTGCGCCACCAGCTGCCGGATGGCACTCTCGTCCCATTCCGCGATGTGGGGCACGGCGTTTTCCAGCATCCCCGCGGCATCCCTGATACGCCGATCCGCTTCAGCGTGTTCCTTATTCTCGGCAAGGATGGAGGTCCGCAGCTCCTTTAGCGCGGTCTGCTCGTCCAATATCTCCTTGAACTGATCCCCATAGGCGATGGGATCATCCGCCGCCTTTTCCAGCAGCCTTTGGAACTGTGCCTCCAGCTCCGCCAGCCTGCGGTCGATGTCGCCAAGGCTCATGCCGCTGTTGGAGAACGGGATGACCTCCGCCTTCAACGCCTCCGTGATTTGGCGGATGCGGCCATCCAAGTCCGGCAGGACGGTGTTGAGTGCGGCTATGATCGCCCGCTGGAGCGGCGCCTCGTCCAGCGTGGGCGAACTGTGGCAGTATTTCTTACCGTAGTCCAGGCGGCTCACACAGCGCCACACGACGCGCTTTCCGTCAGGGCGCATCCATGTGCAGCGGCGGTACAGCGTTCCGCACTCGCCGCACACCAGACGGTCTGAGAGGGCGTAGCGGCTGGTGTAGGCTGAAAGACCGGTGGAGGCTCTCTTGGAGGGACTTTTTGCCGCCTTGCGCCGCGCCATCTCCGCCTGCACCGCATCGTACTTCTCGCGGCTGACGATGCCCTCGTGGTGGTTCTCTATGAGGTACATAGGGAGCTGCCCCGTGTTTTTGATGACCTTGCGGTTGATGACATCCTGCTGAAAGGTTTTCTGCATCAGCACATCGCCGCAGTATTTCTCATTCCGCAGGATGCTCTTGATATGAGGCAGCGTCCATTGCGGTGACTTCTCAGAATATATCACGCCCTGCTCATGCAGCTCGTCCCGCAGCATCCGTGTGCTGGCCCCGGCGAGGTATCGCTCATAGATCCAGCGGACGACCTCCGCCTCCTCCGGGATGATCTCCGGCTTATCGTCCGCGCCCCTGCGGTAGCCGTAGAGGTATTTGTACTGGATGGTCGCCTTTCCGCTCTCCATGGCGCGGCGTTTGCCCCATGTGACATTGGCGGAGATGGATTCGCTCTCAGACTGTGCGAAGGCGCCGGAGAGCGTGATGCGCAGCTCACTGTCCTCCTCCAACGAATTGATGTTCTCTTTTTCAAAGATGACGGCAATGCCCAGCTCCTTGAGCGCCCGTGTGTAGTAGAGGCAGTCCACCGTGTTGCGGGCGAAGCGGGAGACTGACTTAGTGAGGACAACGTCTATTTTCTTCTGGCGGCAGTGGCGAATCATACGCATGAAGTCCTCACGCTTTTTCACCGAGGTGCCGGTGATACCCTTGTCGGCGAAGATGCCCGCCATGGTCCACACGGGGTTGGACATGATCTTGTCGGTATAGTATTCCTTTTGCGCCTCGTAGCTGTTTGCCTGATCCTCCTCCTTGGTGGAGACCCGGCAGTAGGCGGCAACCCGGAGCTGTCTTTGCAGCTCCGCCTGCCGGACCGACTCCGGCTTTGCGGGGATCTTAATGACTCTTGGGGCGGTTTCGTTCACAGCTGATCTCTCCTCTCTATGGTCTGTCCGTTCTTCAGCGTCACGGTCACGCAGTTGCTCGTCACACGCGCCTTTGACACCGCGCTTTGCAGCAGCTCCGCATCCGGCTCTGTTATGGGCTTTCGGCCGGTGAGCAGCCGCCGCAGCCGCACGGTTTCGTATTCTGTGTTCCCGATGGCATCGTACTGCTCTGCCGCCAGTTGAAGGAGCAGCGCTCTGGCGTTATCCTCGTCGATGGGCTGCCGCTCCAGCGCGGAGTTCAGCTCCTCCTGTGTATTTCCACCGGCTGCGACCACTTGGGATGCCACTGGCTGGACACGGTCGGGGCAGCGTATGAGCTCGTTGAGCAGGTCGGTGACGATCTTCTCAACCCGCTCAGAAGGCGGCGCGCCGCAGAGCCGTCGCAGGGTCTTCTGCGCGGGCGTTTTCTGCGGGGGGCAGGCTCTTGCCGTCCTCTTTTCCGCTGCCGCGCGGAGCTGCTCCGGCTCGATGAGGACCGGATATCCTTTCTCTCCGATATAGCGGCTGTCCTCTAAAATACGGGAGACCATGTTTTTGTTCCATGTCCGCCCCGCATAGTAGGGGATATCCTGTCGGCAGAGTGCCTTGGTCAGTTCACCCAGCGTGGCTCCCGTGCTGTAGCCTTGGAAGATAAACCGCACCAACTCCGCCTCCTCCGGCAGGATCGTGATCTCGCCCAGCGTCATACGGTAGCCGAAGGGCTGCTTTCGGTTTCCCATTATCGCACCGTCCTCTCAATGGATTCCCGCAGCTCCAGCCCGTTATGCAGGCGGAAGCGGAGGGTGTCGTTGCTCTCCACGATGATCTCCGCAACGAGCGCGCCGCACAGCTCTGTGTCTGGGCGGTCGAGGAAGTCCGGCCCATCCTCCAGCAGGGCTATCAGCTCCCGCGTCCGCTGGGCGGTGGCATCCCCCTCGGCAGCCATAAGTTTCTCTTTGTCCAGCTTGGCCTGCCGGAGCTGGCGGGTCAGCTCGTTGCTTTTGGATATAAAAATGTCAGGATCAACGAGGCCGTTTTGCTTGAGGAAGGCCAGCGTTTGATTCTGACTGGAGAGTTCGGATATTTTTTTGTTGAGGGAAACAATGTCCTCGCTCCAGAGCAGCCTGCGATCACGGATCGTCCGGAGGGTTTCGAGCATCCGCTCCAGAATGGGGAGGCTCTGATGCTTGAGCTTATAGAAGAGACGGCAGAAGGCTTCATCCGTCTGCGCTTCCGGCACGGGCTTGATGGTGCAGTCGCCTTTTTCATCGTGTCGGCAGCAACACCAGTACCATCTGCCATTGACTTGCTTTGCCCGGATGCGGGAGCCGCAGGAGCAGCGCATCCGGACGCAGAGCCTTCCATGAGTGACCGCCTGCCCGACGCTGCGTCTTTGCCGCAGTTCTTTTGCGCGGTCGAATAGCTCCTGTGGAATAATGGCATCGTTGCTATCCGCCACATAGTACATTTCGCGCTCCCCGCGGTTGATCTTCTGCTGCTTGGGGAGGGTGGCGGTCGTGTATCGCTTTTGCAGCAGGGCATTGCCTGCATAACGCTCATTTTGCAGGATGTAATCCACTGCCTTATATTTCCACATCCGCCTCGATGTATCCTCGGCGTTCAGGATTTCCGCGATCTCCCGCGGATTCCTGCCGGAGAGGTATTCGAGGAAGATACGCCGCACGATCTCGGCCTCCTCCTCGTGGACGGCAAGGCTTTTCCCGTCCAGCCGGAAGCCCCAGGGGGCGCGGCAGGTGTTGAACTCGCCGCTTTCCATTCTGCGCTGATAGCTCCAGCGCATATTGCCGGAGATGGATTCGCTCTCCTTTTGGGCGAAGGCGGCATAGATGGCAGTGATGAGCTCGCTGCTCACATTGGCGGTGTCGATGCCCTCGCGCCCGAAGCGGACATTGACGCCCAGCTCCTTCAGCTCCCGCACTGCCTCCAGACAGTCCTTTGTGTTCCGGGCGAAGCGGGAGATGGATTTGACGAGGATCTGGTCGATGAGTCCTCTGCGGCAGTCCGCCATCATGCGTTGGAAGTCCTCCCGCTTTGCGGCGGAGGTGCCGGTGATGCTCTCGTCGGCGTAGATATCCACCATGCGCCATTCAGCCTTGCCGGAAATCAGCTCGGAGTAGTAGCGGTTTTGCGCCGCGAAGGAGTTGAGCTGGTCATCGGAGTCCGAGCTGACGCGGGTATAGGCCGCTATCCGCAGCTGCGTATTCCGCGGCTTCTCCGCCGCCTCGATCTTGATGACGCGGGGCTGCGCTGCCAGTGCCGTTGTGCCGTCTGTCAGATGCTTTTCCGCCATGCCTGCTCACCTCCTGTTTTTGCAACACAAACACTACCACAACCTTGGTCAGAAAGCTACTGAAAGATGAAGGAAATCAGAGAGAAATCATAATGTCCGCGCCGCTGTCCGCGGCGATCCGCGCCGCCACCCTCCGCAGCTCCTTTTCGCTGAAGCTGCCGCTTTCCCGAAGCTGGCGCAGCAGAAGGATGATGCCGTAATAATTGACGTTCTGATCCATATCGGTACCTCTTTTCTGAATTTTGCCTTGTGGCACAAATATGAGGATCGTCTGGGGCGATAAGGAGGGGGTGAATGCAGGCCGTTCAGAGGATTGAAAGAGAGAAGAGAATGGATGGCGGGAAAAAAGAGGAGGCGGACGATCCCCATACTTCTGCCGCAAAGCAGAAAAGGCCGCTCCGCATCGGGGCG
>URXW01000060.1 GCA_900551995.1 uncultured Eubacteriales bacterium
CAAGGTCGTTCCCGAGCTGATCGAGTCCATCAAGGCTGCCAAGGCCGCCAAGTAAAACTCCTTTCGCGTTTCTTCGTTCCTGTTGGCAGGTGCGCCGGGATCTATCGACACCTCCTTCACAACACAAATGCTCTTCTTACCATCACCTTGAATCTCCGGCACCTGCCAACAGGGCAAAGAAATACGATTCTCCCCGGAAAGCGAGGACGCCAAAAGGCGTCTTCGCCTTCTCTGAAAAGACCCAGTTAAATGCGTAAGTCCGGATGTTTTTGGACTTACGCGTTTTTTGATTGTATCTACAAGCGAAAAGCCCACGAATCAGGCTATGCTCCTCGTAACAGAGAATAGCACGGCGGGTAATACCCTGCACCCGCGCTAACTCTCCGGCGGAGAATAAATCGCGGTCTTTTCCATAAGCAGAAGGTCATCGCCTAAGGTCTATTTTTTGGTTACAGCGTTGTCGTTTCTGCGCCGTCGCAGGGCTTGACCTAAACCGTGACTCAAAAGCCGAGGGGTCAGGAAAGCACCGAAGAAGGGCGGATGGCATCATCCGTCCTTCTCCGACTGTTTTTTGTAGGCTACATAGTCTGGCTGATGACGCTGCCGATGGTGTCGGCGGCGCGTTATACAGCGCGGTTAACGTTGGTGTAGTCCGCAAGATGCGGATTACACCAACAAGCCCGTCTTTACACCTGCGCCCGCTTCCTTCGTCGTAGTACTGCCGAAAATCATTACGTTGACAGACGACAACATGAGCAACGCGGAGAAGACTCTGCGTTTTATCCGTCAGCGCGGCACGGTCAGTCGAAAGGAAGTCGAAACTCTGCTGGGCAGTTCCAAATTCCCCGCAATCCGTTCCTTGAATGAATTGCTCGCGGAAAATAAGATCGTAAAAACAGGTTCCGGACCTGCGGTGCGGTACAGTGTATCGGAATAATCGTTGCAAAATCGGCATGGAATAACGATACAACCGATAATAACGAAAACCGCCCGCTTCACAGGCGGTTTTCTGTGTAAATAAGCGTTACAGATCGTAATTTCGTTATTCGTTCTCAAATTGTATAAAACTGTCCATTTTTTAGAACTTTTCAAGATAATTCCCTTAAAATCTTTGAGGTGAATACACACCGCATGAGGTCGGCGTGAACCTGAAGGACGGCTACAACGGTCACCTGACCAGCCGCGAGGCGGGCTCCGTCGGCGGCCAGATGGTCAAGAAGATGATCGAGTCCTACGAGAAGAATATGTAACCATTCTTCCCCTAACCAAAGAAAACCACCCCTGTGGGGTGGTTTTCTGGTGTTTGGTGCGAGCGATGGGACTTGAACCCACACGACCTTACGGACACAAGCACCTCAAGCTTGCCTGTCTGCCGATTCCAGCACGCTCGCAAACGGAATACCCGTTTATTATAGCAAAACGTGACTGTTTGTCAAGGGGGACAGGCAAAATCGTGAAAACGATGCTGACGGAGCCTTACACCGCCGCCAGATGCAGGTGCTCTCTGCGCTGCTCCATGGGGATATACGTCTCGTGGGTGGTGACGGCGCGGTAGGCGGGGCGCATGATCCGGTGGCAGGTGACTACCTCCTCAATGCGGTTGGCACACCAGCCGGCAATACGGGCGGAGGCAAACAGCGGCGTGAACACCTCCTCCGGGATGCCCAGCATGGCGTACACCAGTCCGGAGTACATATCCACGTTGGCGCACATGGGGGTGGTGCTGTTCTTCCGCTCCATTACCAGCGGGATCCCCAGCTCCTCCACCTTCTGCAGCAGCGCGAAGTCGTCGGCGTAGCCCTTCAGCTCCGCCATGCGCTGGGCGTACTTTTTCAGCAGCACAGCGCGGGGATCGGACATGGTGTACACCGCGTGCCCCAGCCCGTACAGCTTGCCGGAGCGGTCGCCCTCCTGCTTATCCAGCAGCTTGTTCAAATAATCCTTGATGGAGCCGTCGTCGTGGGGATCCACGTTCTCCTTGATATAGTGGAACATTTCCATGACCTTGGCGTTGGCACCGCCGTGGAGAGGCCCCTTCAGCGAGCCCACCGCCCCGGCGATGGCACTGTATGTGTCCGTGCCGCTGGAGGACATGGCGCGGCAGACGAAGGTGGAGTTGTTGCCGCCGCCGTGCTCCGCGTGCACCATGAGCATCATGTCCAGCAGATGCGCCTCCTCGTCGGTATAGCTCTTGTCCGGACGCATCATCCGCAGGAAGTTCTCCGCCGTGGACAGCTCCGGCACGGGGAAATGGATGTGCAGGGAATCCCCGTGGAAATAGTGCCGCTGCACAGCGTAGGCATTGGCGACGATGGACGGGAAGTAGCCGATGAGCTTCACCGACTGCAGCAGTATATTGTCGATGGACGTGTTGTCCGGATCGGGGTCGTAGGAGTACAGGCACAGGACGCTCCGCGCCAGCTCATTCATAATATTGCGGCTGGGATGGCGCATGATCATGCCCTCGGTAAAGCCCTCCGGCAGCTTCCGCGCCTTGTTCATGATCTTGTCGAAGTATGCCAGCTCGCTCCGGGAGGGCAGATAGCCCATCAGCAGCAGATACGCCACCTCCTCGAAGCCGAAGGTGCCCGCCCTGCGATGCGCCTCCACGATGTCCGTCAGCTCAATGCCCCGGTAGTACAGCTTGCCGGGGGCGGGGACGCGCTCCCCGTCCTGCATGAGATAGCCCTGCACGCTACCCACCTTGGACACGCCCACCAGCACGCCGGTGCCGTCGCTGTTCCGCAAGCCCAGCTTCACGTCGCCCCTGTAGTGCTCGGGGGTGATGGCGTACTGCTCCTGAATGCTGCGGCTCAACGGACTGGTATACTGTTTCAGAATGGTGGTATCCTTTTCACTCATGGTATCGGTTCTCCTTTCGCCGCAGGCGGCCTTTTGTTTCATATGTGATTATACGGCGGCGGCTTCATTTTTGCAAGTATAAAATTTAGAAATTTCAAAATTTTTCTTCACGCCCGTAAATTTTCCATGCACATTCAGAATTTATGCAGATATTTTTCCGCCGTCTTGCAATTTTCGTGTTTTTCCTCTTGCATTTTCCCGCGGGCGTGCTATACTGGACACAGTATTTTTTGCAGGGGCGTTCCCTGCCATTCTAACTTACCCGAAAGGGGTGCTACTATGATCAAGCTGCACAGCGGAGGCGTTCTCTGGAAAGACGGTGCCGTACACCCGACGCGGGAGGTGCCCGCCGCACGGGGCAAGACCATGGCGGAGCGTATTCTCCGCCGCCACCACCGGGACAGCGGCGACGGGCTGCTGCACCTGACCTTTGACAGTCTCATCTCCCACGACATCACCTATGTGGGCGTCATCCAGACCGCCAAGGCAAGCGGGCTGACGGAGTTCCCCGTGCCCTACGTGCTGACCAACTGCCACAACAGCCTGTGCGCCGTGGGCGGCACCATCAACGCCGACGACCACGCCTTCGGACTGTCCGCCGCTATGAAGTACGGCGGCGACTACGTGCCCGCCAATCAGGCGGTTATCCACCAGTATGCGCGGGAGATGCTGGCAGGCTGCGGCAGGATGGTGCTTGGCTCCGACAGCCACACCCGCTACGGTGCGCTGGGCACCATGGGCGTGGGCGAGGGCGGCGGCGAGATCGTAAAGCAGCTGCTCCGCAACACCTACGACCTGTCCGCACCGCAGGTGGTTCTGGTGCACGTCACCGGCAAGCTGCGCCACGGCGTCGGCCCCCACGACGTCGCCATCGCCCTGTGCGGCGCGGTGTATAAGAACGGTTTCGTAAAAAACAAGGTGCTGGAGTTTGTGGGCGACGGCATCGGCGGTCTTTCTATGGATCAGCGCATTGGCATCGACGTGATGACCACGGAGACGGCGTGCCTCAGCTCCGTGTGGGAGACGGACGGCGCGGTGCGGGACTATCTGGCACTGCACGGGCGGGCGGAGGACTACCAGCCGCTGCACCCGGAGGACGGCGCGTACTATGACAGTCTGATCGAACTGGATCTCTCCGCCATCGAGCCTATGGCCGCCCTGCCCTTCCACCCCTCCGAGGCGGTGACGCTGCGGGAGCTAATCGCCAACCCCGGCGACCTCCTGCGGGATGTGGAAAAACGCGCCGAGGCACAGTTCGGCAGCAAGGTGCAGCTGCACCTGACCGACAAGGTAAAGGACGGCAGACTGCGGGTGGAGCAGGGCGTTATTGCCGGGTGCGCCGGCGGCCTGTACGACAACATCGCGGCGGCGGCAAGCATACTGGACGGCAGCGATATTGGCAGCGGAAATTTCGATTTTTCCGTGTATCCGCCCTCCGTCCCCGTGGAGCTTGAACTGGTCGAAAACGGCGTAACCACAAGGCTTTTGCGCTCCGGCGCAGTGTGCAAGCCCTGCTTCTGCGGTCCCTGCTTCGGTGCGGGGGACGTGCCCGCCAACGACGCCCTTTCCATCCGCCACACCACGCGGAATTTCCCCAACCGAGAGGGGTCGAAGCCGGGCGAGGGACAGCTGGCGGGGGTAATTTTGATGGACGCCAGATCCATCGCCGCCACGGCGAAAAACCACGGTATCCTCACCTCCGCGGCGGATGTGGAATACGACGAGACGGTGGAGAAAAACCGCTGGTTCGACGCGTCTGTATACGCCAAGCGGGTGTATCGCGGGTACGGAAAGCCGCAGCCGGACACGCCCCTGCAATACGGTCCGAATATTGCGGAATGGCCCGAAATTCCGGAGCTTTCCCAGAATTTACTCCTGCAAATATGCGCCGTTCTGCGGGATGAGGTGACCACCACGGACGAGCTGATCCCCTCCGGGGAGACGTCCTCCTACCGCTCCAATCCCATGAAGCTGGCGGAGTTCACCCTGTCGCGGCGGGACGCGGGGTACGTGCCCCGCGCCAAAGCCACCGCCGCGCTGGAGTCCCTGCGGGCGGCGGGAAAGCTGTCCTTGTCCAAGGTGCGTCACCTTGAACACATACCTGTACAAGAGGTTGATGTTCAAGTTGTACAGGAGGCGTTCCGCGTGCTGGGGCTGGACGAGGACACCGTGAGGCACGATCTCCACATCGGCTCCGTGATTTTTGCCAACAAGCCCGGTGACGGCTCCGCCAGAGAGCAGGCCGCCAGCTGCCAGCGGGTATTGGGAGGAAGCGCGAATATCTGCTATGAATTTGCGACAAAGCGTTACCGCTCCAACTGCGTGAACTGGGGGCTGCTGCCCTTCACGCTGGCACCGGAGGACAGCTTCGAGGGAGCGGACGGCGACTTTATCTACATCCCCCGCGTGCGGGAGAGGGTGGCACAGGGGGACGACACGTTCCCGGCGGTGCTGCTCCACGGCGGGGAGAAAAAAAGCATCACCCTGTATCTGAAGAACACCAACGGCGAGGAGCGGGAGCTGCTGCTGCGGGGCTGCCTGATCAACCACTACGCGGCGAAAGGGAAATGACGCCATGGATAAGATCAAAATGACAAACGCCATCGCCGAGCTGGACGGCGACGAGATGACCCACGTGCTGTGGGGCATGATCAAGAAGGAGCTTCTTCTGCCCTTTGTGGAGCTGAACACGGAATACTACGATCTGTCGCTGCCCCACCGGGACGAGACGGAGGACGCGGTGACATCGCAGGCGGCGGACGCTATCCGGCGGCTGCGGGTGGGCGTGAAGTGCGCCACCATCACCCCCAATTTGCAGCGGCAGGAGGAGTACGGGCTGAAAAAGCTGTGGAAGTCCCCCAACGCCACCATCCGGGCGGCGTTGGACGGCACGGTGTTCCGCGCCCCCATTCTGCTCAAGCGGGTCAAGCCGGTGGTGACGGGCTGGGAGAAGCCGGTGACGGTGGCGCGGCACGCCTACGGCGATCTGTACAAGGCGGTGGAGTACCGGGTGCCCTGCGCCGGGAAAGCGGAGCTGGTGTTCACCGACGAGAGCGGGCGGGAGCTGAGCCGTCAGACGGTGTACGACTTCCCCGCCGCCGGCGTGGTGCAGGCCATGCACAACCGGGACGACTCCATTCTCTCCTTCGCACGGTGCTGCTTCGGCTACGCCCTGTCCGTGGGGCAGGACGTGTGGTTCGGTGCCAAGGACACCATCTCCAAGGACTACGACCAGACGTTCAAGCTGCTGTTCCAAAGGGTCTTTGACGAGGAGTTTCGGGCGGATTTCGAGAAGGCGGGGCTGCACTACCGGTACGCGCTGATCGACGACATCGCCGCCAAGGTCATCCGCAGCAAGGGCGGCATGGTGTGGGCGTGCAAGAACTACGACGGCGACGTGATGAGCGACATGATCGCGGCGGCGTCCGCCTCGCTGCCCATGATGACCAGCGTGCTGGTGTCGCCGGACGGGTACTTCGAATATGAGGCCGCCCACGGCACTGTCACCGACCATTTTTACCGGTGGCGGCGGGGGGAGAAGGTCTCCACCAACCCGCTGGCGACGCTGTTCGCGTGGAGCGGTGCGCTGCGGAAGCGGGGCGAGCTGGACGGGAACGGGGAGCTGGTGCGGTTCGCCGGGTGTTTGGAGCAGGCGGGTCTGGACGTGTTCGAGGCGGGGCATTTCTCCGAGGATCTCACCATGCTGTGCGACAGGACGGAGTACGTTGACCAGCCGGACAACGAGACGATGCTGCGTCTCATTCGGGAGCGTGTGGAGGAGATATTCTGAGGCTCCCGGCGGCGGAGAATATAAAACAGGGAAGCACCCGGCTCCGCCGGGT
>URXW01000061.1 GCA_900551995.1 uncultured Eubacteriales bacterium
GGCCTCGTCCAGAATGGAGCGCATCTTGGCGTTGATGGTGTCGCGGCTGGTGAGGGACTGGTCCAGCTCCAGCTCGCCGATGATGTTACGCAGGGTGGTGGCGGTCAGGTTCTCGATGGCGGACATGGGGTACTCCACGCCGTAGGTATACAGCTTCGGGTCGGTGATCTGGAAGTAGATGACCGTGTCGATCTGCATGGTGACGTTATCCTTGGTGATAACGGGCTGGGGATCAAAGTCCGCCACCTGCTCCTTGAGGCTGACCTTCTTCACCACGCGCTCGATAAAGGGCAGCCGGAAGTGCATACCCACGCCCCAGACGCTGTGGAACGCGCCGAGACGCTCCACCACGTAGGCTTTGGACTGCTGGACGATCTGGATGCAGCTTACCACTACGACGAGGATAAGCACGATCAGAATGATAATGGCGATGGTTCCGGGTGTAGGCATAATGTTTCCTCCTTATTACTCCTGTTGGTTGTTGATACGGATAGCTTACGCTTCCTTCTGCACGATGAGCTTCACGCCCTCCATACGCAGGATACGCACGGCGGTGTCCGGCTCGATGATAGAGCCGTCGTCGCTGCGCGCCGTCCACGTTTTGCCGTCTATGTAAACGGCTCCGGAGGGCAGGGCGTTGTCGATACGCTCCGTGACGCGGGCGGTGCCGCCCAGCACCATGTCGGCGTTGGTGGGCTTGATGTCCTTTTTCATCAGCTTGACCACCAGCGGGCGGGTGAACGCCAGCGCGGCGATCGACACCACGAAGAACAGCACCACCTGCAGCCAGATCGGCGCGCTGCACACGGCGGCGATCAGTCCCGCCACACTGCCCAGCACGAACCAGATGGACGTCAGTCCGGCGGTTGCCGCCTCCGCCACGCCGAAGATGATGATGGCGGCGATCCAGATGGTTGTTGCCATGTCTGCGTTTCCTCCTTTCAGAATAAGCCCGATAACGCCTGCCAGCGCGCCGATGCCCACCAGGACAGCGGCTGCCAGCCATTTGTTTTTCGGGGAGAGATTGGTCAGGAACGCGCCCACGGCACTGCGGAGCGTGGCGCGGGGCAGCGGCGCGGCATCCGCCGGAGCGGGACAGCTCTCCGCCGGGACGGCGGACACCGGTGCCTCCTCCGCGAACAGCTCCGCCATAGACACGTGGTAGCGGTTGCAGATATAGAGTATTTTCTCGATCTCCGGGTAGCCCCTGCCGCTCTCCCATTTACTGACCGCCTGACGGGAGACCTGCAGCTCCTCGGCGAATCGCTCCTGTGTCAGCCCGTGGCTGCGGCGCACCGCCGCCAGCTGCTCACCAAATGCCATACGCGCCCTCCTTTGCTTCCTGTGGCGTCAGTATACACGGCACAGGGGGGATTGTCTATCATCCTCAAGTTGCATTGGGGAAAATTTTTCGTTTACCCGGCGCAACCTGAAGTTTACAGCGTCTTTTTCGTATTACCACTATTATACCGGAAAACCAACGGAAAAGCCACAGTTTTTTTCCGGGGAAGCGGGTTGCACAGCGGCAAAAAGTCCGGTATACTGAAGGGTGCGAATTTGAACGAGCGAGGTACGCCGACTATGGTGACATACGAGATCCCCTGTCTGCTGGGGTTGGAAAAGCTGGTGGCTGACGAGAGTAAGCGTCTGGGCTTGCAGGAGGTACGCGCCGAGAACGGGCGGGTGCTCTGCCGGGGCAGATGGGCAGACTGCGCGAGGCTGAACATCAACCTGCGCTGCGGCGCACGGGTCGTCGCCCTGCTGGGGCAGTTCCCGGCGCGGAGCTTCGAGGAGCTGTTTCAGGGCGTGCGCGCCATTCCGTGGGAGGAGTATCTGCCCCTTGAGGCATCGTTCCCGGTGAAGGGGTATTCCATCTCCTCCCAGCTGCACTCCGTCCCCGCCTGCCAGAGCATCATCAAAAAGGCGGTGGTGGAGCGGATGAAGTCCCACTACGGCGTGGCGCAGTTCCCGGAGACGGGCACCAAGTACCAGATCCGCTTCGCCGTGTTCAAGGATCAGGTCAGCGTGGGGCTGGACAGCAGCGGCGAGGGGCTGTACAAGCGGGGCTACCGCGCCGTGGGCGTGGAGGCTCCCCTCCGGGAGACGCTGGCGGCGGCGTTGGTGACGCTGAGCCGGTACCGGGGGCGGGACCCTTTCTGCGACCCCTTCTGCGGCAGCGGCACCATCCCCATCGAGGCGGCACTGATCGCCAAAAACCGCGCGCCCGGTCTTGACCGGCGGTTCGACGCCCAGCACTGGGCGTTCCTGCCCGCCGAGGCGTGGATGGACGCGGCGGACGAGGCGCAGGACAGGGAATTTCACGGGCAGTACGACATCTGGGGCGGCGACGTTGACCCCAAGGCGGTGGCTATCGCCCGGGATAACGCCCGGAAGGCCGGTGTGGACGACTGCATCCGCTTCGAGGTGGCGGACGCCGCCAAATTCCACCGGGACAGCCAATACGGGCAGCTGGTGACGAACCCGCCCTACGGCGAGCGGCTTTTGGAGCGGCAGGAGGCGGAGGCGTTGTACCGCGCCTTCGGACAGGCATGGCGGACGCTGCCGGAGGGATGGCGGACGCTGGTGCTCAGCAGTCACACGGAGTTCGAGCGGTGCTTCGGCAAGCAGGCGGACAGGAAACGGAAGCTGTACAACGGCATGATCAAGTGCGACGTGTTTATGTACGGCAACGTCTGACGGGCGGAGCACCCGCGCCGCACTGGGGGCACGGCTGCCGTAAAGCCCCGGCACGGGACTTTATTTTCAATTTGTTCACTTTCTTTTGTGGAAAGATGTTACAATTACCTCTGTAATTTTCTATATGTGATGAGGAGGAGAGCCTCGGTGAAGCATATTTTCATCATTAACCCCACGGCGGGGAAATCCGACAGCCGGCAGAAAATATACGGCATGGCGGAGTCCCTGCGGCAGAATCACGGGCTGGACGTGCAGTGCATCCTGACGAAGAAGCAGGGGCACGCCACGGAGCTGGCGCGGAAGCTCTGCGAGAGCGGCGAGGAGCTGCGGTTCTACGCCTGCGGCGGCGACGGCACCGTCAACGAGGTCGCCAACGGCATCATCGGCTACGACAACGCCGCCATGACCGTGATCCCCGTGGGCACCGGCAACGATTTTCTCAAAAACTTCGGCGACGACGCCGAGAAATTCAAGGACGCGGAGAATCTGTGGGACGGCCCCCAGTTCCCCATGGACGCCATCGACGTGAACGGGCGGGTGGCACTGACCATCGCCTGCTCCGGCATCGACGCACGGGTGGCGCAGGACGTACATAAATACAGCGAAAGCCCCCTGCTGGACGGGAAGGGCAGCTACGTCTACTCTCTGGCGGTGAACTTCCTGTTCAAAGGCATCGGCTCCCACTGGACGGTGACGCTGGACGACGTGGCGACGGAGGGCGACTGGTCGCTGGTGGCGGTGTGCAACGGGCGGTACTACGGCGGCGGCTTCATGCCCGTGGCGGAGGCGCGGATGGACGACAGCGTGCTGAACACGCTGGTGGTCAAGAAGGTGTCCCGCGGCACGTTCCTGCGGTTCGTCGGCCCCTACTCCAAGGGCGGCTACTCGGCGTTCCCCCAGTATGCCCACTGCGCCACGCCCAAGGTCATCCGCATCCAATCGGAGCACAACGACATCGTCACCTGTCTGGACGGCGAGTGCATCACCAACAGCGACGTGACCATCAAGCTGCACGACAAGAAGCTGAACTTCTTCGGCCCGGAGGGCTGTTCCTGCAACCGCACCGCCCGGTGACTGCGCCTCCCTTGAACAATTTGTGAATTTTTCAAAATTTCACCGTTTTCCCCCTTGCAAATCCCGTATAGTGTGGTATTATAATCAGCGTTAGCACTCAAGAGAAACGAGTGCTAACGCTGATTCGTTTTATCAAAAAAATAGAAATACAAGGAGGAACCAACTATGAAGCTGACACCGCTTGCTGACCGCGTGGTGCTGAAGATGACCGAGCCGGAGGAGACCACCAAGGGCGGCATTATCCTGACCGGCTCCGCCAAGGAGAAGCCCTCTGTGGCGGAGGTGATCTCCGTGGGACCCGGCGGCACCGTGGACGGAAAGACCGTGGTCATGTCCGTGAAGCCCGGCGACAAGGTCATCACCGACAAGTACGCCGGCACCAAGGTAACGCTGGAGGACGAGGAGTACATCATCGTCAAGCAGGGCGACATTCTGGCTATCGTGGAGTGACTCTTACAAGGGGGATGGTATCCCCCTTGTGTATCCCCCTCGCCAGTTGACGTCGGTCACTGGCGGACGCCGCCCAAGGCGGCTGGGTCAACGTATTTTTGCCACGTACACGCCGCGGCAAAAATAATTTGATTTTGCGTGTTTCCCGGTAAATCAATCGAATTTGGAGGCATTTAGATATGGCAAAGATCATTAAGCGCGGCGACGACGCCCGCAAAGCACTGGAAGCCGGCGTCAACCAGCTGGCGGATACCGTTAAGGTCACGCTGGGCCCCAAGGGCCGCAACGTGGTGCTGGATAAGAAGTTCGGTACGCCCCTGATCACCAACGACGGCGTGTCCATCGCCAAGGAGATCGAGCTGGACGATCCGTTTGAGAACATGGGCGCGCAGCTGGTGCGCGAGGTGTCCACCAAGACCAACGACGTGGCAGGCGACGGCACCACCACCGCCACCCTGCTGGCACAGGCCATGATCCACGAGGGTCTGCGGAATCTGGCGGCCGGTGCCAACCCCATCGTTATGAAGAAGGGCATGGCGAAGGCCGTGGATGCCGCCGTCAGTGCCATCAAGGAGCAGAGCCAGAAGGTCAACGGCACCGACGACATCGCCCGCGTGGGCACCGTGTCCTCCAGTGACGAGACCATCGGCAAGCTCATCGCCGAGGCCATGGAGAAGGTCTCCGCCGACGGCGTTATCACCATTGAGGAGTCCAAGACCGCCGAGACCTACTCTGAGGTCGTGGAGGGCATGATGTTCGACCGCGGCTACATCACCCCCTACATGGCCACCGACATGGAGAAGATGGAGGCTGTGGTGGACGATCCCTACATCCTCATCACCGATAAGAAGATCTCCGTCATCAGCGACATCCTGCCCCTGCTGGAGCAGATGCTCCAGAGCGGCAAGAAGCTGTTCATCATCGCCGAGGACGTGGAGGGCGAGGCTCTCAGCACCCTGCTGGTGAACCGTCTGAAGGGCGTTCTGAACGTGGTGTGCGTCAAGGCTCCCGGCTTCGGTGATCGCCGCAAGGAGATGCTGCAGGATATTGCCATCCTCACCGGCGGTCAGGTCATCAGCGAGGAGCTGGGTCTGACGCTGAAGGATGCCACCGTTGATATGCTGGGTCGTGCCCGTCAGATCAAGGTCACCAAGGAGAACACCATCATCGTGGACGGCATGGGCGACCAGAACGCCATCAAGGATCGTGTTTCCCAGATCCGCGCCCAGATCGGCGTGACCACCAGCGAGTACGACAAGGAGAAGCTCCAGGAGCGTCTCGCCAAGCTCGCCGGCGGCGTGGCGGTCATCAAGGTCGGTGCCGCCACCGAGACGGAGATGAAGGAGAAGAAGCTCCGCATCGAGGACGCGCTGAACGCCACCAAGGCCGCCGTTGAGGAGGGCATCGTGGCTGGCGGCGGCACCATCTACGTGAACGTGATCCCCGCCGTCACCGCGCTGCTGAACAGCACCGAGGGCGACGAGCGTGTGGGCGTGCAGCTGGTGGCGAAGGCTCTGGAGGCTCCTATCCGCCAGATCGCTGCCAACGCCGGTATCGACGGCTCCGTAGTGCTGGAGAAGGTTCGCAGCTCCGGCAAGAACGGCTTCGGCTTCGACGCCTACAAGGAGGAGTATTGCGACATGATCGCCAGCGGCATCGTGGATCCCGCCAAGGTGACCCGCAGCGCGCTGGAGAATGCCGCCAGCGTGTCCGGCATGGTGCTGACCACCGAATCTCTGGTGGCCGACAAGCCCCAGCCCCCCACTCCGGCTCCCGCCGCACCCGACATGGGCGGCATGGGCATGTATTAAGAAACGGGCGCGCTCCGCTCCGGCACTTCGCGTTGGGAGGCGGTCTAAGCCTCGATCTCGGCACGGTGCGGCGGCATACGCCGCCGCACCGTTTTTTTCTTCCGGTTTTGCAAAAAACCTGTTGACAAAGGGCGTCGGGATATGGTATAGTAACTCGTGCCTGTCGAGGACGACATGGCGGCGTAGCTCAGTTGGCTAGAGCATGCGGTTCATACCCGCAGTGTCACCGGTTCAAATCCAGTCGCCGCTACCAGACCGGAGAGATGCGTCCGCATCTCTCCGGTATACCCCTCGAAAACGGCCCGTTGGTCAAGAGGCTAAGACACGGCCCTTTCACGGCTGTAACATGGGTTCGATTCCCGTACGGGTCACC
>URXW01000062.1 GCA_900551995.1 uncultured Eubacteriales bacterium
CCGCCTTCCCGAACGCCCCCATCACCGTGGACGCCCGCTGCTGCGCCGGCGTAACAGAGGACGCCCACCGCGCCGCCCTCACCGCCATGCAAAGCTGCCAGATCGACATTCTCGCCCTGTGACCACAAAAAAGACACGCCTCAGGTGACCCTCAATAAGACAGTATGAGGACATTACTGGCATAGGGTAGCTGCCGTGCAGGAGTGCGACAAGAAAAAGGCGATACTTGGTTTTCACAACCAGGTGTCGCCTTTTTCTATCTTTAGCAGAATGTTTGAATCTTATTGGAGGTACATATGATGCAGGAACTGGACTATATCCGTTGCGGTGATTATTTTTGTTTTGTGGGCGGCGGCGAGACCGTATCAAGGGCTTGTACTGGGAAAAAGATGGCTTCATCCTGCTGTACAAGCGGCTGGAACAGGGCGCATACCAATGGCCGCGCTCTGAATCCGAGGTGAAGACGCTAACACCGCAGCAGTACCGCTGGCTCATGGAGGGGCTGCAAATCGAGCAGCCGAAAGCCCACCGCCCGGTGACGGGATTGACCACAGTCTGAGCAGGGAAAATGGGTGGAAACCATTGAAAATACTGGCTTTTTGCCGTGTTCTGTGGTATAATATTTGCATGGAAAACAGAGAAATACAGACAAGTAACACAGAGGAAAAGCTGACCCGATGAAAAAAGCCCGTACAGAAGTACTCTGTGCGGGCTTTTAAGATGCCTGGAGGCCGGGGCAGGGGAGAGACCCCGTCGGTTTTACAGGGATCGGCAGGCGGCGAACAGTGCCCGGCAGCCGTCATAGCCCAGACGCTCCGCCAGCTCTGCGCACCGCAGGTCGTTGTCGTTGATGGATTCCTCCTGTTCCGTGGGGAAATAGGGGAGATGGGGCGTCACTGCGTCCACGATGTTCCCGTAGGAGGCGCCGGCCAGCGCCGCCGCGTTGTGGAGCCGTTCCCGGGCGAAGGGACAGCCCCTCACCGCATACCGGGTGTCGTTCAGCACCGCCGCGATGGCCTCCGTCAGCATCCCGTCGGTAAATTCGGTGCACCGGGGATCCAGATAGGCTCTGGCGGCGTGGGAGAGGATCTCCAGAGCGCAGGTACGCGCCTGCTCCGCCGTCAGCGTCGCGGTGAAGTCCGCGTCCGTTACGGAGATCTCCGGCAGCAGATGGATGCTTTTCAGGGAGCAGAACTGCCCGCTGTCGTTTTTCAGCACGGCGAAGGGGGAATTCTGGGCACCGCTGGAAAAATTGGTGGCTATCAGCACCAGTTTCGCCTTTGTACACGCCGGGATGCGCCCCGGCTCCGCCGCCGCTGCCGCCAGATCCAGCCCCGGGTCCTGGTACAGGGCCAGCAGCGTCTTGGCGGCGCTCATGGCGTTGTTGCCGCCCACGCCCACGATAACGTCCGGCTGGAACTCGTGCAACTTGGGCAGTGCGCTGCGGAGGTCCACAAAGGACACCCGCTTGCCTATGGTGAAAAACTCCGCCGCCCGGATCCCCTGCTTCCGCAGCAGGTCCACCACCGGCGCGGCGATCCCGGCCCGGTACAGTTCCGGGTCCGTCACCAGCAGGGCGCGGCTACAATGGTAGATCTCCCCCAGTTCCCGCAGGGCCACCGGGGTACAGCCGGCTTTGAAATAAACTTTCTTGGGAAGGTTCAGTGCCTGTATCATCACTCACCTCGTTTTCTTGCATGTCCGGGGGCAAGTCCCCGGAAGGAACAGGTGTGCCAGGAAAGCCCCTGTGGACTTTTCCCCACCTTTGAGTGCCAGGGGGCCGGTGCCGAAGCACCGGCTCCCTGCATGAGTTGGTTGTTGTATACGGTTATCGGAGATGCAGGCGCTTCGTTTAGTTGAAGCCGCCGGTCTTGGCCACGCCCAGATCGGCGCTGAGGCCCATGGGATATGCGGCGTGGGTGTCGGTGGGCAGGGTGACGGGCACTTCCCAGGTGTTGCCGTACTTCTCGGTGTACTTCTTCTCGCCGTAGAAGGCCTTCAGGTAGCAGCCCTTCAGCTCGCCGATGGTGGGATACACGGGGTTGCAGCCGGTGCAGGCATCGTGGAAGGCCCACTCGGACATCTGGTCCACAGCCGCCAGGAACTCGGCCTCCCACTCCTCGGCGCTCTTTTCGGGATGGGCCTCCAGCAGCCAATCCAGAATGGTCTCGGGGATGTCGATGTCCTTATTCAGCTGCCGGCAGGCTTTGATCCAGTTCTCGAAGGTCTGCTCGTCAGTCTTGCCCTTGACGCCGATCAGCTCGCCCAGCTCCACGTACCGCTCAAAGGCCTGAGGATACTTGTACTGGGAGAAGGTGCCCATCTTGTAGGGATGACGCTGGGCGTTGAAGCGGCAGACGTAGGGGAACAGCAGGGCGTTGGCGGTGCCGTGAGGAATGTGGAACCAGCCGCCTATCTTGTGGGACAGGGAATGGTTGATGCCCAGGAAGGCATTGGCGAAAGCGATACCGGCGATGGCGGAGGCGTTGGCCATCTTCTCACGGGCCACGGGGTCAGCCTTGGCATCCCGGAAGGCGGAACGATAGGCCCGGGGCAGGTAGTCGAACACCATCTTGGTGGCGTCGCGGCACATGCCGTTGGTGTACTCGGTGGCGTAGGTGGAGACATAGGCTTCCACCGCGTGGGTCAGCACGTCATAGCCGGAGGCCTGGGTGGCTCTGGGGGGCAGCTTCATCATGTTGTCAGCGTCGATGATGGCCATTTCGGGCATCATCTCATAGCCGATCAGGGGCCACTTCATGCCGGTGTTGCCATCGGAAATGATGGTGAAGGGGGTGCATTCGGAGCCGGTACCGGCGGTGGTGGGGATGCAGACCAGCTTGGCCTTCTTGCCCATCTGGGGGAAGAAGCGGATACGCTTCCGGATGTCCAGGAAGGTGGTGGCCATGTCCAGGAAGCCCTCTTCGGGATTCTCGTACATGATCCACATGATCTTGGCGGTGTCGATGGCGGAGCCGCCGCCCACGGCGATGATGACGTCGGGCTCGAACTCGTGCATCTTGGGCAGGCCCTTCATGGCGTCCTGGATCTGGGGATCCACACGGATGTCGAAGAACTCGGCGGTCTCAATGCCCATATCACGCAGCTGGTTGATGATGGCGTCGCAGGCGCCCAGCTGATACAGGGTGGAGTCGGTGATGATGAAGGCACGCTTGAAGTTGTAGACCTCCTTCATCTCCCGCAGGGCCACGGGGGTGCAGCCGGTCTTGTAGTAGACCTTCTTGGGCAGCTGGAGCCACAGCATGTTCTCCTTGCGGATGGTGACGTTCTTGATGTCCAGCAGCTGCTCGTAGTTGGTGTTGCCCATGAAGGCGGAGTGGCCCACGGAGCCGGGCCCCAGGGTCAGGGAGGGAGCCAGACCGAAGTTGTACAGGTCGCCGATGCCGCCGAAGGAGGTGGGCTGATTGATGAGGATGCGGCCAGCCTTCATCCGCAGGCCGAACTTGGTGATCTTCTCTTCCTCGGTGGGGTCGATGTACAGTGCTGCGGAGTGGCCTGCGCCGCCCTCCAGCACCAGCTTGTAGCAGATGTCGAAGGCCTCGTCCAGCGTCTCGGCCTTGTACATACCCAGCAGGGTGGTCAGCTTCTCGTTGGCCCACGCGCAGTCATGAGAGGTGTCGTTGGTCTCATAGATCAGAACCTTGGTGTCATAGGGAACCTCGATCCCGGCCATTTCAGCGAGGCGGCAGGCGGTCTGGCCAACAGCGGGGGGCTTGACGCCGTGGGTCTTGGAGTTGAAGAACACCTCGGCCACCTTGGCAGCTTCGTCGTCGTTGAGGAAGTAGCAGCGGGCTTCCTTCAGCAGACGCTTGACCTCGTCATAGACGTTGGCGAGAACGGTGATATGCTGCTCGGAGGCGCAGATCATGCCGTTATCGAAGGTCTTGGAGTGGATGATGGACTCCACAGCCATCCGCAGGTCGGCGCTCTCGTCGATAACCACGTTGCAGTTGCCGGGGCCGACGCCGATGGCGGGGGTGCCGGAGGAGTAGGCCGCCTTCACCATACCGGAGCCGCCGGTGGCCATGATCAGGTCCACGCTCTTCATCAGCACGTCGGAGATCTCCATGGAGGGAACGGAGATCCAGCTGATGACATGCTCGGGCAGGCCCGCCTCGATGGCGGCGTCCCGCATGATCTTCGCGGCGGCGATGGAGCAGTTCACCGCATGGGGATGAGGAGAGAGGATGACGGCGTTGCGGGTCTTCAGCGCCAGCATGATTTTATAAATGGTAGTGGAGGTAGGGTTGGTAGTGGGGGTAATGGCGGCGATGACACCCTTAGGGGATGCAATCTTTTTCACGCCATAGGCCTTGTCTTCGGAAATGACACCGCAGGTCTTCTTATTGCGCATGTAGTTCCAGACATGCTCAGAGGCATACTGATTCTTGGTGACCTTATCCACAACGATGCCGTAGCCGGTCTCCTCACAGGCCATCTTGGCCAGGGGGGATCCGCATTTTGGACACGGCCATAGCCGTCTTTTCACAGATGGCATCCACCTGCTCCTGGGTAAAGGTACCGTACGCTTCCTGGGATGCACGAATGATGGGAAGGGCTTCCTGCAGGGTCTCAACAGAGTTGATGGTCAGCGGGGTAGACATATACGTTCCTCCTTCATTTTTGATCGCTGGATGAATAGCTGTTAATATTATAACAAAAAATCCACGCTCCCGCAATCCCTAATTTGCGCCTTATTCGCCCATGATAATCCAGCGTTCGCTTATCTTTAAGGTGTTCCTTTTCGCGGCGAAAGTCAAGGGGGCGCCCCGGAGAAAAATCCGGACGTTCCACACGGGCTTTTCCTCTGATTTTTTGGTATTTCATTCACCTTAATGGAGGATGGAGCTTGCCCAACATGGGAACTTGTCCCAGACACATTCTTGGGCGGTTTTTCTGTGGGGATTTTTTCGGGATCAAGTGCGCTTCTCGCGATGTCAACGATGGAACCTCCCATGGCACCACCCATCATAAATCCGCCAACAGCTCCGCCAATATTCCCCATGGTGCCTTGATTGCTGGCAAACTTTTCAGCAATTACCATCTGCCGCTCTTCTTGACATGTATAGGGTTGTTCTATAAAGAATCCGTTCTCATCCTCAAAGACGTAGACAACACATCCGCTCAGCCCGTGGGAAACCTCAAAAAGAATCTTTATAATGTGGTACTCTCTTGCAACAAGTAGAAAGATTTGAAATATACACCGCTTTCTGCGGAGATAAGACCTCGCGCTATTGCTGGGGGCTATGTGCCATTTCATTGGAGCTTTCTCGCCCTTTGTGTGAAACGCTCTTTTCTCCATCCGATCACAGTATCTACATCTTCATGAAGGAGGATAACAACTGAAATTAAGCCGACTTGCAGGATGAGAGCTTTCCATGTTTGTTCTTTATCTGTCCTAATTCTCCGATAGAGTGGGCTGTTCCGGTGGGGTCATATTGAACCCCTCCTCGGTTCAGCAAACAGGTATAGTTACCCCTTGGCGTGGAGATTTTTGTTTTTTGGCTTAATGAAGTGGATCGTACCAGGGCGCTGTACGATCCACTTTTCATTTATTTCAGCGTATAGAGATTGGATGTGTTACTCCCATTGGGGCGGTATCGGGGCAACTTGGCAAGATAGCCGTGCTGCTCCAGATCTGCCAGCGCCCGCTTGACGGTGCTGCGGGAGAGATTCATATCTCTCGCAATCGTTTTGATCCCCGGCCAGCAGCTTCCCGCACGATTGGACCGATCCTTGAGGTACATATAGACGGATACAGCTCTGGGCGGCAGAAGCGTGTCAGCGTAAATGCTGTCAAAGTAGCTCACCGATCCACCTCCTGCCGGGGAAGATTGTAAGGGGTGCGCTTGTGCGGCATGCGGTCATAGTCGATGTCCTCCGCTACCACCATCTCCTGCACAGGCGCATCATGGAGCTGTCCCTCGCCCTTAACGGAGCGGTTGGTCTGCTGCTCCGGCAGCTTGGGCGGATACTTTCGCATGATGGCGCGGGTCAGCGAATTCTGATCGGCATAATAGACCCTTCTGGCTGCCTGTTCCTCCACACGGTATTCCTCCTCGAAGGTGATGCCCCATTCGAGGAACAGGCGCAGGCGGGTAC
>URXW01000063.1 GCA_900551995.1 uncultured Eubacteriales bacterium
TCGGGGTTGATGCCCTTGAAGGGCTCGCTGCCGGTGAAGTTCTTCACGGCCTCCACCACGGCGGGGATACGGCTGGAGCCGCCCACCATCAGCACCTTGGCGAGATCAGAGGGCTTCAGGCCCGCGTCGGACATAGCCTGACGCACGGGACCCATGGTGGCCTCCACCAGATGACCGGTCAGCTCGTTGAACTTGGCGCGGGTCAGCGTCACGTCCAGATGCTTGGGGCCGGTGGCGTCTGCGGTGATATAGGGCAGGTTGATGTTGCTGCTGGTCACGCCGGACAGCTCGATCTTCGCCTTCTCCGCGGCCTCCTTCAGACGCTGCATAGCCACCTTGTCGCCGCTCAGATCAATGCCGTCGGACTTCTTGAACTCGCTGACCAGATACTTCATCACGCACTGGTCGAAGTCGTCGCCGCCCAGCCGGTTGTTGCCGGCGGTGGCAAGCACCTCGATCACGCCGTCGTCGATCTCCAGAATGGACACATCGAAGGTGCCGCCGCCCAGGTCGTAGACCATGATCTTCTGCGCCTGCTCCTTGTCCACGCCGTAGGCCAGTGCGGCGGCGGTAGGCTCGTTGATGATGCGCTTCACGTCCAGACCGGCGATCTTACCGGCGTCCTTGGTGGCCTGCCGCTGGCTGTCGGTGAAGTAGGCGGGCACGGTGATGACTGCCTCGGTGACGGTGGTGCCCAGATACGCCTCCGCGTCGCTCTTCAGCTTCTGCAGGATCATGGCACTGATCTCCTGGGGCGTGTAGCTCTTGCCGTCGATGGTCACCCGGTGGTCGGAGCCCATCTCACGCTTGATAGAGGAGATGGTGCGCTCGGGGTTGGTGATAGCCTGACGTTTTGCCACCTGCCCCACCATGCGCTCGCCGGTCTTGCTGAACGCCACCACAGAGGGGGTAGTGCGGTTGCCCTCCGCGTTGGGAATAACGACTGCCTCGCCGCCCTCCATGACGGCTACGCAGGAATTGGTCGTGCCGAGGTCGATACCGATAACTTTAGACATAATGATTGCCTCCTGTATATAGATGAAATAAAATTACTAACTGTATAGAATCTTCCGGCGTTCCGCCGGGAAGTTTGCCAGCTCCCGCTTACACGGGCTGCTCCGGCATGATCAGCGCGGCGATGATATACGCCAGCAGACCGCTGCCGCCCAGCAGACTGAACAGCACCCACGCCAGCCGGATCAGCGTGGCGTCCACATTGAAATACTCCGCGATACCGCCGCAGACACCGGCTATCTTCTTGTCCGTGGCACTTTTATACAACTTTTTTCCGTTCATACTTTAGCCTCCTATATCAGTTGGCGACCTTCACCATGGCGAAGCGGAGCACCTTGTCCCCCAGGGTGTAGCCCTTCTGGAAAACCTCCACGATGGTGTTTTCCTCCGCGTTTTCGTCCTCGGTGTGCATCACCGCATTGTGAACCTCCGGGTTGAATTTCTCCCCGAAAGCGGGGATCTCTGCAACATTCAGCTTGGTCAAGACCTCTTGGAACTGCTTGCAGATCATCTCCATGCCCTGCCGGTGGGGGTCGCCCTCCTCGAACTGGGTCACGCCCCGCTCCAGGTTATCCAAAACCCCCAAAAACGGCTTGATGGTGTCGATCTTCGCGTCGTCATATACGTGTTCCTTCTCCCGCGCCGTCCGTTTCCGGAAGTTGTCGTACTCCGCCGCCAGACGGAGATACTTGTCGTTGGCGTCGGCAAGCGTCTTTGCCAGCTCCTCCATCTGCGCCATCTGCGCCTTGGTGACGGTGTACGTCTCCTCCGCCGCGTCCGCCGTTTCCCCGGCGGCGATCTCCGTCACTTCTTCCACGGTATTTTCCGTGATCTCCTCTTGTTCCTGCTGCTTCTTGTTATCCTTTTCGCTCATTCCGTTGTATCCTCCGGTAGCTGTTTTTTACCAAACATACGGCTCAAGCTCTCCGCAAAGTAGCTGAGCCGCGCCGCCACGGCGGCGTAATCCATTCGCGTGGGGCCCACCACGCCCACCAGCCCGCGCATATTGTCACCAATGTCGTAGCTGGCGATCACGACGCTGCTCTCCTTCAGCGCGTCGTTGACATTTTCCGGGCCTATCAGTATCTCCATAGGGGTGTTCCCCGCCGGAATGGGAAGATTTTCCTTATTATCGACCATAAAGCTCATGAGATCGTGGGCCTTGTCGATGTCCCGGAATTCCGGGAATTTCAGCAGCTGGCTTGCGCCGCTGGTATACACCTGCTGGTGCCGGGATTCCTCCAGCAGCGACCCGGCGTACTCCGTCACCTGATTCAAAAGCAGGAACCACTGTCCGGACACCTGCTCGCTGAGATTCATCAGCGTGGCGTTCATCTTCTCTGCGGGAACGCCGGTGAAATGGGTGTTCAGCAGATGGCTCAGCTGTGGCAGCGTCTCCGCGTCCACCGGCAGGGCGGCGCGCAGCAGCTGGCTTTTCACCCGGCTGTCCGACAGCATCACCACGGCGATGAAGCCGCTCTCGTCCACGGCGATCAGCTCGAACCGCTGCACCGTGGTGGCGGAACGGGGATCCGCCACGGCGTAGGTGGGGTAGCCCACGAAGCTGGACACCATCTGTCCCGCCTGGTCGATGACCTGCTCCACCTGCTGCAAGGGCTTTGCCAGCGCGGTGTTGATGGTGGCCTCCTCCTCTGCCGAAAGGGGCTTGCGCTCCATCAGCTCGTTGACGTACAGGCGGTAGCCCTTCGCCGACGGGATGCGCCCCGCCGAGGTGTGGGGCTGCTCCAAATAGCCCATCTCCGTCAAGTCCGCCAGCTCGTTGCGGACGGTGGCGGAGCTGACCTTTTCCGGCATCAGCTCCACGATGGCCTTGGAACCCACCGGTTCGGCACTGTTGATGTAGCTGTCCACCACGATCTTCAATATTTGCTTTTTTCGTTGTGTCAGTTCCATACTATGCTCTCCGTTTAGCACTCTTTCCTCCCGAGTGCTAAAGGAAGTGTACCACCCGCCGCCGCCATTGTCAATAGCCGGGGTTTTAATTATTTGTGAACAACGGGGAAAAGGCCGCTCCGCGGTAAGCGGAACGACCTTTTGTGCTTATATTTAAGTAGCGGCGCGCCTGCTTCACGGCTGCGCCGGGGGCGCGGCGTCCGGCTTGGCGGGCTTGGAGCGGATGAAATCCTGCACCAGCGCGTAGACCACGGAGCACACGGGCACACCCAGCAGCATCCCCGCCACACCGAAGGCTCCGCCGCCGATGGTCACCGCCGCCAGCACCCACAGTCCCGGCAGCCCCACGGATTTGCCCACCACGCGGGGATAGATCAGGTTTCCCTCCACCTGCTGTAAGATCAGCAGGAAAACGAGGAACGTCAGAGCCTTGATGGGGCTTTGGAACACGATAAGGAACGCGCCGGTGGCTGCGCCGATCCACGCGCCGAAAATGGGGATCAGCGACAGCGTGCCGATGATGACCGACACCGGCAGCGCGTAGGGCAGCCGCAGCAGCAGCATACCGAGACAGCAGAGCGTGCCGAGGATAAACGCCTCCGTCACCTGCCCGGTGACGAAGCTGGAAAAGGCGTTGTTGGTAAGGCTCAGCAGATGCATGAGCCGGTCAGCCACCCGCTGGGGCAGCGCGCGGCGCAGGAGGCGGCGGGACTGGGACAGAAGCGTTTCCTTCTGCGCCAGCAGGTACAGGGAGAACACGAGAGCCAGCAGGAAATTCACCAACGCGCCCACGATGGAGGTGGTGATGTTCAGGGTGGTGTTCACCACACTGTCGCCCTTTTCGGTAAGGAAGCCGGTGATGGTGTCCCGCACCTGGTTGGCACTGAGCGTCATCTCCGGCAGGGTAACGCCGTGTTGGGTGGCGAAGCCGCTGAGATCCTCCCACCACGACTGCACCTGCGCCACGTAGGTGGGGATGTTCGCCACGAGGGTGGAGCCGGCCTCCTCCAGACGGGGAATCAGGATAAAGAAGATGGCGAAAATAATGCCCACAAACAGCACCATGGTCAGCGTCAGGCAGACGGGACGCTTCAGCTTCTCCCGCCACGGGCTGCGCCACTTGGCGAGAGCGCGGCACCACAGCCGCTCCAGCCCCGCCATCATCAGATTCAGCACGAAGGCGATACAGATGCCGGTAAGCAGGGGCGACAGCAGCCGGAGCAGACCGCTGAGGACGCTGCCCAGCCAGCGGAGATTGTTCAGCCCCCAGTACAGCAGTGCCGCAAAAGCGATCAGCAGCATGATGCGCTTGCAGTTCTTTTTATCCAGTTCCAAAGCGAAATCGCCTCCCGTTGGTCATATTCTAAGCTGGTTACATTCTAAATAGTATGATACCATGTTTTCCGTGAAGATGCCATCGGGAAAACGGGGGAAAGGGAAAACTTTCTGTGAACAGCACCCCCTCTAAGCGTCATCAAGGCGGCAGACAGCGCACCGCATTTTGTAATTTAATGCACAAACACAAAAGCGCAGAGCGCAACATCCGCCCCACGCCCTTCTCCCGGATCGCCACTCTTTGCAGCAAACCTCCCGATTTGAAATGGATCAACTCAACAGGTACGGTCCATTTTGCACTCATTTGACGCATGCTCTCGTCCCCCCAACAGAAGATTGAATCATGGGCGGCGGGCATATCTTGCTCGTGCGTGATGGCTCTCCACGCAGAGGTTGCCTTTCCAACATTTTGTATGGCAAGGCGGTGCGTTTTTCGGAATATGACAGAATGACGGTATAATTCCTCCGAAAATATCTTGACAATATTTATCAAGATTGATAAAATGGATATATAACCCAAAAAGGAGATGCAGGGATATGCTCATCACAAGGGAAACAGACTATGCACTGCGGATGCTGCGGGTGCTGCTGGACGGAGAGAAGCACTCCGCCGCCGAGATGGCGGAGACGGAGCTGATCCCCATGCAGTTTGCCTATCAGATCCTGCGAAAGCTCTCCGCCGGGGAGCTGGTGCAGGTGAGCCGGGGCGCAGCCGGCGGCTGCCGACTGTCCTGCGACCTGCGTGGCGTTTCCCTCTACGACCTCATGGTCGTCATGGGAGAGCATGACGTCCTGTGCGCCTGCATGGAGCCGGGGTATGACTGCCGCTGGCAAAGCGAACACGGGAAATGCGCCATCCACTGCCAGCTAACGGAGTTACAGCGAAAGCAGGACGAGGCGTTCCGCGCCGTGAGCCTGCGCCGGCTGCTGACCGGCGAAGCAATTCAAAAAGAGGAAGCGACCCAACAAACGTGATATAAGGAGGTACACCGTATGCTGTTTCAGACCACACCCGCGCACGAGGAGCTGCGCGCCAAGATCCGGGCCTTTGCGGAGGAGGAGATCAAGCCGCTTGCCTTCCTGCTGGATCAGAACAACGAGTTTCCCGACGAGGCTGTTCAAAAGATGGGACAGCTGGGCTGGCTGGGGCTGCCGTTCCCCAAGGAATACGGCGGTGCGGGCCTTGACATTCTCAGCTACGCCATGGCGGTGGAGGAGCTGGCCCGTGTGGACGGCGGCGCAGGCGTGATCCTCTCCGCCCACGTGTCCCTGGGCGCGTGGCCTATCTTCGCCTACGGCACGGAGGAGCAAAAGCAGAAGTATCTCGTGCCGCTGGCAAAAGGCGAGAAGCTGGGTGCCTTCGGTCTCACCGAGCCTAACGCCGGGTCGGACGCCGGCGGCACGGAGACCACGGCACTGGACAAGGGCGACCACTACCTGCTCAACGGCGGCAAGATCTTCATCACCAACGCGCCCAAGGCGGACACCTATGTGGTATTCGCCGTCACCACGCCGGACATCGGCACCCGGGGCATCTCCGCCTTCATCGTGGAGAAGGGCTGGAAGGGCTTTGAGTTCGGCGACCACTA
>URXW01000064.1 GCA_900551995.1 uncultured Eubacteriales bacterium
AAAAGCACCGGAAAGACACGCTGTCAGGCGTGGTTGCCCTTGTTAACCGATGGTAGTATTTATTGTAAAAACTACCGCAAAACTACTCAGGAAAAGGTGAAAGTGATATGGAACGTACAAGGATCGCGGCGATCTTCGCCGATCAGGAGGCACTGGGCGGCAAGGAGGTCACCGTCTGCGGCTGGGCAAAGACCATCCGCGACATGAAAACCTTCGGCTTTATCGAGCTGAACGACGGCTCCTGCTTCCGCAATTTGCAGGTGGTCATGTCCGCCGAGGAGCTGGATAATTACAAGGAGATCGCCGCACAGAACGTGGGCGCGGCGTTGATCGTGAAGGGCACCGTGGTGCTGACGCCGGAGGCGAAGCAGCCGCTGGAGGTCAAGGCGCACAGCGTAGAGGTGGAGGGCAAGTCCACCCCCGACTATCCTTTGCAGAAGAAGCGGCACAGCGTGGAGTTCCTGCGGACGATCCAGCATCTGCGTCCCCGGACGAACCTGTTTTCCGCCACCTTCCGCGTCCGCTCCGTGGCCGCCTACGCGGTGCATGAGTTCTTCCAGAGCCGCGGGTTCGTGTACGTGCAGACGCCGATCATCACCGGCAGCGACTGCGAGGGCGCAGGCGAGATGTTCCAGGTGACTACCCTCGATCTGAACAACGTGCCCAAGACGGCGGACGGTCAGGTGGACTATTCCCAGGATTTCTTCGGGAAGAAAGCGAGCCTGACTGTGTCCGGGCAGCTGAACGCCGAGAACTTCGCCATGGCGTTCGGCGATGTGTATACGTTCGGCCCCACGTTCCGCGCCGAGAACTCCAACACCCAGCGGCACGCCGCCGAGTTCTGGATGATCGAGCCGGAGATGGCGTTCTGCGATCTGGCGGGCGACATGGATGTGGCCGAGGATATGATCAAGTATATTATCCGGCGGGTGCTGGAGCGGTGCCCCCAGGAGATCGACTTCTTCAACAGTTTTGTGGACAAGGGGCTGAAGGAGCGGCTGGAGCACGTGGCGTCCTCTGACTTCGGACGGGTCAGCTACACCGAGGCGGTGGAGATCCTGAAGAAGAACAACGACAAGTTCGATTACAAGGTGGAGTGGGGCACCGACCTCCAGACGGAGCATGAGCGGTATCTGACAGAGCAGGTCTATAAGAAGCCGGTGTTCGTCACCGACTATCCCAAGGAGATCAAGGCGTTCTATATGCGCCTGAACGACGACGGCAAGACGGTCGCCGCCGCCGACTGCCTTGTGCCCGGTATCGGCGAGATCATCGGCGGCAGCCAGCGCGAGGAGCGGCTGGAGCTGCTGGAGGGACGCATCCGGGAGCTGGGTATGAATCCGGAGGACTACTGGTGGTACTGCGATCTGCGGCGGTACGGCAGCTGCAAGCACGCGGGCTTCGGGCTGGGCTTCGAGCGGATGGTGATGTATCTCACCGGCGTGAGCAACATCCGTGATGTGGAGCTGCACCCGAGAACGGTGGGCAACGCGGAATTCTGAGAATATAAATGGGAATGGGCGAGAGAGGTCGGCAAACCTCTCTCGCCCTGTTATGGAAAGCTGACGACCCCGTTCGATCGCCATGGCTTGACAAATTGAATGCGCCGCTGGCGGAGAGCGGCGCGTACAGGTATAAAAAAACTGACAGTTTTCCTGCCAGCGCGTGTTCCTGCTTCCGTTACAACGAGGGTGCGCCGCTGCAAACAAGTTCTCCTTCGTGCAATTCTACTGTCCTCGCGCCGCGAAAACCGCCGTGCTATACCGGTTCTCCCGTACATGACCTACCTTCTCAGAGCGTGCGCTCCAATGGCGGCGTTACCCAACAGCTGCGCTGCTTCGGTCATTTCCTTGCGCTCACAGTGCCGTCCGCGGCGGGTTTGAGACCCTGATTCCTTCAAAACTGCCCCCTGACCGATGCACGGTCTTTACGGCGGGCAGCCACACGACGTCACAGAACTTAAACATATTTTCTTGTCAGCGGCGGGGGTGCCCGTCGCGTTAATGACAGTATATACCAGTTTTGCCGCGCTGTCAATACGGACTTGCGCCGGCGAGGGGGCAGGAAAAAGCCGCCGCAGGACGCACCTGCGGCGGCTTGGAGTTTATAGGCGGGGCGTAGGTTACGGCTCCAGCACCATCAGCAGCTCCTTCGCTTTGACGGGCTGACCCTCCTTGACGCGGACGGTCTTTACCGTGCCGGCGGTGCGGGCGGTGATGGCGGTTTCCATCTTCATCGCCTCGATGACTGCCAGCACCTGATCCTTCTCCACGCGGTCGCCCTGCTTGACGGAGAGCTTGGACACCATGCCGGGGATGGAGGTGCCCACCTGCAGGGGATCGGATTCGTCCGCCAGCGTCGCCTGGCGGGTCTGCTCCGAGGCGTGGGGGTCACGGACGGAGACCTCGCGGCGCATACCGTTCAGCTCGAACTGGACGTTGACGGTGCCGTCGCTGTTGTGGTCGCCGAGACCCAGATACTTGATGACCAGCGTTTTGCCGTCCTCAATGTTGATCTTGTTCGTCTCGCCCAGAGCCATGCCGTTGAAGAACACGTGGCTGCCCATGCGGGTGATGTAGCCGTACTCCTTGCGGTGGCGGCAGAAGTCCTCGTAGACCTTGGGGTACATGGCGTAGGAGATGAGATCCTTCTTCTCCGGGTCGGCGCGGAACCGCTCCACCTCCTGACGCAGCCGGTCGAAGTCCACGGGGGGCAGCAGCTTGCCGGGACGGCAGGTGATGGGCTCCTCGCCCTTGAGGACGACCTTTTGCAGATCCTTCGGGAAGCCCCACGCCGGCTGACCCATCATGCCCTTGAAGTAGGACACCACGGAGTCGGGGAACGCCAGTGCCTCGCCGCGGCGGACGATGTTCTCCGGCGTCAGGTCGTTCTGCACCATGAAGATCGCCAGATCGCCCACTACCTTGGACGAGGGCGTGACCTTCACCGGGTCGCCCAGCATATCGTTGACGGTCTTGTACATCTCCTTGACCTCCTCGAACCGGTCGCCGAGACCCAGAGACTCCACCTGCGGGCGGAGGTTGGTGTACTGACCGCCGGGGATCTCGTAGCGGTAGATGTCGGTGGTGGAGGATCTCAGGCCGTGGTCGAAGTTTTCGTACCGCAGGCGCACGTCCTCCCAGTAGTTGCTCAGCTCCTGCACCCGGCGCAGGTCAAGACCGGTGTCTCGCTCCGTGCCGTGGAGGGCGGCCACCACCGCGTCCAAAGACGGCTGGCTGGTGAGACCCGCCAGCGGCGCGCACGCCACGTCCACCACGTCCACGCCCGCCTCCGCTGCCAGCAGGAGAGCCGCCACCTGATTGCCGGTGGTGTCGTGGGTGTGCAGGTGGATGGGCAGACCCACCTCCTGCTTCAGAGTGGACACCAGCTTCTTGGCGGCGTAGGGCTTCAGCAGACCGGACATATCCTTGATCGCCAGCATGTGGGCACCGCGCTTTTCCAGCTCTTTGGCGAGGTTGACATAATACTTGAGGGTGTATTTGTCCTTCGTCTCGTCCAGAATGTCGCCGGTGTAGCACATGGTGGCCTCCAGCAGCTTGTTCTGGCGGAGCACCTCCTCCATGGCGATCTCCATGCTGGGCAGCCAGTTCAGAGAGTCAAAGACGCGGAACACGTCGATGCCCCGCTGGGCGGCCTCCTCCACGAAGGCGCGCACCAGATTGTCGGGATAGTTGGCGTAGCCCACCAGATTGGAGCCGCGCAGCAGCATCTGGAAGGGGATGTTGGGGATCTTCTCGCGGAGCAGGCGGAGACGCTCCCACGGGGACTCGTGGAGGAAGCGGTACGCCACGTCGAAGGTGGCACCGCCCCACATCTCCAGAGAGAAGCAGTCCCGGAGGATGTCCGCCACGCCGTCGGCTCCCTTGACCATGTCGCGGGTACGCATACGGGTGGACAGCAGGCTCTGGTGGGCGTCGCGCATGGTGGTGTCGGTAAGCAGCAGCTTCTTCTGCTCCAGCACCCAACGCTTCACCGCGTCGGGGCCCTCCGCGTCCAGCAGCTGCTTGAGGCCGGGACCCAGAGGCTCCTTCGCCTCCGGGAAGCGGGGGATGTCGTACTGGTGACGCTCGGCGTTGGGGTTTGCCACCTGAATTTCGGAGATGTACCGCAGGACGCGGGTGGCGCGGTCGCGGGAGTCCATCAGCTCGAACAGCTCCGGCGTTTCGTCGATAAACTTGGTGTGGCACTGGCCGTTGATGAAAACGGGGTGCGCCAGAATGTTGGTGACGAAGGGGATGTTGGTCTTGACGCCGCGGACGCGCACCTCGTTGATGGCACGGGCGGACTTGCGGCAGGCGGCGGCAAAGGTGCTGTCCCAGCTGGTGACCTTCACCAGCAGGGAGTCGTAGTAGGGGGAGATGACGGTGCCCACGCCCACGTTGCCGCCGTCCAGACGGACGCCGAAGCCGCCGGGGGAGTGGTACGCCGTGACCTTGCCGTTATCGGGGGCGAAATTATTGGAGGGATCCTCCGTGGTGACGCGGCACTGGATGGCGTAGCCGTTGAAGTGGACGTCCTCCTGCTTCGTCAGACCGATCTCCGGGCAGCTGAGGGGATAGCCGGCGGCGATGAGCAGCTGGGCGCGGACGATGTCCACGCCGGTGATCATCTCGGTGACGGTGTGCTCCACCTGAATACGGGGGTTCATCTCGATGAAGTAGTAGCTGCCGTCCCTGTCCACCAGAAATTCCACGGTGCCGGCACTGACGTAGCCCACGTGCTGGGCGATCTTCACCGCGTCGCGGCGGAGAGCTTCCACCGTCTCGTGGGGCACCGACCATGCCGGGGCGAACTCCACCACCTTTTGATACCGGCGTTGGAGAGAGCAGTCGCGCTCGCCCAGATGGTAGACATTGCCGTATTTGTCCGCCAAAATCTGCACCTCGATGTGCTTGGGCTCCACGAGGAATTTTTCCATGAAGATGTCGCCGCAGCCGAAGGATTTCTCCGCCTCGCTGTGCACCAGCTCGTAGGCGGTCTTGACCTCCTCCGGGCGGTCGCAGCGGCGCATACCGCGCCCGCCGCCGCCGGCGGCGGCCTTCAGGATCACGGGGAAGCCGAAGCTGACCGCCTTTTCCAGCGCGTCGTCGGCGTCCCGCAGCGGCTCGGTGCAGCCAGGGATGGTGGGGACGCCGCACTCCAGCGCGATCTCCTTGGCACTGAGCTTGTCGCCCATTTTTGCCAGAACGTCGGCAGAGGGGCCCACAAACAGGATGCCGTTTGCCTCGCAGGCGCGGGCGAAGTCGGCATTCTCGGACAGGAAGCCGTAGCCGGGGTGGATGGCGGTGACGCCGCGCCGGCGGGCAAGGCTGATGATGCCGGGGATGTCCAGATATGCACCCAGCGGCGATTTCTTCTCGCCCACCAGGTACGCCTCGTCCGCCTTGGTGCGGAAGATGGAGTAGGTGTCCTCGTTGGAGTAGATTGCGACGGTGTGTAGCCCTAAGTCGTAGCAGGCGCGGAAGATCCGCACGGCGATCTCGCCGCGGTTTGCCACCAGCACCTTGTTGAGCTGTGTGATCTGCATTTGTGCCTCCCTCCTCCGTGCTGGGCACGGATGTTTCTTTTTGTTCCACTATACATTATACACGGTTCCGGCGGGGCGTGCCAGACGGAAAAATGTGCAAATACACAGGCTGTGGGGACGGGATTTTGGCTGTTCTGTTGGGAAATGGGGAGATTGGGGGGAAAAAGCAGCACCCCGGTGGGGGTGCTGCTTTTGGAGCTTGTGGCCGGACTCGAACCGGCGACCTGCTCATTACGAGTGAGCTG
>URXW01000065.1 GCA_900551995.1 uncultured Eubacteriales bacterium
TGGGAAGATAGGTAGTGCCAACACGAAACCCCTGCGACGTAAGTCGCGGGGGTTTTGTCATGTTACGGAGAGCCACGAGGGTTACGGGGAGGCACAGGGAGCTGCGGAGAGGCACAGGGAGTAGTGGGGGGTGTCATACGTGGAGAACAGTCGTGTTTTGGACGATTGCCGAGAGAAGTATGGAAGAATCAACGGAAAATAATGACGGCGTATAGATTGGGATTTCTTGAAAATATGGCTGTTATTCGGAAAAAATTCTTTTCAAAATACGGGGGATATGGTATACTTACGACAATTGGAATGTCCTCTGGCAGACCGCGGTCTGCCGCCGTTTTCAGTGCTGAAAACGGCAATGCGGATGGGGGAAGAACGAAGGAAGGATGTGAGCGAGCTTGGGCGAATTGCTGCGTATGGAGCATATCAGCAAGCGGTTCGGAGATTTCTATGCCAACAAGGACATCAGCCTGACCGTCAACCGAGGCGAGGTGCTGACCCTGTTGGGGGAGAACGGTGCCGGTAAGTCTACGCTGATGAATATTCTCATCGGTCTGTACCAGCCCACGGAGGGGAAGATCTTCTTGGAGGGCAAGGAGGTTCGGATCGAGTCACCCAGCCAGGCGGTGAAGCTGGGTATCGGCATGGTGCACCAGCACTTCATGCTGGTGGAGGCAATGACCGTTTTCGACAACATTATCCTTGGTGATAAGCACGCCAAGGGGCTGTTTATCGACCGAGCCGCCCGCCGTAAGGAGATCGAGGAGCTGTCCGCTCGGTACGGGCTGGATGTGCAGCTGGACAAGCTCATCACGGAGATCTCCGTGGGCGAGCAGCAGCGCACCGAGATTCTGAAGGCTTTGTACCACGGCGCGGAGCTTCTGATACTGGACGAGCCGTCCGCCGCGCTGACCGACATCGAGGTGGAGGGTCTGTTCGCCATCATGCGGAAGCTGGTGGGGGAGGGCAAGAGCATCATCTTCATCAGCCACAAGATGCGCGAGGTGCTGCATATCTCCGACCGCATTACTGTGCTGCGGTTGGGCGAGGTGATCGGCACCGTGGATCGCGCCGACACCGACGGGCAGAAGCTGGCAAATATGATGATCGGCAAGGAGCTGTCCGAGTCCCAATACGACAAGGTGGACGCCTCCGGTGCGGAGGTGGTCGCCTCGCTGGAGCACGTGGATTACAACAAGGAGCACAAGCACAGCGGCGTCAACGATATGTCACTGGAGATACACAGCGGCGAGATCGTGGGTATTGCCGGCGTGGACGGCAACGGGCAGACGCAGCTGGCGCAGCTTGTGACCGGCGTGATCGTGCCCCAGAGCGGCAGCATTCACCTGAAGGGAAAAAATGTCGCCGTCTTTGACCCCAACGCCTTTATTGGCGACGGCGTGTCCCATGTGCCGGAGGATCGAAACGCGCAGGGACTGGTGGGCGATATGTCCATCGCGGAGAATCTGGCGTTGAAGGAGACGGATTCGCCGAAGTTCAGCAAGGGCAAGGGGCTGCTGCTGAACAAGCGCGCCATCCACGACTACGCCGAGGCGATGGTGGAGAAGTACGACGTGCGCTGCACCTCCGTGAGCCAGACAGTACGCAGCTTGTCCGGAGGCAACCAGCAGAAGGTCATTTTGGCACGTGAGCTGGAGTCCTCGCCGTCGCTGTTGGTGGCGGCGCACCCGACCAGGGGACTGGACATCGGCGCAGCCAGCTTTGTTCACGAGCAGATGATCGCCGCCCGTGAACGGGGCGTCGGTATTCTGCTGATCAGTGCCGATTTCGACGAGATATTGGAAATGTCCGACAGGATATTGGTGTGCTTTGAGGGACAGATCATGGGGGAGTTCTCCGGAAAGAACCCGCCCATTGAGGAGATCAGTCTCGCCATGACGGGCAAGTAAGGGAGGGAAGCTGCAATATGGAAAAACTGAGACGCTCTCTGGGCAGCTTCATCGTCCCGCTGCTGTCTATCCTGTTGGCGTTTATTATCGGCGGCATTATTATGGCGGCGTTGGGTGCCGACCCCTTCGCCGCAGTGCGGTATCTGTTCCAAGGGGCTTTCGGCTCTAAGGCGAATATCGGCACCACGCTGACGAAGGCTACGCCGCTGATCTTTACATCCCTGTGCGCCTGCTTCGCTTATAAGTGCGGCGTGTTCAATCTGGGCGGCGAGGGACAGTTCCTGATGGGCTCGATTGCCGCGTTTCTGACGGCGTATTTCTCCGGGGCTACCGGGTTTTTGGGCGTGCTGCTGGCTCTGCTCGCCGGTACGCTGGCGGGCGGTCTTTGGGGGATGATCCCCGGTGTGCTGAAAATCACACGGGGACAGAATGAAATGATCATCTCCATTATGCTCAACTACGTGGCGACGCTGTTCATGGGTGTGCTGTATACCAGCTGGATACGCGATGCCAGCGTTCCGCAGACACCTGCCGTGGACGAGCTGTTGCGGCTGCCCCGCGTGATCCCCGGTATGCGCTTTACGTGGGGCTTCGTTATCGCCGTGGTGGTGGGCTTGCTGCTGTACTACGTGCTGTTCTGGACCAGCAGCGGCTTCAAGCTGCGGGCGGTGGGCTATAACATGACCGCCAGCCGCTTTAACGGTATCCATGTCAAACGCTGTATGCTTGCCAGCTTCGTTGTCTCCGGTGCCATCGCCGGTCTGGGCGGCGGCGCGGAGCTGCTGGGAACGCAGTTCCGCCTCATCAACGGCTTCGGCGCGGGCTACGGCTTCGACGGTGTGGCGATGGCTCTGATCGGGCAGCTGCACCCCATCGCCACGATGGTGGTGGCACTGTTCTTCGCCGTGCTGCGGGTGGGCTCCACCACCATGCAGGCCGCCACAGGCGTTCCCACCAGCGTTTCCGACATCATTCAGGCGTTGGTCATCGTGTTCTCCGTGGCGGGTATGGCTCTGACGAAGCTGCCGGAGTTCGAGGCGTGGAGGAGACGGGTGTTCGGAAAGAGAAAGGCGGGTGACAAGTAATGGATTGGATCTCCAGCTTACTGTTGGCGACGGTACGGCTTGCCATTCCGCTGCTGCTCATTTCGCTGGCCGAGCTGTACGGTCAGCGGGCGGGCATGGTGAACATCGGCTTGGAGGGTATTGCCTCCATCGGCGCGTTGGTGGGCTTCCTGACCTGCTATATCACCGGCTCCAACTGGATAGGACTGCTGTGCGGCGCGCTGGCAGGTCTGGCGGTGAATATGATCTACGCCTTTTCCACGGTGACGCTGTGCGCCGACCACACGGTGTACGGCATGGCGATGAACATATTTGCTCCGGCGTTGGCGTCGTTCATCTACCGCATTTACTTCGGCACCGGCTCCGATCTGAAGCAGATCACCACCATGGCAAGCGTTGCCATCCCCGGTCTGAAGGACATCCCCCTTGTGGGGCCGCTGCTGTTTGACCAGAGCCCCATGGTTTATCTGACCATGCTGCTGGTGGTGTTCACGGCGATCTTCTTTAACCGCACCCGTGCGGGCTTGAGCTATAAGTCCGTGGGTGAGCACCCGCAGGCGGCGGCAACACTGGGTATCAACGTCATCGGCGTGAAGTACCTCGCCTGCATGATCTGCGGCGCGCTGGCCGGTATGGGCGGTGCGTATCTGACCACCTGCTATTCCAGCACCTACACCGATGGTATCGTGGCAGGGCGCGGCTTTATCGCGCTGGCGGCGGTGATCTTCGGGCGGTGGAGTGCCGGCGGTATCCTGCTGGCGTGCCTGTTCTTCGGCTTCTGCGACGCCTTGCAGATCCGCTTGCAGGTCTCCGGTATTGATATTCCGTACCAGTTCTTCCAGATGATCCCCTATGTTGCCACGGTCATCGTGCTCTCCGCCATCGGCACCAAGCAGGCGGGACCCAAGGCCAACGGGCAGCCCTATCGCCGCGAACAGCGGTGATGAACCGGTAATAGCGTCCGAGGGACGTTGTTATAAATCGAATGTGACTTAAACACGAGGAGGAAAACTATGAAGAAGTTTCTTGCACTGCTGCTGGCGTTTGCCATGACGCTGGCTCTCGTCGCCTGCGGCGAGAAGAAGGACGACGCCAAGACCGACGGCGATGCCGATGGCGAAAAGACCTATAAGGTCGCCATGATCTGCGATTCCAGCATCAACGACGGCGGCTGGGGTGCTGCCTGCTACAACGCCATGGTGGCTGCTGCCGAGAAGATGAATTGGTCCTATGAGGTCACCGATTCCATCTCTCAGGATCAGTACTATGAGTCCATCGCCGCGTTCTGCGCACTGGGCTATGACATGATCTACGCCCCCGGCAACCAGTACACCGACGCTGTGCTGCAGGCCGCCGAGGAGTATCCCTCCATCGCTTTCGCGCTGCTGAACGGCGCGGAGACCACCCCCGCCAAGGCTACCAACGGCAACGTCAGCTCCCTGCTGCCTAACGCACAGCAGATCGGCTGGATCGCCGGTGCGCTGGCAGGTCTGATGACCGAGAGCGGCAAGCTGGGCTTCATCGGCGGCATGGAGCTGGATACCACCAAGGGCAAGATCGCCGGTTATGAGGAGGCTGCCAAGTACGTGGGTGAGAAGGAAGGCAAGACCGTGGAGCTGCTGACCGTGCCCTATGCCAACTCCTTCTCCGACGCTCCCAAGGGCAAGGAGTTCGCCACCGAGCTGATCTCCAAGGGTGCTGACGTGTTCTTCGGCGATGCTTCCGCCGTTGACTCCGGTGCGCGCGAGGCCATCGACGCTGCCAATGAGAAGGCCGGCGAGATCAAGATCTACGACATCGGTCAGCCCGCTGACATTCTGGGTCAGAACCCCTGCATCATCTGCTCTCAGGTCACCGATAACTCCGCCATGATCGTTGCCTCCATGCAGGCCGTTCAGGACGGCAACTTCGGCGGCGAGACGATTTTCGGTACGCTGCAGAACAACACCCTGTCCGCCGGTAAGATCAGCGAGCTGGTTCCCGCCGAGGTGCAGGAGAAGTACAACGCTTACCTGCAGCAGATGATCGACGGCACCTTCATGAAGTAAGCTGTCACCACTGCGAGATACAAAATGCCCCGGTCGTTGACCGGGGCATTTTTATGCAAAAAGACGCGGAGTATGGGAACGCCATCCGTTTCCGTGCCTTTTTCCGGTTGTTTGCCTTGGGGTTGGGGTTTTGCGGGTGATGGGGTTCAGCGTACCCCAAGTGGCGCAGCGCAGGGCGTTCCGTCTGCGTTTCTCCTTGGTTACCAAAAAGCAAAAGTCCTCGAAATCAGACGATTTCGAGGACTTTTAGCACGTCTTGAAGAATTCGAACCTCCGACCTTCTGGTCCGTAGGTTGTCTCAAGGGCAAATCGGAGTCGTTTCGGCTCCGATTTGTGCTTTGTACCGCCGTTCACTCGGCGGGTTTTCCATTGTTTCCGTCCAGACTTGCCCGCTTTTTTCGTATTCTGGGTCAAAAGTGGGTCAAGCGCAGTCCAGCCGAATACCGTTGACCTCCAGAGCAGAATTGATTTACGATTGGGCGAGGAAGTCCGGGCAGAAAACTGTTCGGACTTTTCTCATATAGTCCAAAGTTGCGGTTGAGTTGTTCACAAGTTTTATGGTATAATTTGAATACGAAAATTGAGCAACAAATTTGAATTTATTAAGGAGGATATGGATGAAACTGTTTTTATGTTCGCACTTTTCAAGTGTAGGAAGTTTGATAAAAGAAGAAATTG
>URXW01000066.1 GCA_900551995.1 uncultured Eubacteriales bacterium
ACGCCATTACAAAGCACACCGCAGCGGAGATCATCTATGACCGGGCAGACAGCACAAAACCGAATATGGGCCTGACAACATGGAAAAATGCACCCAGCGGCAGGATCCGCAAATCCGATGTTTCAATAGCCAAGAACTATCTGGATGAAACTGAGATGGGAAGCCTGAACGAAATCGTCACAATGTATCTTGATTACGCCGAGCGACAGGCACGCCGTGGAAACATCATGTATATGCGGGATTGGGTCGCACGGCTGGATGCGTTTTTGCAGTTTAACGAGGAAGAAGTGCTGCATCATAAAGGAAAAGTGACAGCAGCCATTGCAAAAGCCTTTGCCGAGAGCGAGTTTGAGAAATACCGTGTCATTCAGGATCGACAGTATCAGAGCGATTTTGACCGACTTGTAGCCAGCACGGAGCAAAAGAACTAAAACGCAGAAACGCCCGTTATCGGCCATGTTGCCAATAACGGGCGTTTTATCAAGCATATACAAGCTCGGTCAGGACAATTTCCTCTGCACGGTTGCGGATACTGTTCATGCGGCGCACCCATTCCATCTGGTCGACGGCTTTCATGGCTTCTGTCACGCCTTCCTGCTGCGCCATAGCGGAAACGACGGTTTCCATACGCTCGTTGCAGGCTTGGTCAATCTCGGCAAGATGCCGGTGCAGCGTTCCGCTCGTGAGATAGTTTGCATAGAGGACAGGATGATACTCTTTCAGATAGCTTCGGCGCATACGCCCGTACTTGCCGATCTGATAGTCCGGTTCTTCCGGCAAGGAGAGGTTTGGAATGAGATAATCGCCCACTTGACGGTATGTGCCGCCCATTTGCTCAAATAGAGATTTCATAAGAATCAGCTCCTTTTTGTGTTGATTGCCAGCGTTTATAAGGATTATTCTGCCCCTTTCCTACAACTGCTGTTCCATTCACCACAAATGAGCCGCAGTCATATGTATTAGGCGGGATAAACCACCCTTTACATATTAACTCTTGGTTCTGTATGCTGTTGCTCTCGCCGCCGTCCCTGTCCTCGTCGCCCACGGAAAGGCGGGAGTAAAGGGCTGTAATTTTGCTATAATCAGTCATGTGCATAACCTCCTGTGCGTCCATGTATGTGTCATTTACACTTAAAATTATGCACTCCACCGTGCGCTGCGGTGTGGGCAGGTCTAACATCCGCGCGGGATTCTTCTCGATGATCTCGTTGCGCTTGGCGTCGCTGAGTACGGCGGAGACCACGGAGAGGTATCGCTGCGCGGTGGATTCGTTGATGCGCTTTCCGTGGTGCTTGCGCTTGCGCAGCTCGGAGAGCATATTTTCCAGTGCCATCGGTCGGAGCTTATTGAGGCGGATGCCGCCGATTATGGGATACACCACCTCCAGCATCCGCCGGTATGCAGCGATGGTGCTGGGGGCGTATTTCGTCTGCCGTTTCAGCCAGCGGGAGGCGAATTCCTCAAAGGTCATCTCGCCGTCCTCAGCGTAGCCGGCCTTGAAGCTGCGCTCCAGCTCCTCGGCGGCGTGGGCGACATACTGCCCGATGCCGCGCTTGGGGACACCGGGCGGGACTTGGATGGTCTTTGCCTTGCTGATTTTTTTGCCGTTGGGCCGGTAGCCGTTGCTGACGGTGATCTTATATCGCCGCTCGTCCAGTTGCTTGATGCTTGCCATTTTTAGAGTCCTCCCATGGTTTGCTGCTGTTTTCCTTGCACAGCCTGCTCATCCAATTTTTCTTTCACCGCCAGAGCCGCGCCTGCGGCGAAGCCGACCGCCGCGCCGAAGTTTTCGGCGGCGATTTTCGCCTCCATGCGCCGCCGCTTTTCCTCGGCGTCCTCATCCTCGTCCATCAATGTCCCCACAGCGGTCAGTCCGGCCACGGCAGGCATCAGAGGAACAGGCCGCGGACCGCCGCCGCGCCATACCAACCCGCCATCGCCGCCGTGCCAAGGATCAGCACCAGCATGATCCACTTGAGGGCCACCAGCAGGCTGAAGTCCGGGAGCCAATCGATCCACTTGGAGGAATACTTCTCGCTCAGGTTCCCAACCCGTTCCAGCAGTTTGTTCATCTCCGTCAGTGATCTCTGCATCTCTGCCAGAGACTTCTGCACCGGCGTCAGGTCGATGCGCGTTTTCAATTCTGGCAACGTATTCCGAATTTCCTCCAACTCCCAGTTTATTCCGTCCGCCTGATCCATCAGTTTGTTCATCGCCTGCGGCAGATCGCACTGGATCACGATGGGCTGCATCATCTGCGGCGGTGTATTTTCTGGTGCGCTGCTCGGCTGATTCATCCGTTTCAATTCCTCCATCGGTTTCCTCTGCTCGATGGAATTTTCTTTGAACGAGTTTTGCCCGTATTCTGAATTCATGCTCCATGTCCTCCTTGCAATACTTTTCTTCGTGTAGTTTGTTGTCGCGGCACTTTAGTCCGTCCGGCGTGGTGTAGGTGATGTATTTGCGGGTGCTCTCCCAGCGGACGGCGTAGCCCTCGGATGCCATCAGGGAAACGAAAGCGTCCTTGTCAGCGGCGTATTTCATGCACTCGTCGATGGTGTTCATGATCCGCAGCTTCCAGCTTTGACCCTTCAGAGCCGTGTGGTATTCCGCGCCGCTCATGCCGCGGGCCTGCTGCGCGGTCGGCTCAAAGACCGGCAGCCCCATCTCCTGACAGATCATGTCGTTGCGCCACATCAACTCTTGCAGTTGTTCTTTTGCCATGTGCAGCTTTTTGCCTGTCTCAAAGTTGACGGAGTTGATGACACAGTGGGAGTGGATGTGCTCCCGGTCTACATGGGTGCAGACCAGCACCTCGCAGCCGTCGAAGTATTCCGCCAGCCGCCGCGCGGCTTCGTGAGCCTGCCGGGGATCGACCGCCGCGCCTTTCGGAAAGCTTTGCACCATGTGATAGAACATCGTGCCGCCGTCCTTGTGGTAGAGCAGCTTCGTGTTCAGAAAATCGTCGTAGACGCTCTGCGGCTGGCAGTTGATGCCGCTGACGAGCGGCGCGCCCTCCCATGCGGTTTTCTTTTCCTGCATGACGTAGAGCATCACGCCGCGCAGGGCGGCGCGGGACTGCGTGCTCCGCTTGTAGTTCACAAAATGTACGATGGCCATACGGCCCACCGACCTTCCATGACTGACCGCAGCGCGGTGCTGACCTCAGACAGCTCACCGGCAGCTTTTTCCAGACCGATGACCTGCACCTTGCCCATGTTGGCGAGGACGGTGAGGCGGTTGATGTTGCTGCCGATGCCCTTGAGCTGTCGGAGCAGTTCCTTCTGTTCGTCGGTGACGATGATCCGCTTGCCGAGACAGCAGGCGGTGACGTAGTCGCTCATGGACATGTGGGCCTTCGCCGCCAGTGCCCTGATCTTCTCGCGGTCAGCGGACGCCATGCGCGTGCTGAATTTGATATCTTTTTTCATGGTTTTCTCCAATCGTAGCTAAAAGTGGGTCCGGGCTTCTGCCCGGAATTTGGGTGCAGGGCTTTGCCCGCTCGGTGCATTTGGCAGGGCAGCGGCTTCGCCGCAGACCAGACAAATGCGATGCTGGCCGTCGTCCGAGCGGACGACGAATCCCTCGTCCCGCGCCGTGTGCGGTAAACAGCTCTCAGCGGGTACACACTCCACCCCAGCCCCGAACCGCGCACACAGCGGCTCACACGCCGAAACACGGCGGGTTCTCAGGGCCGGTGGTGACGATGTTTTCGGCAGCGGGATCATCGACACCATCGGCCCTTTTCAGACAGATCAGACGGTCGCCGTTGCTCTTGCGAAAGGACACCGTAATGCCGTTTCTCCTTAGAGCGTCAACGCTTTTACGGATTCGGTGGGAGAAGCTGTTGGGGGTCAGTCCCTCCGCACCGGCAGGGTCGATCTTTTCCAACAGCGCCTTGGCAGGGGTGCTGAGCTCCGGCTGCCGATGCAGCAGTTCAGAGAGAAGAAAAAGAATTCTCGCGTTGGGCTGCTCCGTCTGTTCGCAGTCATCTGACAGCAGCTTCCAGACATGATCTTCGCCATCGAACTCCAGTGCCAGTTCCCGGTAGGGGATGTCACGCCCGGTGCAGTAGAGCGTGGCGGTGTTCTCTCTGCGCTTGCTCTTGCGGAGGACGAAGTTGCTGTCGGTGGCGCCGCTGAGTCCGGTGGTGCCGGAGATCATGTTCATGGGATCATCGTCATTCATCTTCCGCAGATGATGCACCAGCAGGATGGCGATGCGGTGCTTGTCTGCCAGCGCTTTCAGAACGCCGATGTCCCGGTAGTCGCTGGCATAGGGATTCGCGTCATTGCCCGCGGTGCGGATGCGCTGGAGCGTGTCGATGACGATGAGCCTGGTCTGCGGATGCTTCTTCAAGAATTGCTCGATCTGTTCCACCAGCCCGTTGTGGAGCTGCTGGGACATGACGGCGAAGTGCAGCGTGGGCGGCGCGTCCTCCGTGAGATCAAAGAGGCGGCTCTGGATACGCTGGAAGCTGTCCTCCAGGCAGAGGTACAGCACCTCGCATGGATGCGTGGCGAATGTCCAGAGCGTTTTGCCCTGCGCGGCGCAGAGACACAGCCACAGCACCAGCCACGATTTGCCGATTTTCGGCGCGCCTGCCAGCAGGTGCAGTCCCTGGGGCAGCAGATCGTCGACCACGAAGGAGACCGGCTCGTAAGCGGTGCTTTGCAGCGTGTCCGCGTCAATGGTTTGCAGTCGTTTGATTT
>URXW01000067.1 GCA_900551995.1 uncultured Eubacteriales bacterium
TACAGAGCGATGCCAGCATCGAAGGTCTTGGGGGAGGGCTTAGTACCAGTGGTGGTGGTGGAGCCAGTACCGGCAGCAGTGAAGTTGTAACCGATGATGTCGCCGTTGTCCAGCTTCTCAACGGTGTTCACGCCAGCAGCCTTAGCAGCGTCAACAGTCTTGTACACGGTAGCGACGGTGCCGCACTCAGTGCACTTGTAGGTAGCCACGGTGTTGTCCTTGTTGTAGGAAGCAGCCTCCCACTCATGCTGATTCAGGTCGTCATCATCATAGATGGTGGCGGACACGGCAACCAGCTTGCCATCAACCAGAACGTTCTTCAAACCATCGGAATCGGCAACAAAGTAACGAGCATCGTCCTTGCCCATGTACTTGCCGCTGTTGGTGTAGTAAGTGTCGGTGGTATCAGCATCCAGCTGACCGCACTTATCACCGATAGCCTTGAAAGCAACAGCCTTGCACATATACTTGCCGCTGTCAGCGACCTTGGACAGATACAGGTCGGAACGACCGGAAGCGGTCAGCTTCAAATCGTAGTCAGCCTTGGTGGACTCAATATACATCTCAGTCTTATCACCATTGATATACAGAGTCTTGACCTTACCCTCACCAGTGTCCTTGTCGTACTTGACAGCGGCATCAGTGGAGACCTTGTAAGTGCCAGTGACCTTGGTGTCGCTATCCTTCGCGTAGCGACCAGTGTAGACAGGATCATCAGCAAAGGCAGTAGTGCACAGAGCCAGAGCCATGACCATAGCCAACACAGTTGCAATGATCTTCTTCATGTTTGTTTCCTCCATAAAATTATGTTTGCGTCCGGCTCCGCCTCGCCCCCGCTCCCGCACTTTACAACGTAAACATCATTATGTTGTACTTTTTATTTCCGTGTTTTCCCCCGGTTTGCGGCAAAAAACGCCCCTGCCCCTGCGGGGCGGAGGCGGGCGGTTTTTCCATGGTCACGCAGGCAGAACTCCAAAACTATTTCTTTGTTTCCGCAATTTCCGACAGCGGAAAATCGCCGTAACGCTACCGTAACGGGAGTTTCCGCAACGTAACGGCAAATTTGTAAAATTTGACGTTCCGCAGGATTTCCGCGTTTTCCGGGTCGTCTGCCCCTCCCCGGTACAGGGAAAAATGCGCCAAAACCGCGTTCACAGATCGTTTACAATTTATCTGGCTAAAGAAAAATTTCCGGAATTTTACGGAAAGGGGAACCACTTGTTTTTCGCTGAAAAGGGCTCCGAAAAACGCTCCAAAAACGCAAAAAACAGCCGCCCCATGGGCGGCTGTTCGGTTTACCATAATTCCATATTTTTATATTATTGTCAACTTATTTGGCGCGCTCAACGCCACGGGGAGCTGTAAAAATACAGGGACAACATTCCGGGCCCCACGTGGGCACCGGTGACGGGCTCGTGACAGACGGAGAGTATCTCGCCGGTACAGCCCGACTCGCGGAGAGCCGTGGTCAGATGCAGAGCCTCCGCCGGGGCGGCGGCGTGGGAGATGCCCACCGGGGCGGATTTGTCCTCCACCAGCTCGTTATACAGGCGTATCTGCTGCTCCATCGCCTTTTTGCGTCCGCGTTCCTTGCAGAACACCACGATCTTGCCCTCCGGGTTGCCCTCCAAAATGGGCTTGATCTGCAGCAGCGTGCCCGCCAAGGCCGCCGCGCCGGACAGACGCCCGCCCTTGCGGAGATATTTCAGATCGTCCACCATGAACAGCTGGCGCATTTTGCTGCGGAGCACCATCAACCGGGCGACGATCGTCTCCATATCCGCGCCCTGCTGCGCCAGATGCGCCGCCTCCAGCGCGAGAAGCCCCTCGCCCAGCGACGCGCCCAGAGAGTCGAACACGCGGATGTCCCGGTCAGGGAACCGCTCCCTCAGCTCCTGCGCCACCACGCTGACGCCCCAGCACGTGCCGCTGACGCCGCCGGACAGCCCCACGTACAGCACGTCGTTGCCGGATTCCAGCACCGGCTCCATCGCCTCACGCGCCGCCAGCGGGCTTATCATGGAGGTCTTGATCTCCGCGCCGCGGCGCATCGCCTCGTAGTAGGCGTGACCGTCAAAGGGCGCGGTGGTGTCCACCGGCTCGCCGTCGATGGTGTAGGTCAGGCACATCTCCGTGATGTTGTACCTCTCCCGCAGCTCCGGCGGCAAATTCCCGGCGTTGTCTGTCATTACTCGAACCATATCTGTCTCCTTTCAAGGGGGAAATGAACCGTATTACAGCCGCTCTCTCACCCAGCCGGCCAGCGTGTCAAACAGGCGGCGATACCCCGGCATGGTCAGATGTATGCCGTCGGCGGCGATAAGCTGCGGCAGCTCGCGCAGGGGCAGGAACTGCCGCCGCACGTCGATGAGCGGCACGCCCTCGGAGAACGCCAGCGCAGCGACTGCGTCGGAGTACATCTCCTGGTGGCGGTAAATGCGCCCCACGTCGCCCAGCCAGCGCAGGACGCTGCCGCCGTCCGCCCGCTGGGAGATAAAGCTAAAGTACCGCTGCCCGTCGATGGGCGGCAGGGTCATCAGCACCGGCTGGACGCCGGCGGAGCGCAGCGCGGTGACGGCGCGGCGGAGCTTTTCCGTGAACTCCGGCAGCACCGTGTGAGGCAGGTGCTCCTCCTCCGGGGCGGCGGCGATCGCCTCCCAGTCGAAGTCGCTGTCGTTGCCGCCGTAGGCGACCAACGCCCAGCGCGCGTCTATGCCGCGCTGCACGTCGTGCTCCACCAGCGACAGCCCCTTGGTGACCGTTGCGCCCATTTTGGCGCGGTTCACCACCTCCAGCCTGTCGCTGGGGTACTGCGCCATGACCTCCGGCAGATGAAAATGATACCGCATCTCCGTGTCGGGCATGGTCGCTTTCAGCAGAGAGTCCCCATAGATGAATGCACGCTCCATAAGCAAAGCCTCCTCGCGTCTTTTCATCTAATATAGCATATTAGTTCTGCTGCGTCAATATATTTTGTTCCTATTTTCTTGCATAATAATCCGGTATGTGATATGATATACAGCGAATCAGAGTATAGGCGGTGAATCCATGGAATATGACAAGAGTTTGATCGCCCACAAGCTGCAAAGGTGGGACAAATTCATCACAGACTACCATTTGCCGGACTGGGAGGCGATCCCGGATTTCGGACTGTATATGGATCAGGTCATCGTGCTGCTGGAGCAGTATCTGTCCTTCATCCCCGCGCCGGTGGGGGGCAAGGAGCGCATCGTGACCTCCTCCACCATCAACAATTACGTGCGGCTGAAGATCATGCCGGCACCGGAAAAGCGGAAGTACCACCGGGTACACATCGCGTATCTCATTATGATCTTGACCATGAAGCAGAGCCTCAGCATCAGCGATGTGCAGAAGATCCTGCCCATGGACAGCAGCGAGACGGACGTGCGGGCGGTGTATGAGGATTACTCCCTGAAATTCCGCCGCGTGGGGCTGTTTTTCAACCAGCAGGTGCAGTCCGGGGCGGAGGGCATCCGCAACGCCACGGAACAGAACTGCGGCAACGCCGTGGAGCTGCTGGTCATCGAGAGCGCGCTCATCGCGGGGTTCTCCAAGATACTGGCGGAGAAGCTCATCCGCCTGTGCGGCGCGGACGCCGAGGACGTGCTGGCGGCGGAGACGCCCCACGGGCAGACCTCAACGTAAAAACCGTAAAGCCATTGTACCGCATTTTTCCGGGTAATGTGTGAACAAGCTATAAATCCGTGGCTGCCTGCCACGGATTTTTTCCTGTCCCGGCGCATATAGTGGGCGTGAGGTGATCCGATGAAAAAGATTCTGCCCTACGTGCTGGCATTTTTCGCTGCGCTGGCGGCGGCTGCGCTGCTGTGGGCGTTGCGCCTGCGGTGCCCCGCCCCCCTGACGGACGTGCTCAGCCCCGTGTACGGCAGCCCGTGGGAGCTGGGCAAGGCGGCGTTCTTCCCCCTGCTGTGCGCCGCGCCGCTGCTGTGGGGCTTACAGCGCGGCGGCAGCCGCGGCGGGCTGTGTCTGATGGCGGTGGTGGGCGCGGGCGTATCGCTGGGGCTGGCGTGCCTGCTGCCACCGGCAGCGGCGGCAGCGGCAGCCATAGGCGCGGCGGTGACGCTGTACGCGCTTGTGCTGCGGTATATGGGCGGCGACGCGCTGCCGTGGTACGGGCTGACCATCGCGCTGGCAGTGGCGTACATTCTGCTGACCATTCTCCCGCCCTCCGGCGGCGTGTTTGATCCCCGCACGGTGGCGGCGGCGGGAATACCGTTCTGACGTGCGGCGCAACGCGCCGCACCTACCTTTTGCGGTGCGCTGTACCGCAAAAGGCGCGATTTGATAATCGCCACACCCCACGGGAGAGAGTTTCCAAAGGGAGAGGGCGCGCACGCCCTTTCCCTTTGGACGCTTC
>URXW01000068.1 GCA_900551995.1 uncultured Eubacteriales bacterium
CGCCCCGATGCGGAGCGGCCTTTTCTGCTTTGCGGCAGAAGTATGGGGATCGTCCACCTCCTCTTTCTTTTTTCCGCCATCCACTCTCTTCTCTCTTTCAAACCTCTGAACGGCCTGCATTCACCCCTCCTTATCCCCCGGACGATCCTCATATTTGTGCCGCAAGGTACGACTCGAAAAATAGGAGGGCATTGCCATGAAAAAGAGTTCTATGTTTGAAAAATATCCCGATGTTGTTGAGGTGGATGACCTCCGCAAAATGCTGGGTGGAATCAGTCGACGACTGGCGCATCGCCTCTTGGCTGAACAGGAGATCAGATGCATCAAGGTAGGCAGAGCCTACAAGATCCCGAAGGTATGCGTAATCGAGTACCTGATGGGTGAGGATATGTGCCGCATCAATTTATCATGAGCCGAATTGACAGATCGTTTAGAAAACACGAGGTCGTTTGCCGAAAAGCGTAGAAAAGTCGAGTGGTATTTCTCCACTTGGAGTATAGCTATTCCCAACGCATTGTGGTATGTTTGGGATGTCAATGGCGGGCAATACGACTACCTGTTATAGAATAGGAGGACATTATGATAACAGGCTGCCTGCAGCAAAAAAACGGTTTTTACTATGCGGTTCTTTACCTGAAGGTCAATGGCCGCCGCAGATGCAAATGGGTACCCATGCGGCTTCCCGTCGAGGGAACCAGCGCACGCAAAGCCCAGAAAGCATTTGATGAGATCCGGCTCCAGTATGAGCGGGAGGAAGAAGAACGGCTGGATCGAGAGGCAAAAGCAAAGGAGCTTGCAGAGAACACGCATCCCGATGCCTTGCTCCCGTTTACCGAGTACATGGAAAAGTGGCTTCAATCGACCCGCAGCTCACTTGCAACGGCGACCTACCAAAGCTACTCTAACATGATCAAAGCAAGAATCCGGCCATACTTCGCGCCGCTGGGACTCCAGTTGCGGGAAGTGACCCCACAGCACATTGAGGACTTCTACCAGAGTATTCTGGCAGACGGCTGTACGACAAATACGGTCATTCATTATCACGCAATCATCCGAAAGGCACTTCAGACAGCGGTTAAGAAGGATATCCTGCTCAAGAATCCTGCCGACAAGGTAGACCGTCCCAAGAAGAATGTGTTCCACGGTAGCTTCTACAGCGAGGAAGAGATGCTTACCCTGTTCGACGCAGTGTCTGGTGACCCGCTGGAATTGTGCGTAAAAATTGCTGCCTACTATGGCTTGCGGCGGAGCGAAGTTCTCGGACTGCGGTGGAGCGCCATCGACATGGAACACAAGACGATCTCCATCAGTCACAAGGTCATCGAAGCAGAGGTGGATGGAAAGTTCGTCCCGATGGGCGAGGATGTCCTGAAAACCAAATCCAGCTTCCGAACACTACCTCTGATTCCAGCAGTAGGAATCATCCTGCTGGAGGAGAAAGAGAAGCAGGAGATGTACCGGAGACTCTTCAAAAAAAGTTACTGCCGGGACTACCTCGACTACATCTGCGTTGACCAGTGCGGAAAACTTCTACGCCCGAACTATGTAACGGAGCATTTCTCGTGGCTCATCGAGAAGTACGGGCTTCGCAAGGTCCGCTTCCATGATCTTCGTCACACCTGCGCCAGCCTGCTTCTCAGCAACGGTATCTCCATGAAGCAGATCCAAATCTGGCTGGGTCACAGTACTTTCTCCACCACGGCAGACATCTATGCACATCTCGACTACTCGGCACAGGAGGCTTCGGCAAACGCCATGAACGGTATGTTCAACCGCCCTGAAAAAGAGGAACAGCTGGCATAAATAAAAACCTGCAGTGGAATTACCACTGCAGGCTCTGGCGGAGATGGAGGGATTCGAACCCCCGGACGGTTTGACCCGTCAACTGATTTCGAGTCAGCCTCGTTACGACCACTTCGATACATCTCCATGCTGTATTTTCAAGGCTTTGCGGGTTTCCGGCTGATTGATAACCAAGTGTAGAAATCGTAGACAAAGCGTAGAAAAACCGTAGATATTCAGTTTTGAAAAAGTGTAGAAAAGCGGAAGAAGCCAGAAGTATCAAGGGTTTGCGAGGTCACTCCGGAAAGCGACCGACTCGATTTCGAGTCAGCCCCGTTATGACCGCTTCGATACCGCTGCATATTCACGACGCCTATCATACCACACTTCCCGCGGACGCGCAACAGGTTTTTCGCCGTCATAACCGCCGGAGGCACCGCATTTATTAGGATGAGGGGGGATGACCATGGATACGCGGATGCTGCTGTGGGACGATGGGTTGGATTATGTAAACTACCTGAACGCGCTGAACGCCGTGGGACTGACGGCGGAGGTGTCCCGCGAGGCGGACACGTTCTGCGGCGGATTGGTGCTGCCCGGCGGCGGGGACATCGTGGAGAACACGCTGCCGGAGGACGAGTGGCGGGTCATCGCCGCCTTTGCCGCGGCGGAGAAGCCCATATTGGGCATTTGCCGGGGGCTGCAGGCGTTGAACGTGTTCTTCGGCGGGACGCTGTACGGCTACGTCTCCGGGCACCAGCAGCCGGGCGCGGACGCCGTACACGCTGTACGCGCTGTGGGAGAATTGGCGGAGCTGATGGGGACGGAGGGGCGCGTCACCAGCAGCCACCACCAAGCCATACGGCGGCTGGGGGCGGGGCTGTCGGTGCGGCAGTGGGCACCGGACGGCGTGATCGAGGGCGTCTGCCACAGCTCGCTGCCGGTGCTGGCGGTGCAGTGGCACCCGGAGCGGCAGAGCTTCGCGCTGCGCCGGGAGGATGCTTCGGACGGCGCGGCGGTGTTCTGGTGGCTGCGGCGGGAGGCGGAAAGACGGGGAAAGGCGGAAAAAGGCGGGGAAGGTTGACAAGCGAGGCTGCGTATGTTTATAATATGGGGAAAATTGATAAGCGAGGTAACCTTAAATGGAAAAGCTCCGCGCCTTCCTGAAACGGAAGGACATCGTATTCTCCGCAAAACGCTACTTTATTGACGCCATGGGAGCCATGGCACAGGGACTGTTCTGCACGCTGCTGGTGGGCACCATCCTCAACACCATCGGGCAGCAGTTCCACATCGGCTTCCTGAACGCCATTGTCGTCACCCTTGGCACAGGCGAGGGAGCGGTGCACTACACCATCGGCGGGCTGTGCTCGGCGATGGTGGGCCCCGGTATGGCGGTCGCCATCGCCCGTGCGCTGAGCGCGCCGCCGCTGGTGCTGTTCTCCCTGATCCCCGTGGGCTTCGCCACCAACTATATGGGCGGCGCGGGAGGCCCCTTGGCGGTGCTGTTCGTGGCGATCGTCGCCGCTGAGGTGGGCAAGGCTGTCAGCAAGGAGACGAAGATCGACATTCTGGTGACGCCTATCGTCACCATTCTGGTGGGTGTGGGCTTCGCCGCCCTGATCGCCGCGCCGGTGGGACAAGCCGCCTCCGCCGTGGGTAAAGCCATCATGTGGGCAACGGAATTGCAGCCCTTCTTTATGGGCATCATCGTGTCGGTGGTCATCGGCGTGGCACTGACGCTGCCCATCTCCTCCGCCGCCATCTGTGCGGCGTTGGGTCTGACGGGGCTGGCCGGCGGTGCCGCCGTGGCGGGCTGCTGCGCCCAGATGATCGGCTTCGCCGTTATGAGCTTCCCAGAGAACCGGTGGGGCGGTCTGGCGGCGCAGGGGCTGGGCACCAGTATGCTGCAAATGGGCAACATCGTCCGCAATCCCCGCGTGTGGATCCCGCCCACGGTGGCGTCCGCCATCACCGGGCCCATCGCCACGTGCATCTTCCGTTTGCAGATGAACGGCGCGCCGGTGTCCAGCGGCATGGGCACCTGCGGTCTGGTGGGACAGATCGGCGTGTACACCGGCTGGGTCAATGACATTGCCGCCGGGGCGAAGACCGCCGTCACCGGCATGGACTGGCTGGGGCTGGTGCTGATCTCCTTCGTGCTGCCCGCCGTGCTGACGTGGCTCATCGCCATCCCCCTGCGGAAATGCGGGTGGATCAAGGAGGGCGACCTGACGCTCGACCTGTAAGAACATACAAAACACACAGGAAGCAGCCCCATCGGGGCTGCTTCTGCGTGTCGGTAAACCCCGCTGCGCGTGCAGTCCTTCTTCCTCACAAGGGGGAGCTCGAGGGGGCAAAGCCCGCCTCGAATCGGATCAAATGCCG
>URXW01000069.1 GCA_900551995.1 uncultured Eubacteriales bacterium
TTTCTCACCTTTCTTTCGCTATTGAAAGAAAGGTGACCGCCGGAGGCAAACGTAAAAAGGGGTGACGCGCCTGCGGCGCGGGGACGGGGGGACGGATTGCCACGCCAGTGTGAGCACTGGCTCGCAATGACAGGAATATCAGGGCAGCTCACAATGACAGGAACGGGGCTGGTTCGGAATGGAAGCACTATGGCAGGGCGAAGCGGGGGGGATATGGGATAAACAAGTGTTGACAAAATAAACTATGTTGTTATAATAAGCGTATGATTAGAAATCGGCTATTGCTTAGATCGTGGGAAGCAGCTGTTATTGCGGAAATTTACTGTTATTGAGGAGGGGTGCACATGACCCAGAGGGAGCGGCAGATACTGGATTGGATTCGGGAAAATCCGCTCATCTCCCAGCAGGAGCTGGCGGACAAGGCGGGGATCACCCGCTCCAGTGCGGCGGTACATATCTCTAACCTGATGAAAAAAGGGTACATCGCGGGGCGGGGGTATCTGCTGCGGGACGTCGACTACATCGTGGTGATCGGCGGCGTGAACATGGACATCGGGGCGGTCAGCGGTGCGCGGCTGGTGGCGCGGGACTCCAACCCCGGCAGGGTGACAACGTCGCTGGGCGGCGTGGGGCGGAACATCGCCCACAACCTGTGCTTGCTGGGAGAGCAGGTCGCCATGGTGACGGTGCTGGGGCAGGACGGCTTCGCGCAGTCTGTGCGGGAGAACGCATCGGACATCGGGCTGGATCTGAGCCACTGCGCCACCGTGCCCGGAGGACGGACGGGGACGTATCTGTTTATCGACGACTGCGACGGGGACATGGCTCTGGCGGTGAACGACATGGACATCTATGAGCACATTACGCCGGAGTTCCTGCGGCAGAGGCTGGATTTTATCAACCACGCAGGGCTGGTGGTGGTGGACACCAATCCGCCGGAGACATCGCTGGAATGGCTGTGCCGCCACTGCGCGGCACCCATACTCGCCGACCCGGTGAGCACCATCAAGGCTCCCAAGCTGCTGCCGGTGCTGGACAGGCTGACGGCGTTGAAGCCCAACCGCATGGAGGCGGAGCTGCTCAGCGGCGTTGCCATCCGCACGGAGGAGGACGTGCATCGGGCGGCAAGGGTGCTGCTGGACAAGGGCGTGGAGCAGGTGTACATCTCCCTGGGCACGGAGGGGCTGTACGGCGCGGATCGGGACGGGCACGAGGTGCGCCTGCCCTGCCCGCAGATACACGCGGTGAACGCCACAGGCGGCGGCGACGCCATGGCGGCGGCGTTGGCAGCGTGCATCGCAAGAGGGAAGCCGCTGGCGGAGTGCGCGGAGATGGCGGTGGGCGCAGGTGCGCTCGCCTGCACCGCACAGGAGACGATCCACCCCGGCATGAGCTGGGAAAATATACGGTATATTCTCAATAAGGAGGCACAATAATATGAATCGGTATTTGGATGTGGCACCGGAGGTGCAGGCGGCTTTGGACGCGGGGAAGCCTGTGGTGGCGTTGGAGAGCACCATCATCAGCCACGGGATGCCCTATCCCCAGAATGTGGAGACGGCACTGCACGTGGAGAAGATTATATGGGACGGCGGCGCGGTGCCCGCCACCATCGCCATTATCGGCGGGCGGCTGAAGGCCGGACTGACGCCGGAGGAGATCGACTATCTGGGCAAGACCGGGGCGGGCGTGACCAAGGCCAGCCGCCGGGATCTGCCCATTTTAGTGGCGGAGAAGCGTGACGGCGCCACCACCGTGACCACCACCATGATGATCGCCGCCATGGCGGGGATCGAGGTGTTTGCCACCGGCGGCATCGGCGGCGTGCACCGGGGCGCGGAGACCACCATGGATATTTCCGCCGACCTGGAGGAGCTGGCGGAGACGCCGGTCATGGTCATCTGCGCCGGTGCAAAGTCCATTCTCGATCTGGGGCTGACGCTGGAGTATCTGGAGACGCACGGCGTGCCGGTCATCGGGTATCAGACCGAGGAGCTGCCGGCGTTCTACACCCGGAGATCCGGGTTCGGCGTGGACTACCGGCTGGACAGCCCCGCACAGCTGGCGGAGGCGTTCCACGTCAAGCGGGAGCTGGGGCTGCGGGGCGGTATGCTGGTGACGAACCCCATCCCGGAGGCGTACTCCATGGATGCGGACGTGATCAACAAGGCCATCGACGAGGCGGTGGAGGACGCCAAGACCCAGGGTATCCACGGCAAAGCCACCACGCCGTTCCTGCTGGCGAAGATCAAGGACATCACCGGCGGCAGCAGTCTGGACGCCAACATCCAGTTGGTGTATAATAACGCAAGGCTGGCCGCCGCCACGGCGGCGGAGCTGGCGAAGCTGCGGAAGGCGGACTGACGGTGGGGGAGCTTTTCTCCACCCCGGCGGGGGTGCTGGCACTGTGGCTGGCGGTCATCAACGTGGTCACGTTCGCCGTGTACGGCGCGGACAAGCGTCGGGCGCGGCGCGGGGCGTGGCGGGTATCGGAAAGGACGCTGTTTTTGCTGCCGCTGCTGGGTGGAAGCGTGGGCGCACTGGCCGGGATGCGGGTGTTTCACCACAAGACGAAGCACTGGTATTTCGTGTGGGGCGTACCCGCCATACTGGCGGCGCAGATCGCACTGGCGGTGTGGTGGTCGGTGAGATAAGGAGGGTCGGATGGTAATACGAAAGGGCACGGCGGCGGATATTCCCGCCGTGGCGGGGATCTATGACGCGCTGCTGACGCGGGAGGAGCAGGGACTGCTGACTACCGGGTGGATGCGGGGCGTATATCCCACGGAGCAGACGGCCCGCGCCGCGCTGGAGGCGGGGACGCTGTACGTTATGGAGGACGGCGGGCGCGTGGTCGCCGCCGCCAAGATCGACCAGAACCAGATGGAGCAGTACGCCCAGTGCCGGTGGCACAGCGACGCGGCACCGGAGCAGGTATTGGTGCTGCACACGCTGGTGGTTGACCCGGAGGCGAAGGGCAGAGGGTACGGCTCGGCGTTCGTGGCGTTCTATGAAAAGCTGGCACGGGAGACGGGACGGCTCTGTCTGCGGATGGACACCAATGCGCGCAACACGCCCGCCCGCGCACTGTATGCGAAGCTGGGATACGCCGAGGTGGGCGTCGTGGAGGGCGTGTTTAACGGCATACCGGGCGTGCGTCTGGTGTGCTTGGAAAAAGGGCTGGAAGCCCGGTAAAGGAGGTTTTTTCAGATGGCACTGTTACACGTAAACGAGAACGAGTTCCGGGAGAAGGTGCTGGAGGCAAAGGGGACGGTGCTGGTGGATTTCTGGGCCGACTGGTGTGGTCCGTGCCGTATGCTGGGGCCTGTGCTGGAGCAGCTTGCCGCCGACAGGCCGGACGTCACCGTGGTGAAGGTGAACGTGGATGAGAATATGTCGCTGGCGGCGGCATACGGCGTGGAGAGCATCCCCCTGCTGCTGGTATTCAAGGACGGGCAGCTGGTGAACAAGTCCGTGGGGTTTGCTTCACAGAGTGAGCTGGAGGCACTGATCGGATAGGAAAAAAAGAAAGCCGGAACGGCTTTCTTTTTTTCGGCATGGGGGTGATTCCGCGCCTGGGGCGCGGGGACGGGGGAAACGGATCGCCGAGCCAGTGTGAGCACTGGCTCGCAATGACAGGGGACGGGGAAGGGG
>URXW01000070.1 GCA_900551995.1 uncultured Eubacteriales bacterium
ATCACCAAGGTCATCCGCACCGAGGAGGAGAACTTTGCCCGCACCATCGACGGCGGTATGCGGATCTACGGCGAGATGCTGGCGGCTCACAAGGAGAAGGGCGAGACGGTGTTCTCCGGCGCGGACGCCTTTAAGCTGTATGATACCTTCGGCTTCCCCATCGACCTGACGGTGGAGATGGCGGCCGAGGAGGGCATGACCGTGGACGAGGACGCGTTCAAGGCTCTGATGACCGAGCAGAAGGAGCGTGCCCGCGAGGCCCGGAAGGCACTGGGCGATCTGGGCTGGGCAGGCGTGGAGTTCGGCAAGGACATGCCCGCCACGGAGTTCGCCGGGTACGAGTACGACAAGCTGGACGACGCGAGCGTGCTTGCCATCGTGGTCGAGGGCGAGCTGGCGGAGGAGATCGTCAGCGGCATGGACGCCATCGTGGTGCTGGATCAGACGCCCTTTTACGCGGAGATGGGCGGTCAGGTGGCCGACCACGGCGTTGTCACCGGCGACGGCGCGGAGTTCGCGGTGACCGACGTACAGAAGAACAAGGGCGGCAAGTTCATGCACTACGGCAAGCTGGTGAAGGGCACCCTCCACGTGGGCGACAGCGTGTCCCCCGCCATCGACACGGCGCGGCGCGACGCCATCCGCCGTGCCCACTCCGCGACCCATCTGCTGGACGCCGCACTGGTGAAGGTGCTGGGCGACCACGTCCATCAGGCGGGCTCCCTGGTGGAGCCGGATCGCCTGCGCTTCGACTTTACCCACTTCGAGGGGATCACGACGGAGCAGCTGGAGCAGGTGGAGGACATGGTGAACGATGCCATTCTGTCCGGCATGGACATCACCACCGAGGAGCTGCCTATCGACGAGGCGAAGGCGCGGGGTGCCGTGGCGGCCTTCGGCGAGAAGTACGGCGAGACGGTGCGCGTGGTGACCATGGGCGATTTCTCCATGGAGCTGTGCGGCGGCACCCATCTGGACAACACCGCCAAGGTGGGTCCGTTCCACATTAAGAGCGAGAGCAGCGTGGCCTCCGGCGTTCGCCGTATCGAGGCGACCACCGGCCGCGTGACGCTGGAGGGTATGCGCCACAGCCGCACGCTGCTGCACCGGGCGTCCCAGTTCTTCAAGTCCGCGCCGGAGACGCTGCTGGAGCGTCTGGAGCAGCAGGCCAGCGAGATGAAGGCTCTGCGGCAGGCGGTGGAGAAGTTCCGGAGCGAGGCTTCCATGGGCGAGGCGAAGCAGATCCTGGCGTCCGCCAAGACCGTGGGCGGCCTGCACATCATCACCGGCACGCGGCAGGGACTGGACGCCAACGCGCTGCGTACCATGGGCGACTTCCTGCGGGACAAGGATCCCGGCGTGGTGGGCGTGCTGGCCAGCATCCAGGGCGAGAAGGTCAGCTTCTTGGCGGTCTGCGGCAAGGACGCCGTGGCAAAGGGCGTGAAGGCCGGCGAGCTGGTGAAGGCGGTGTCCGCCGTGTGCGGCGGCAAGGGCGGCGGCAAGCCCGACAGTGCCATGGGCGGCGGCACAGATCTGCTGAAGGTGGACGACGCGCTGGCCGCGGTGGACGATTTTGTGTCCGCCAAGCTGGGCTGAGATAAGAAGCGACGCCCCCGCCTTGCGGGCGGGGGCGCAGAGTATAAGAGAAAGGAGATGCGAGGATGAGAAACGATTGTTTGTTCTGCGCCATCATTGACGGGGAGATCCCCAGCAAGAAGGTGTACGAGGACGAGCAGTGCTACGCCTTTTACGACATTGATCCCCAGGCACCCACCCATTTTCTGGTGGTGCCCAAGGAGCATATCTGCTGTGCCAACGCCATTACGGCGGACAACAGCGCGGTGATGGCGCACTGCTTTGAGGTCATCGTGAAGATCTGCAAGGAGCTGGGCGTGGAGAGCTACCGCATCGTCAACAACTGCGGCGATCAGGCGGGGCAGACCGTCAAGCACCTGCACTTCCATGTGCTGGCCGGGCGGGACATGACGTGGCCTCCGGGCTAAAAAAGCAAGGAACGCGTGGAGCGTGAAAAAAGGACACCGCCGGAGGGCGGTGTCCTTTTGCTGCGGGGGATTATTTTTCCCGGTCGCCGCGGGTGAGGCTGGAGAGGGCGTTTTTGGCGGCCTCGAAGCTCTCGCCTGCGGCTTTTTTCACGCCCTCAAGGCTCTCGCCCGCGGCTTTCTTCAGCTCGGTCTTCACGTCCACCGCCAGACGGCGGAACACCTCGTTGATGATCTTTTTCTGCTCCTCGTCCGCGCCGGCGTACTGCTTCAGCAGTGCCGCGCCGCCGGAGAACCTGCCGCTGCGGAGGTCGTCCAGCGTCCGCGCCTTGCCGGAGAGGGACAGCATATCAAACAGCGCGTCGGTGAACTGCGCCCGCTCGGCGGGGGTCATGGAGCCGATCCACTCCCGGAGAACGTCGTCGCTGAGCCTGCCCATCTGGGAGCGTTGCCCCAGATGGACGAATTTCGTGCCCACCACGTTCCAGGAGAGAGGCTCGTGCTGCATGACGGAGCGGTTGGCACTGTCGATAACGGCGTAGTCCTCGGCGTGCTCCAGCAGGACGCCCACAATGGAGGATTCCGGAATGTAGGTGTGCAGCTTGCCGGAGACGCGCAGGTACTCCGGAGTCTCCAGCATATCGCGGGCGAAGCCGGGACCGTCGTTGTTGTAGGCGTCCAGCAGGCGGCCGGTCTGCAAATCGGCGGGCAGGTGGATCGCCGCCCACGCCGCCAGATTGCCGCCTTTGCTGTGACCGCCGATGCGGAGGGGGAGACCGGGGCAGAGCTCCGCCATCTCCCCGGCGTAGGACACGGCGCGTTCCTGCGCCGGGACGGCGGACAGGAAGCTCATGTTGAAGTCCTCCTTCCAGCCTGCCAGAGATGTGTCAGTGCCCATGAACGCCACGAACAGCGTGCCGTCAGGCACGAGGAAGGACAGGGCGTCGAACTGCTTGGCGCACTCCGCGTCGTATTCGTGGGTGTAGCCAAACAGGCGGAGCTCTTTGAAACGCTCCGTCTGCGCCGCCAGACGCAGCAGCGGCAGGTAGCTTAGCTCGCTGAGACCCAGCTGGTCGTCCTCCTCCGTCAGCAGCGGAGCCACCTCCGCGAGAGTGGGGGCGAGGGCGGGGGTCTTGGTGTGCACCGCGTCGATGCGGCGGAAGTTGAGATAGGAGATAATGCAGAGGATGAGATTGTCCACCTCGTTGAAGCCGTCCCGTACAAAGGACAGGTCGCCGCGCCAGCGCAGATAGTCCAGCGGCGTTCCGGCGGTGGGGGTCAGGAGTTTTCCGGTGTTTTTTTCCATAAAGCACCTCCTTGGGCAGTACCATCAGTATACCACATTCCACGCCGCGTCACAACGGGCGGTTTGACAAAAAATGTTTACAGTTGTATCGTTGACGATAGAGGACTTCTATTGTATAATAAACTGATTTATTATGGG
>URXW01000071.1 GCA_900551995.1 uncultured Eubacteriales bacterium
ACGATCACCACATCGAAGGACTTGTCCGCATAGGGCAGGCGGAACATATCCTGCACGGAAAAGTGCAGCTTCGCCGAGCGGTTGTCCCGCTTGGCCTCTGCAATCATCTCCGCGGAGGCGTCCGTCGCCTCGATGTGCGCCGCCGCGTTCACGATGCTTTTTGCGATCAGCCCCGTGCCGGTCGCCAGCTCCAGCACTGTTTTGGCTTTCACGACTGGCCGGAGCAGCGCATAGATTTTCTCATACGCCGCCCGATCTTTTCGCATAAAGCGGTCGTAACGTCCGGCATTTTTGTCCCAGAAGTTCTTTCGTTCTTTCATGGCTGTCTATCTCCCCGTGCGGGCACCTGTCCCGCCGCTGCCTGGCGTATTCCAGCAGCGCGGCACACGCCGGGCAAAGCACCCTGTCCCTTGTCCCATGCACGCCCCGGCAATACCGGCGCACCATGAGGGTAACGGTTCCGCTCTTTTTTGTATTTCCAAGTTAGTCATATCTAACTATCTGGCAGAAGAAAAGGCAGGCTATTCATAAACCGTCCCATGTATGCCTCAGTACCACGGGCAGGTATGGGTGGCGGTTCCGATTTCCTACTCCTTGTTCAAGCTCCGGATGCCCTTCTGCTTCGCATTGCAGTTAGCCAACTCTAACACCTTGGTGGAAGAAAAGGCAGGCCACCCGTGTGCGGTCTGCCAGAACTTACTATTTTCCCCTTTATTATATCCATATCTTCCTTTTTGTCAACTGTTTTGTCAACTGTGATTGATGGTTTTGTCATTTTTTTGCGAATATCTCTTGACAGTCTAAACTGTATTTGCTATAGTTACAGTATAAACTGTGCTTGTCGTAAGTACAGATTATCGCAGGAGGGATAACCATGGACAGTTCCTTTAATCTGGCAGTCCACGCGCTGGTCTGCCTGAGCCACAGCAGACGCTCCCTCAGCAGCGAAGTGCTGGCGGAGAACATCTGCACCAACCCCACCCGCGTCCGCCGCGTGCTGGCGGGGCTGAAAAAGGCGGGAATGGTGGAGACCCGGGAGGGCTTGGACGGCGGCTACCGCCTGACGGCAGACCCGGCGACGCTGACCCTGCGGCAAGTGGCGGAGGCGGTAAATACCCGCTTTGTGGACTGCGCGTGGCACAGCGGCGACATCGACCGTGACTGCGCCATCTGCTCTGGCATGGCGGGCGTGATGGACGCGCTGTACCGGGGCATGAACGAGGAATGTGCCGCCTATCTCTCGCACATTACCATCACAGATATTGAAACACGATTTTTTACACAGAAATAGGAGGATTTTACGATGCTTACCATTACGACCAACCGCTTTGAAAACGATGTTTTGCACGCGGACAAGCCCGTGCTGGTGGACTTCTGGGCACAGTGGTGCCCCTACTGCCGCCGTATCGCCCCGGCCTTTGACAAGGTGGGTGAACAGTACGCCGACACGCTCATCACCGGGAAGATCAACTGCGACGAGGAGCCGCAGCTCACCCAACGCTTCGGCATCGACACCATCCCCACGCTGCTGCTCTTTAAGAACGGCGAGGTGATCGGCTCCATTGTCGCCCCCGGCTCCAAGGCCGCCATCGAGGCGTTCATCAAAGAAAGGCTGGCGCAGTGAGAGCATACAAGGACAAGGAGGAGCTCAAAAACGAGATCCGTCTGAGCTTTGAAAAGTATATTTCCGAGTTCGATACGATCCCGGAAGCCCTGAAGGATAAAAGAGTACCCGGCGTGGACAGGACACCGGCAGAGAATCTTGCGTATCAGGTGGGGTGGACAACGCTGCTTTTGAAATGGGAGGCTGACGAGAAGCACGGAATGGACGTGAAAACACCGTCGGAGCAGTTCAAATGGAACCAGCTGGGCGGCCTGTATCAATGGTTCACGGACACCTACGCCCATTTGTCCTTGGCGGAATTGAAGGGCAGATTAAATGAAAATATCGCCGCGATCCAGACCATGATCGATTCCATGAGCGAGGAGGATCTGTTCCAGCCGCACATGAGACGGTGGGCGGATGGCGCCACCAAAACAGCGGTGTGGGAGGTTTACAAATTTATCCACGTCAATACCGTCGCGCCCTTCGGAACGTTTCGGACAAAGATCAGGAAATGGAAAAAGGCAGCACTGTAAATTGCAAGGAAGCGCAGCCACAGAGCACATCTGCGGCTGCGCTTTTATCCATTCCCGCCGCCTACTCCGCGCAGAGCTCAGCCACCAGAGCGTCCATCTGCGCCTCACTGGTTTGGTTCAGTGCGCCGCGCAGCGACACCTCCGTTTCGCACAGTTGGAGATCCTTCATGTCCTCCAGCTTGGCGCGCATCAGCCGTGCGGCGGCAGGTGCCCAGGAGCCGTTTTCCATCAAGCCTACCCGGCGGCTCCGGAAGCCCTTGGCCTGCAAGTGCTCCAAAAACGCCTTCATGGGCGGAAACAGCCCTCCGTCATAGGTGGAGCACGCCAATACCAGCTTCCCGCAGTAGAATGCGCTGGTTACGGCATAGGAGAGGTCTGTCACGGTCAAATCGCACAAGGTCACCCGCACGCCTTTTCCCTCCAGCTTGCCCTTGAGGAGCTCCGACGCATGGGCGGTGTTTCCGTGGATGGACGCATGGGCGATCAGTATGCTCTCCGGTTCCTCCGGCTTCCACTGTGACCACAGGTCATACAGCCGCAGATACTCCTCCAATCCCTCTGTGAGCATCGGGCCATGGAGCGGGCAGATCGTTTTGATCTCCAGCGCGGAGACCTTTTTCAGCAG
>URXW01000072.1 GCA_900551995.1 uncultured Eubacteriales bacterium
AAGTCCAAGCACTTCAAGATGGCCAATGAGCAGGTCATGAAGTCTCTGACCTACGCCTATGTGGGCCGCCGTCTGAAGAAGCGGGATTTCCGTCAGCTGTGGATCACCCGTATCTCCGCCGCTGTGAAGCCCAACGGCATGAACTACTCCACCTTCATGCACGGTCTGAAGGTCGCCGGCATCCAGATCAACCGCAAGATGCTGTCCGAAATGGCGATCAACGATCCCGTGGCGTTCACCGCCCTGTGCGACATCGCCACGAAGGCGTAAGGTCGTATATATTTGTGAAAAAACAGTGTTCCGCCGAGGGCGGGACACTGTTTTTTTACGCGCAGAGGGCAAGAAACAGTGGAAAAATGCGGTGGGCTTTGCTATAATGCGGGTGGAAGTGAACAAATTCAACGGCGAAATCCGTGGAAAGGATGATAAAATATGTATTGCACGAGAAAGGTCAATGATGATTATACGTGGGTGGGCGCGGACTGCCGCCGTCTCGCCCTGTTTGAAGGTGTGTTCGGCGTGCCGGACGGCGTGAGCTACAACAGCTATGTGCTGAAGGACGAGAAAACGGTGCTGTTCGACACGGTGGACAACGCCGTGCGGGGCACGTTCCGGGAGAACGTGGCGCACGTGCTGGAGGGGAAAGCCCCCGACTATCTGGTGGTGCACCACATGGAGCCGGATCACGCTGCCGAGATCACCGACATGGTGCGGCAGTACCCGGAGATGACGGTGCTGTGCAGCGCCGCCGCCAAGAACATGATCGGGCAGTTTTTCGACGAGGAGACCGCCGGTCGCGTGACCGTGGTGAAGGACGGGGAGACGCTCTGCACGGGGCGGCACACCCTGCGCTTCCTGGCGGCACCCATGGTGCACTGGCCGGAGGTGCTGATGACCTACGACGAGACGGACAAGCTGCTGCTGTCGGCGGACGCCTTCGGTAGCTTCGGCGCGCTGAACGGCACGCTGTTCGCCGACGAGGTGGACTTTGACCGGGACGTGCTGGACGAGGCGCGGCGGTACTATGCCAACATCGTGGGCAAGTACGGCGCGCAGGTGCAGTCCGTCTTGCAAAAGGCGGCGGGGCTGGACATCCGGATGCTGCTGCCCCTCCACGGTCATGTGTGGCGGCGGGAGCTGGGCTATATTCTGGGCAAGTACGAGCTGTGGAGCCGGTACGAGCCGGAGGTGCAGGGCGTGATGATCGCCTATGCCTCCGTGTACGGCAACACGGAGAACGGCGTCAATATCCTCGCCTGCCGCCTTGCCGAGCAGGGGGTGAGGGTGAAGATGTACGATGTGTCCGTGACCCACAGCTCCTACGTGGTGTCCGACGCCTTTAAGTACAGCCATCTGGTGTTCGCCGCGCCCACCTACAACGGCGGGGTGTTCATCACCATGGACGAGGTGCTGCGGGACATCGCCGCCCACGGCTTGCAGAACCGGCGGTACGCGCTGCTGGAGAACGGCACGTGGGCACCTGTCACCGCACGGCAGATGGGCGCGATGGTGGAGGGCTTGAAGGGCTGGCAGAAGGTGGGGGAGAACGTGACGCTGCGCTCCGCCGCCCACGAGCCGCAGAAGGACGCCATCAACGCGCTGGCAAATGCCATCCGCGACGACATTTGCGGGGAGAAACAGTAAAAAACAGTAAAAAAACAGGCGGAAACGCGGAAAAACTTCTTGCAATATGACGCGAGGCGTGGTATTATATTTCGGTGAATCCGCACAGCTTCGGACTTTCGGTCGGTGCCGCAAGGTTGGCCGGAGGGTGGAGGAGGCTGGAGGTACAAACTAAAAATTAAAGGAGAAACAAAGCAACATGGCAAATCAGAACGTCGTATCCATGAAGTCCCTGCTGGAAGCAGGCGTGCACTTCGGTCACCAGACCCGCCGCTGGAACCCCAAGATGGCTCCCTATATCTACACGGAGCGCAACGGCATCTATATCATCGACCTGCAGAAGACCGTGAAGAAGCTGGAGGAGGCGTATGCCTTCGTGCGTCAGCTGTCCGAGAACGGGCAGACCCTGCTGTTTGTGGGCACCAAGAAGCAGGCTCAGGAGGCCATTAAGGACGAGGCTGCCCGCTGCGGCCAGTACTACGTCAACGCCCGCTGGCTGGGCGGCATGATGACCAACTTCAAGACCATGCGTACCCGTATCGACCGTCTGAACCAGCTGAAGACCATGCAGGCGGACGGCACCTTCGATATGCTGCCCAAGAAGGAAGTTATCAAGCACATGGGCGAGATCGAGAAGCTGGAGAAGTATCTGGGCGGCGTGAAGGAAATGAAGAAGCTGCCCGGCGC
>URXW01000073.1 GCA_900551995.1 uncultured Eubacteriales bacterium
CAATCCCTTATTTAGTTTTTTTTGAGGTGGCCGTTGTAACGCAACCTTAGGAGGCTCGCGCTCTATCCAACTGAGCTACAGACGCGTGTGCACATGGTATTGTACCCCACGGCGGGGGCTGTGTCAACAGTGCGCGGCGAAAATGTGACGAAAAAGTTGGCGAAAGGGCTTGCAATCAGGCGTAGGCGGGAATACAATACAAAGGTTAGTGAATTTACCCGAGAGAAAGGGGTTTTACCTTTGCAGAACGAAAAATTGAGAAACGTAGCGATCATCGCCCACGTTGACCACGGCAAGACCACGCTGGTGGATCAGATGCTCAAGCAGGGCGGCGTATATCGTGAGAATCAGGAGACGGTGGAGCGCGTCATGGACTCCAACGATCTGGAGCGGGAGCGCGGCATTACCATCCTCGCCAAGAACACCGCCATCCAGTACGGCGACACGAAGATCAACATTGTGGACACGCCGGGTCACGCCGATTTCGGCGGCGAGGTGGAGCGCATTCTGAAGATGGTCAACGGCGTTATCCTGCTGGTGGACGCCGCTGAGGGTCCCATGCCCCAGACCCGCTTCGTCCTCAGCCGTGCGCTGGAGCTGGGTCACCGGGTCATCGTGGTGGTCAACAAGATCGACCGCCCCGACCAGCGCATCCACGAGGTCATCGATGAGGTGCTGGAGCTGCTGCTGGATCTGGACGCCACTGCCGAGCAGCTGGACAGCCCCATGCTGTTCTGCTCCGCCCGCAACGGCACCGCCAGCTATTCCCCCGACACGGTGGGCACCGATCTCAAGCCGCTGTTCGACACCATTCTGGACTATATCCCCGCGCCGGAGGCCGACCTTGACCAGCCCTTCCAGATGCTGGTCAGTGCCATCGACTACAATGATTTCGTGGGTCGTATCGCCATCGGACGCGTGGAGCGCGGCGTGCTGAAGCAGAATCAGGAGATCGCGGTGTGCAACTACCACGACCCGGACGCCCCTGCCAAGAAGGCGAAGGCGGTCAGTATGTACGAGTTCGCCGGTCTGGGCAAGGTGCCCATCACCGAGGCAACGGCGGGCAACATCATCGCCATGTCCGGCATAGGTGACATCACCATCGGCGATACCATCTGCGTTCCCACCTGCGTGGAGCCGCTGCCCTTCGTGAAGATCAGCGCGCCCACGGTGGAGATGACCTTCTCCGTCAACGACAGCCCCTTCGCCGGCCGCGAGGGCAAGTTCGTCACCAGCCGTCAGCTGCGTGACCGCCTGTTCCGGGAGACACTGAAGGATGTGTCCCTCCGCGTCAGCGAGATCGAGGGTGCCATGGACGCCTTCAACGTGGCGGGACGCGGCGAAATGAGCCTGTCCATCCTCATTGAGACCATGCGCCGGGAGGGGTACGAGTTCCAAGTGTCGCCGCCCCGTGTGCTGTATCAGACCATCGACGGCAAGAAATGCGAGCCGATCGAGCGTCTGGTGGTGGACGTACCCAGCGAGAGCGTGGGCGCGGTCATCGAAAAGCTGGGCAGCCGCAAGGCGGATATGCTGGAAATGACGCCTATCGGCAACCGCATGAAGGTGGAGTTCCTCGTGCCCAGCCGCGGACTGTTCGGCTACCGCAACGAGTTTATGACCGATACCCGCGGCGAGGGGATCATGGCCAGCGTCTTTGACAGCTACGCCCCCTACAAGGGTGAATTGACCCGCCGTAACACCGGCTCGCTGGTGGCAAGCGAAACGGGCGAGTCCATCACCTACGGTCTGTTTAACGCCCAAGAGCGCGGCGTGCTGCTCATCGGTGCCAACGTGGACGTGTACGAGGGCATGGTGGTGGGTATCAGCCCCAAGCAGGAGGACATCGTGGTGAACGTCTGCAAGAAAAAGCAGCTGACCAACACCCGTGCCGCCGGCAGCGACGACGCACTGCGTCTGGTGCCGCCCCGGAGAATGAGTCTGGAGCAGTGCCTGGAGTTCCTGGCGGACGACGAGCTGCTGGAGGTCACCCCCAAGAACCTGCGTATCCGCAAAACCATTCTGAACCACGAGCGGCGCATGAAGGCCCAGCACGGGAAAAAGAACTGAAGCAAGAAAGAACCGGCGAAAGCCGGTTCTTTCTGCGTGTGGATAAACCCCTGCCGTGCGTGCAGTTTTTCCTTCTCACGGGGGGAGCTCGAGGGGGCGAAGCCCGCCTCGAATCGGATCAAATGCCGCGCTAA